>NZ_CP054839.1:915988-1221318 GCF_018141105.1 Saccharopolyspora erythraea | reverse complement strand
GCACGAGCGCGACCCGCACGCCGTACACGGCCCAGCCGTTGCTGAAGTTCGACAGCAGGGCTGCCTGGTAGGCACGGTGGCGCAATGCCTCGCGGACCGTGAGGGGCGGGACGGTGTTGTCCCGGTCGGGTGCCGCGAGGGTGGAGTTGCGCAGCATGAGCCATCCGACCATCGCCGCGATGAAGAGCGTCGCGCCGTAGGTCAGGAACGGCAGTCGCAGGGAGAAGCCGACCATGAAGCCGCCGATGATCGGCCCGGAGATGTTGCCGAGCAGGAAGCTCGTCGCCCACAGCCCCGACGCCCGTCCGCGCAGGTGCGGCGGCGCGAGGCGGACCAGCAGCGCGACGACCGAGACCGTGAACATCGTCGATCCGGTGCCGCCGAGGGCGCGGAAGACCAGCAGCTGCCAGTAGGACTCGGCGAACGCGCATGCGGCGGTGCTCGCCGCGACGATGAGGATGCCCCAGACGTAGAGGGGGCGTTCCCCGAAACGCGACACCAGCCTGCCGCTGACCGGCGCGAAGGCCAGCCGCATGAATGCGAAGGCGCTGATGACGAACGAGGCCGCCGTGACGCCCACGTCGAAGCTGGCGGCGAAGGCGGGCAGCGCGGGCGCCACGATGCCCATGCCGATCGCGACGATGAAGCTTCCGACGACGAGGATCCAGATTTCCCGGGGTAGCGCTGTGGTACCGGTGCCTTCCGCTTGCTTCGAATCCGTCGCAGCCGCACTGCTGGGCACCCCGGGACCCCCCTTGTCTTTTTAGCCGAACTAAGCGAAGCAGACCGCAGCGGATCGGTCAATCCGGATGCGGCCACCGCTCCCCGTCGCCCCTCGCCCGATCCGCTTCGTGCCGACCGAGCGGAACAGACCAAAGTCCCCGCGACGAGGCTCCGCCACTACCTCGAATGCAGGTCAGCCCGCCGTAATAACAGCCACGGATACGACCCCGCCGTATTGGCGTGACCGCCCGGTAGCCCTCACCCCAGCAGCTCGTCCACCCGGCGCGCGTAGGCCGTGACGCCGTAGGCGGGCTCGAAGCCGCAGGACTCGGCGAAGCGCTCCGACGGCTTGCTCTCGTCGCCGTGGGCGACGACGAGCCGCGCGCCGCGCTCGCGGAGCTCGCTCACCGCGGCGCAGACCAGCCCGCGCCCGATGCCCCTGCGCCTGCGGCCGGGCCGCACGATGACCTGCTCGACCAGTCCGACGCCGTGCTCGGTGAAGCCCTGCACGAAGCCCGCGATGCGTTCCGCGCCGGCGTCGGGGTCGTCGACGACGTGGAGCACGCAGCGGGCGTCGTCGACGCGGTGCCCGAGGTTGCGGACCAGCCGGGTCTCGGCCGTCGTGGACAGGCCCGCGTCGTCGGCCACCAGTTCGGCGATGCCCGGCAGGTCCGCGTCGACCGCCGGCCGCGTCGAGACGTAGGAGACCTGCTCGGAGCGGTGCAGCAGGGCCAGGCTCTCGTCGACCGCCCGCCAGCCCGCGTCGTCGGCGATGCCCTCGATCTCCGCGACCGTCGCGGGCGAGGCGTAGACGAGCGCCTCGGGGCGTCCGGCCTCGGCGAAGACGTCCTCCAGCAGGAGCAGCGTGCTGGCCACCTCCGCCAGCGTCCCCCAGAGTGCGCAGGCGTGGTTGGCGGTCGGCAGCGGGTTGTCCTGGTTGAGCACCAGCGACGCCGCACCGACCCGGGTGCGCATCCCGTAGCGGATCGCCGCCGAGGACATCCGCGCGTTCTCGACAAGTCCCGCGAGCATGCGGGCCTGCCTGGGTTCCAGCAGGTCTTCGTCGTCCGGATCGTGCAGCGGGTCCACACCCCCATTGTCGAGCCCGCCCCTCCGACCGGCCCAACCGCATCCGCCGTGGCCCGAACCCGGCTCCGCTCCCCCTCCGCTGCGGCAGGATGCGGTGATGACCACGGCGTCGCAGCTCGCCGACGAGCTGCTGGACATCATCTTCGACCGCGACCCGGTGCGAGCGACCCTCGCCGGCAACCGGGACCGCGACGAGTCGCTACCCGCCCTCGATCCGGACGGCGAGAGCGCGCTGCGCTCCCGGCTCGTCGCCGTCCGCGACCGCGCCGCGGCCCAGCCGCCCACGCCGGCCCACCTCCGCGACCACGCCACAGCCCAGCGCCGCGCCGAGCCGCCTGCGCCATCCGCCTCCACCGCCGCCCGTGGCCACTCCACCGCGAACACCCCGTTCACCGACCGCCTGACGATCTCCGTCGTAACGCAGCAGGCCGACGCGCTGATCGCCCAGATCGACGCGAAAGCACCCGAGTACGCCATCAACGGCTCGCTGTTCGCGCCGGTCGCCGGGTTGCTGTTCCACCTGAGCCAGGTGCCGAACGCCGACGCCGTCCAGGCTCGGGCGTTCCTGCGCCGCCTCGACGGGATTCCCGCGTTCACCGACTCCGCCGCCCACCGGCACCTCATCGGGCTGGAGTCTGGTCGGCTCCCGGTTCGCCGCCTGGTCATCGAAGCGGTCGAGCACCTCGACCGCCACCTCGCCGCGCCCGCGTCCGATCCCCTGCTCGCGCCGGAAATGCACGGCGCCGACCTGGAAGCCGAGCGCGTGCGGCTGCTGGAGACCGGGGTCCGCCCCGCCCTGCGGCGCTACCGGGACGTGCTCGCCACCGAGATCGCGCCGCACGCCCGGCCTGACGACGAGCCCGGCCTGTGCTGGCTCCCGGGCGGCCGGGAGATCTACCGCCGACTGGTCCGCGTCCACACCACCACCGACCGGACGCCGCTCGAACTACACGAAACCGGCGTCGCGATGCTCGCCGAGCTGAAGGGCGAGTACGCCGAGTTCGGCCGGCGCGCACTGGGGGTCAGCGACCCCGCCGAGATCGTGCGCCTGCTTCGCCGCGACCCGCCGCGCCGCTGGCGCGACGGGCCCGAACTGCTCCAGGCCGCCCGGGAGGCGATCGCAAGGGCGGAATCGGTGGCCCCCGAGTGGTTCGGGCGCCTGCCAGCGAAGCGCTGCGAGGTCCAGGCGGTGCACGAGTCCAGCGGTTCGTCGACGCCGCCCGCCTTCTACGTGCCGCCGTCGCTGGACGGTTCCCGTCCGGGCACCTACTTCGCCGCGACCGACCGCGCCGAGCAGCGCAGCCGCCACACCGCGGAGGTCATCGCCTTCCACGAGGGCGTTCCGGGCCACCACATGCAGCTCAGCCTGGCGCAGGAGCTCGGCGACCTGCCGATGCTGCGCAGGCTGCTGGAAACCCCGGCCTGCGTCGAGGGATGGGCGCTGTACACCGAGCGCCTGGCCGGCGAGATGGGGCTGTACTCCGACGACCTGCAACGTCTCGGCATGGTCAGCGAGGACGCGCTGCGCGCCGCGCGGCTGGTGGTCGACACCGGGCTGCACGAGTTCGGCTGGTCCCGCCGGCAGGCCGTCGAACACATGCTGGAGCACACCACGCTGACCCCGCTCGAGGTCGAGGACGAGGTCGACCGCTACATCGTGCTGCCCGGTCAGCCGCTGTCCTACATGACCGGACGGCTGGAGATCGAGCGGATCAGGGACGAGGCGCGGCGTCGCCTCGGCGGGCGCTTCGACATCCGGGCGTTCCACGACGCGGTCCTCGGCCACGGTGCGCTACCGCTGTCCACCTTGGACTGGGCGATGGGAGAGTTGTTGTAGTTCCCGTTGCGGCATCCGGGTGAAACGCATGCGGCCCCTGCGACATCCAGGTGATACATCGCCGAGCTGCTCGAAAACGCCGTGGAACTCTCTAATGTCGGTGTCGAGGGGTGCGCTTGGGTCGAGCCGGGGAGGCGCCATGGCCGTTCAGCTCCCGAATCCGGTCATGGGCACCGACCGGGCGGCGCTCTTGCACGCGGTCGTGGGGGCACCATGACCGGCACCTTCAACCACCGCGACGAACGCCTGCGCCGGCAGGCGCAGCAGGAGCTCCAGGCACGCCCGCCGCTTCCGACCTGGCAGCGGCGCGTGGTCGAGCGGTTCGCCGTGGAGCGCGGCACCGGCTGGTACACGCTGCTCAGCCAGTTCGCCCCGGACACCCCGCCGAACAGGCCCGACGTCGTGCTCTCCGGTCCCCAGGGCGTGCTCGCCGTAATGCTGCGGGAGGAGGAGCCGGCGTGGGAGGACTCCCGCGCCGCGTTCGTCTGGACCGCCGAGCTGCTGGCCGGTGTACCCACCCCGCACGGGATGCTGACCGAAGCGGCGCTGCGGACGGTCGTGGTCGTCCCCGCGCACGCGGGACGAGCGCGCAGCGGCCACAGCGGGGAGCACCTGCTGATCGCGGAGAACGAGCTGGACCGCGTCCTCGTCGGCGGCGAACGCGTCCTCGAGGCCGCGGACGCGCTGTCGGTGGCCCGTCACCTCGGCAACAGCACTTTCGACCTGACGCCGATCGGCTGGAACGCGCAGCACATCCCGGCCCAGCGCGGGGCGGGTGAGACCGGCGTCTCCGGCCGCTCCTCCGGTCTGTTCGAGGTGGCCCAGCTGCGCGAGGAGCGCTTCGAGCGCGCCGTGCGCGGTCCGTTCCAGGACTGGCGGATCTTCCTCGACGACAGCCAGCTCGGGCTGGTCCGCAGGCAGTACTCCGGACCGGCGCGCATCACCGGCCCGGCGGGCACCGGCAAGACCGTGCTCGCGCTGCACCGCCTGGCATACCTCGCGCGGCGCAGCACCGGCGAGCTCCTCTACACCACGCACCTGCGGAACCTGCCGCGGATCGCCGAGAAGCAGTTCCGCTCCCTGGCTGAGCAGGTCCGCGACCGCGTCCGGTTCCAGCACCTGCACGGCTGGGCCAGGGAGTTCCTCGTCGAGCGCGGGCGCGACGCCGAGGTCGACGAGCAGCAGATCGACGAGGCCTTCCGCGCCGTGTGGGAACGGACCGGGGCCGGCGGTCCGCTGGCCACCGCCCGGCCCTCGCGTGCGTACTGGAAGGACGAGATCGACCGCGTGATCAAGGGCCGCGGCCTGGGCACGCTGGAGGCGTACCGGCACGCCCCGCGCCGGGGCCGCGGCGGCAACCTGACGCCGGGTTTCCGGGCGCACGTCTGGGAGTTCTACTGCGAGTACGAGCGCGAACTGTCCGAACGCGGGGTCTACGACCACAACGACGTGCTGATGCGCGCGCTGGACGAGCTGGGGCGCAGGCCGCTGGAGCGGCGCTTCACCGCGGTGGTGGTGGACGAGGTCCAGGACCTGACGCTCATCGGGTTGCGGCTGGTGCACGCCATCAGCGGTGACGCCCCGAACCAGTTGCTGCTGGTCGGCGACGGTCAGCAGCAGATCTACGCGGGCGGCTGGCGGCTGTCGGAGGCCGGGATCTCGCTGAGCGGGCGCGGAGAGGTGCTGCGCCGCAACTACCGCAACCGCACCACGATCGTCGACGAGGCGTGCGATTTCGATGCGGTGAACCGCTTCGACGACCTCGACGGCGGACCGGCCGTCACGATGCGCTCCGCGCTGCCGGTGCTCGGCGGCGGACGCGCCGTGCACTGGCACGGTGCGGACCAGGAGGACGCGCTGGTCGACGCGCTGCGGGCGCTCGACGACCCCTCGGACGCGGCGGTGCTGACCCGCACGAACAACGCAGCCGCGCACTGGGAGCAAGTGTTGCGGCAGGCCGGTTTCCAGGTGAGTCCGCTGGACCGCTGGGAGGGCGGACCGTCCGCGGCGGTGCACGTGGGCACGGTGCACCGGGCCAAGGGCACCGAGTTCCGCTCCGTCTTCCTGCCCGACGAGCCGCGGCCGGTGACCAGCTACCGCGAGGAGGCCGAAGCCGGACAGCGGCAGGCGCTCGTGGCGGTGACCCGCGCCCGCGACTACGTCTGGATCGGCAAGGTCGAGACCCGCTGAACCGGGGGCGCTCCGCCAGGTGCCCTGCGGTTCCGCTGAACGTCGGGCCCGCTGATCTGCCGGAAATCCCTCGGTTCCCGCCCCCTTCCCGATAGCGGGCCACTCGCAACTCCCCGCACACCGCTGCGCGAAGCAGTGGCGCGGGTGGTCCGCATCTACCTATATTCAGTCACGAATCTTGACTATCAAGTCTCGTGATGAAAGCAGGTCGCCATGTCCCCGTCGCTCCACGCGTCGCTCCACGCGTCGCTCCACGCCAAGCCGCAGGAGATCGAACTGGACACCGCCGAAACCGCGGTCCTGGTGATCGACATGCAGAACGACTTCGCGGCCGAAGGCGGGCTGGGAGGCCTCGCCGGCAACGACATCGGGCCAGTGCGGGCGACGATCGGCCCGATCGCCCGGGTCTGCGCCACCGCGCGGGCGGTCGGCATCCCCGTCGTCTACCTGCAGCACGGGTACCTGCCCGACCTGTCCGACCTCGGGCCCGCGCGCTCGAAGAACCGCATCGCCCACGACGCCGTCGAGGTCGGCCGGCGGGTCCGGACTCCGGACGGCGGGGAGGGCCGCCTTCTCGTGCACGGCACGTGGAACACCGAGATCCTGCCCGAGCTCGCGCCTGAGCCCAACGACGTCGTCGTGCGCAAGAACCGCTACAGCGGCTTCTACGGAACCGAACTGGACGCCGTGCTCCGCCGGTTCGGCGTCACCAACCTGCTCGTCACCGGCTGCACGACCAGCGTGTGCGTGGAGTCGACCGTGCGCGACGCGATGTTCCGCGACTACGTGCCGGTCGTGCTCGAGGACTGCACCAGCGAGCCGATGAGCCGCGCCAACCACGACGCGTCGCTCGCCGTCATCGAGCGCAACCTCGGCTGGGTCGCCGACTCCGAGGGGTTCGTGCGGGCTATCGAGACCGCTGCCGCTCGGTGACCGCGCGCAGGTCGTCCTTGAACCGCGCATAGCGCTGCGGTGGCAAGGCCCGCGCGTGCCGGTGCTCGATCGCGGCGATGACGGCGTCGGCCTCGCGCTGCTCGGCCCGTCCGCGCTCGGTCGGCACCACGAGCTTGGCCCTGCGGTCGGCCGGGTCCGGCCTGCGCTCCACGTAGCCGAGCGCTTCCAGCTCGTCGACGATGGTGCCGATGATCTGCTTGTGCTGCCCGGAAAGCCGGGCCAGCTCGCTGGCCCGCAAACCGGACTCGTCCAGGTAGGCCAGCACGGCGCCGTGGCGCGGCGTCAGGTCGTCGTAGCCGCGCTCGGCCAGCGTGTCGAACAGCTCACGCTGGAGCGCGAACAGCAGCCGGGCGCTCAGCGCGACCAGGTCCGGGTCCGAGGTCATCCGGCCGGCCCGCCGATCGTTGCCTGACACCACTACGTCTCCCACCGCCTAGCCCGCGGGCAGTCTAGCCCGCAGCACCCGGACGCCCGCGGCAGTCACGCCGGATGGACCACTGTGGACGATCGCCGGACGCGCACCCGGTAGGGCGATTCCTCCTCGGCGGGACAGGCGCTGCAATAGGCTCGGCGACGGAATTTTCGCCGGACTGGGAGGAAACGTGGCTACCTGGCAGGACCTGATCGCCTTCGTGCGGACCGAGTACCGCGTCATCGAGGACGGCGACGACGAGCTGAGGATCCTCATCGAGTACGAGGACGGCCGCAGCCAGGTCATCATCCTCGCCCACGAGCTGCTCGACAGCCACGAGGACTGGGTGCAGGTGGCGTCGGTGTGCGGACGGGTCGCCGACGTCGACCTGAAGCGCCTGCTGGAGGAGATCGGCCAGACCTCGGTGGTCTGCGGCGCGGCGATCATGGGCGACCACGTCGTGCTGCGGCACGCCCTGCCGCTGGAGAACCTCGACATCAACGAGTTCACCGACCCCCTCACCTTCGTGGCCGACACCGCCGACCAGCTGGAGGAGCTGTTCTTCGGCGGCGACGGCTACTGAAACGTCGCCGACCATCCCCACCGGCCGGCACCGACCGGCACGGCGTCCCCACCACGCCGTAGCCACTGGACCACGCACTGCCGCCGGGCCACCCGGCCAACACATATGCCCATGCGCATATATCGCCAAAGCAACGCCGCCGTGAAGCCAGCAAGGCGACCAGCCGGTCCCCGACCACAGGCAAAGACGCGACATGGGGGGCCAAAGCCACCGAAGAGGGCGATGAGGTGGGGCTGGTCCAGAACCAGGCCGGGAACGCCCCGAACCTGAGAAGCCGACGAGAGCCCCCACCGCACCGTGGGGGCCTACGGGGGCTCGGCCCCCGTACAAAAAACAAGGAGCCTGGAAGGCGCCCGCCAGGGCGCCGAACAGGCTCCAAGTGGAGGTGCCGGGAATCGAACCCGGGTCCTCCGCCGCTTCACCAAGACTTCTCCGTGCGCAGTTCGCTGTGCCTCTGCTTGGCTCCACCGGTCTCACGAACCAGCCGGTGTGACGAGCCCAGCCGCTGTTTGATGTCCCGCCAGGTTCCGCGGCCGAACCTGGCGGTAAGAGCCTCCTAGCTGATGCCGGATTCCGGGTCGGAGGCGCTCCCGGTCCGACAGAGTCGCTCCTCGCTCAGGCGGCGAGGGCGAACTCGCGCTGACTCTTGTCGGCGCTTATTTGGTTGCGGCGACGCTTTCGGTGGTCTTCCGCCTGCACCGGCACGCTTCCCTTGGATCAACGTACGGAGTCGAAACCGTTCACCCCCCTGTCGAGTGGCTGCTGCCGGGTGGCTCGTCCTTCGAACCACTGAACAACAGGATAACGCCCGCCGTCCGGACGATCATTCCCATATCCCCGAAGCGATCAGGACAGCACTCCCAGCAGGCGTCCCGGCGTGTCGTGGAGCACAGCACGCAGGAACGACGTCCCCAGCCGGTCGTCGGCCGCCGCCCATCCCGCGATGGCCGCCAGCTGCTCGGCGTAGGGGTACGGGATGTTCGGGAAGTCGGTGCCCAGGACCACCCGGTCCCCCACGTCCGCCAGCCGCGCCGGCCAGTCGGGCGGCAGCGGCGACATCTTCTCGCTGAAGGCGACACCCACCATCGTCGTGTCCAGATGCACCCTCGGGTACTTCTCGACCATCCTCAACGCGTCGTCGTACTCGGGCATTCCCGCGTGCGCGAGCACTGCCACCAGGCGCGGGTGGCGGGCCAAGACCTCGCGGAAGACCTCCAGCCCGGTGTGCGCGCCGCGCAGCGGCCCGTGCCCGCAGTGCACGACCGCCGGGATGCCTGCCTCGGCCAGCAGGCCCCACGCCGGGTCCAGCAGCGGGTCCCTCGGGTCGAACCCGCCGACCTGGACGTGCACCTTGACGCACCGAGCACCGGCCTCGACGGCGGCCGCGAGGGAGCCGTGCGCGCCGGGTTCCGGGTACATCGTGGCCGTGGGCACCGCCCCCGGGGTGCGGCGGCCGAAGTCCAGCGCCCACTCGGTGAGCCAGGCCGCCATGCCCGGTTTGTGCGGGTAGACCAGGGGCGCGAACGTCGTCACCCCTAGGTCGCGCAGCACCCGCAACCGGGTCGGTTCCGGATGGCGGTAGTGGATCGGCCACTCGACGCCGTAGTGGGTACGCGCCTGGTCGAAGTAGGCCCAGACCTTGTGCAGCACCTGGTCCGGCAGGAAGTGGGTGTGCAGGTCGATCAGCCCGGGAATGCCGAGCCCGGCCAGCCACGCCGGAACGTCGGCGTCGGTGGCCGGCCCCACAGGGCCGGACCCGACCGCCGAGCCCACGGACCCCGTCTCCGGATCCGGCCCGGCGTCCGGCCCGGACCCGGCCGCGGGCCGCGCAGCCCCGCCCATCGGCTCCGGAGCTACCACTTGCCCTTGCGGGCGCGGCCCATGGCCCGCTCGATCTCGCGCTGGGCGTCCTTCTTGGCCAGGTCCTGGCGCTTGTCGTGCGCCTTCTTGCCCTTGGCCAGGGCCAGCTCGACCTTGGCCTTGCCGTCGGAGAAGTACAGCGACAGCGGGATCAGGCTCAGACCGCTCTCCTGGATCTTGCCGATCAGCCTGATGATCTCGTCCTTGTGCAGCAGCAGCTTGCGCGAGCGCCGGGGCTCGTGGTTGGTCCAGGTGCCCTCGGTGTACTCGGGGATGTGGACGTTTCGCAGCCACACCTCGCCGCGGTCGACGGTGGCGAACCCGTCGACCAGCGACGCCTTGCCCTGCCGCAGGCTCTTCACCTCGGTGCCGGTGAGCACGATCCCGGTCTCGTAGGTGTCCAGCACCGACCAGTCATGCCGCGCCCTGCGGTTCTGCGCGATCAGCTTGCGGCCCTGTTCCTTCGCCATACCGGAGACTTTACAAGCGGACGTAGAGCCGCAGCGTCACATATCCGGTGATCGCGGAGATGCCGGCGGCCACGAGCAGCAGGATCGGCGAGACCCAGGCGATGTCGGCGTAGCCGATCTCCGGGATGATGCCGGTGCCGAACACCGGCGCCATGACCTTGTCGATGAAGGTCGCCTTCGAGATCAGCAGGCCGATGATCGCCAGGGTCGCGCCGATGAGACCCGAGACCACCGCTTCCAGGAGGAACGGCAGCTGGGTGTACCAGCGGGTCGCGCCGACCAGGCGCATGATGCCGGTCTCGGTCCGTCTGGTGAACGCCGAGAGCTGGATCGTGTTGGAGATCAGCAGCAACGCCGCCAAGGCCTGCACCAGCGCGATCGAGAAGGTCGCGTTGCGCACGCCGTTGAGCACCTCGAACAGCCGGTTGAGGTAGTCGGCCTGGTCGACGACGCTGTCCACGCCGGGCTTGCCGGAGAGCTGCTGCTCGATCACCGGGAACCGGTCGGGGTCCTCCAGCTGGACGCGCAGCGACGCGGGCATGGCCTCCTTGCGGGCCACCTCGCGCAGCTCGGGCTGGGACTCGAAGACCTTGTTGAAGTTGGCGAACGCCTCGTCGCGGTTCTCGTAGCGCACGGTCTCGACGCCGGAGGCCTGGGTGAGCTGGGACTTGATGCCCGCGCAGGGCTGCTCGGAGCACCCGGGGTCGTTGGCGCTGACGTCGTCGGTCATGAAGACCACGACCTCGACCCGGTCCTGGTAGGTCTCCTGCATCTTGTCGATCAGCCGGACGACGAGCAGACCGCCGCCGAGCAGGCCGACCGAGATGGCCGTCGTCAGGATCATCGCGATGGTCATCGTCACGTTTCGGCGAAGGCCGTTGACGACCTCGCTGAATACGAAGCTCGCGCGCATTGTGTCAGCTTTCCTGGCTTGAGTCGGGGGACGTGGATGCCGGGGAGACCGCCGCTAGCGGCCGACGCCGTAGACGCCGCGGGCGTCGTCGCGCACGACCCTGCCCAGGCTCAGCTCCACGACGCGGCGGCGCATCGAGTCGACGATGCCGTGGTCGTGGGTGGCCATCACGACGGTGGTGCCGGTCCGGTTGATCCGCTCAAGCAGCAGCATGATGTCCTGGCTGGTGTCGGGGTCCAGGTTCCCGGTCGGCTCGTCGCAGAGCAGCACCAGCGGCCGGTTGACGAAGGCCCTGGCGATCGCGACGCGCTGCTGCTCACCGCCGGAGAGCTCGTGCGGCATGCGGTCGGCCTTGCCGTCCAGGCCCACCAGCTGGAGCACCTCCGGCACCACCTTGCGGATGGTGTGGCGGGGCTTGCCGATCACCTCCAGGGCGAAGGCGACGTTCTCGGCGACCGTCTTGTTGTTCAGCAGGCGGAAGTCCTGGAACACGCAGCCGATGCGCTGCCGCAGGCGGGGCACCCGCCGTCGGGGCAGCTTGGCGACGTTCCAGTCCGCGACCCACACCCGTCCGCGGGTGGGCACGTCCTCGCGCAGGAGGAGCCGCAGGGCCGTCGACTTGCCCGACCCCGAGGGGCCGATGAGGAACACGAACTCGCCCTTGTCGATAGCGACCGAAACGTCCTCGAGGGCGGGTCGCGTCGACGTCTTGTACGCCTTTGACACGTGTTCGAGCCGGATCACGGGGCGTGAGTTTACCCGCGACCGTTCGAGGGACCTCGCTCACCCACTTCAGCGGCGCGACACCCGTCTACCAGGCGTTTTGGAACGGCCACCACGCGGTGTGACCTCAGTCGCCCGCAGGCCCGTCCGGTCCCGAGCAGCACTCGCGGGGCTCGGGACCGGCTACCTACCGGAGTGGGCCGCTCACAGGCCGCGGACGGGCCCGTCAGGCGGGGACGAGACCGTCAGGCGGCGTCCTGCTGACGCCGCCAGCGGATGCCGGCCTCCAGGAAGCCGTCGATCTGGCCGTCGAGCACCGCGTCGGGGTTGCCCACCTCGAACTCGGTGCGCAGGTCCTTGACCATCTGGTACGGGTGCAGGACGTAGGAGCGCATCTGGTTGCCCCAGCTCGACCCGCTGTCCTTCAGCGCGTCCAGCTCGGCCCGCTCCTCCTCCTTCTTCTTGGCCAGCAGCTTGGACTGCAGGACCCGCAGCGCGGCGGCCTTGTTCTGCAGCTGCGACTTCTCGTTCTGGCAGGACACCACGATGCCGGTCGGGACATGCGTGATGCGCACGGCGGAGTCGGTGGTGTTGACGCTCTGGCCGCCGGGACCCGACGAGCGGAAGACGTCGACCCGGATGTCCTTCTCCGGGATCTCGACGTGGTCGGTCTCCTCGACCACCGGCAGCACCTCGACGCCGGCGAACGAGGTCTGCCTGCGGCCCTGGTTGTCGAAGGGCGAGATGCGCACCAGCCGGTGCGTGCCCTGCTCGACCGACAGCGTGCCGTAGGCGTAGGGGGCGTTGACCCGGAAGGTCGCCGACTTCAGCCCGGCCTCCTCGGCGTAGGAGGTGTCGTAGACCTCGACGGGGTACTCGTGGCGCTCGGCCCAGCGCACGTACATCCGCATCAGCATCTCGGCGAAGTCGGCCGCGTCCACCCCGCCGGCCTCGGCGCGGATGGTGACGACGGCCTCCCGCTGGTCGTAGTCGCCGGACAGCAGGGTGCGGACCTCCAGCGCCTCGAGGTCCTTCTTGAGCTTGGTGCGCTCGGAGTCGGCCTCGGCGAGCCCGGAGTCGTCGCCCTCGTCCTCGGAGAGCTCGTAGAGGACCTCCAGGTCCTCAACCCGCTGGCGCAGGTCGTTGATCTTGCGCAGCTCCGACTGGCGGTGCACGAGCTGGCTGCTGACCCGCTGCGCGTGCTCCACGTCGTCCCAGAGGTCGGGGCGGGCCGCCTCCTGCTCCAGTTCCGCGATCTTCGCGCGCAACGCGTCCAGATCCATCACGCTCTCGATGCCCTCGAGAGTGGTGGACAGTTCCTTGAGGTCGGCGGCGACGTCGGGATTCACAGTGCTCAAGAGTACTTGACCGGTGGGCCCCGGCCTACGAGGACGGCCTTATTCGACGTCGGGCAGCCCCATGCCAGGGCCGCCCGACGGCAGGCGTGGCGATCACTCCGGGATGGCGTCCAGGAGCTTGATCACGGCGCGGTTGTGGGCCACCGCGAAGTCGGCCGCGGCCTTCTCGTACGGGTCGGTGGTGGCCTTCGCGGCGTTGCGCGCCTCGTCGAGCTTGGCCGCGTACTGGACGCGGGCGGAGTCGACCAGCGCGGCCCGCTGCTTGGGCGTCAGCGATCCGGAGTGGACCAGGCGCAGGATCAGCGGGCTGCGGACGTTGTCCGGGCCGGGCTCGGTGTTCAGCCAGGACTTGAAGGCCCGCTTGCCGGCGGCGGTGATCGCGTACTGCTGGCTGGAGCGGGGTCCCTGCTTGCCGAGGCGGAGCAGGCCGGCGTCGGTGAGGGCGGGCAGCTCCCGGTACACCTGGCTGCGGGTAACACTGAAGAACCCGCCGAAGCGCTCGGTGGCGGCCGCAACCAACTGGCCACCGGTCTTCGGCCCCTCGTGCAGTAGGCCCAACAGGGCGGCGGATGTCGCATTCAGCTCGGTCACGACTCCAAGGTGCCACGTGTGCGCGATGGTGTCCACAGTGGCCAGCACATCTGTCCACTGTGGTTGCAGTGGACTGGTCCGAGTGGACGAACGGCTACTCCGTTCCCGTCAACGCCGGTGGCGGTGACCCCACTCGCGGACTCACACATGAAGCGGTTTCGTTTCGGCCGAATGGCGAACGCGGGTGCACGGAGCGCAACCACCCCGGCCCGCGCTGCCCTGTCCGGGCGGTATTCGCGGTCCTATGAGGTGCTCTGGCCCGCCGGGCCTGCCCAACATCACCGGCGGGCGAGCACTCTGCTCTTGGCCGGCCCGCAGGAGGCCGTGGACGAGTGGAGTAGTCGGAGGAGGCGACCGTGCATCGCAGTTGGTTGCGTACCAAGCTCGCGGAGACCGGGACCAAGGTGACCGGCAAGGTCACCGAGCGAGCGAAGGCCGTGGTGCCGTTCCAGCTGGCAAGCGAGGATTCGTGCATGGTGTGCGGACGGACCGTGCGCAGGCACCACACGGTCCGCGGCGACGGGCGGGTGTGCTCGCCCGCGTGCGCCCGGACCTGGGCGGAGGGTTTGTAACCGCCGGCCGGCCACAGCCACCCCGATGACCGGCACCCGATGAATACGAAGCGAAGGCCCGGACCAACCGGTCCGGGCCTTCGTCAGTAGCGGGGACAGGATTCGAACCTGCGACCTCTGGGTTATGAGCCCAGCGAGCTACCGAGCTGCTCCACCCCGCGCCGTCTTTCGTTGTGAACAGAACTTTACACGGCCCCCAACAGCCCCCGAAACCGGGGTCCCCTTAACGCTCCAAACGCCGGATGACCAGGCAAAACACTGTCCAGATCATCGCGGACGCCCATAAGCCCACCGGGCCACCTATCCGACGGCAAAGCGACGGAAGCTGGTCAAGAACCAGGCCGGGAACGCACCCAAGCCGAGGAGCCGACGAAAGCCCGCACCGCACCGTGGGGGCATGGGGGGCTTGGCCCCCCAACAAACACCGGGAAAAAGTGAAGGCGGCGCACTAGCAAGTGCGCCGCCTTCACCATCTTGGTAGCGGGGACAGGATTCGAACCTGCGACCTCTGGGTTATGAGCCCAGCGAGCTACCGAGCTGCTCCACCCCGCGCTGTGTTGTGCCAACAGACTAGGCGACCGGCGAATCTTAGTGCAAACCAGCCCTCCTGAATAGTGACCAGGGTCATTCGAACCCGCGGATACGAACCTCATTTCCGCAGGACGAACGACCGCGGGGGCGCCCCGCGTCCACCGCGAAGCGCCCCCGCCGCCTGAGGCCGGGCAGGCTCAGCCGCCGGTGCTCCCGAGCTGCTCGAAGCGCTTGAGCGCCTCGTCGAGCTGCTGGTAGGCCGCGCCGAGCTGGCCGAAGTTGCCGGACTGCTGCGCCGAGCGCACCGCCTCCAGCGCCGAGCGGATGTCGGCGACCGCCTTGGTCATCTCCGGGCTGCCGACCGGCGGCTGCTGCGTCGGGGGCTGCTGCCCGGGCGGCTGGTTGCTGTCCTGCCCCGGCGGCTGCTCGTCACCGGCGGTCTGGCCCGCTCCCGGACCGAAGACCTGCTCCAGCGCCCCTGCCAGCGTCTCGGAGAACCCGACCTTGCCGCCGAAGGAGACCAGCACCCGCGCGAGCTGCGGATACGACTCGGTCTCGTTCCGCTGGATGTAGATGGGCTCGACGTAGAGCAGCCCACCGGCCACCGGCAGCGTCAGCAGGTTGCCGAAGATCGCGGTCACCTGCGGGTTGTTGAACAGCGTCCGGTTCTCGGTGACCTCCGGGGTGGACTCCATCTGGTTCTGCACCTGGTTGGGGCCCGGGGTCTGGGTGTCGGTCGGCAGCCGCAGGACGGTGAGCTTGCCGTAGTCCCGCGGGTCCGACGAGGCCGACACCCACGCGGCGAGGTTCTGCCGCCTCAGCGCCGTGAGGGCGCTGGTGAGCTGGAACGTCGGCCGCTCCTGGCCTTCGACCTGCGCCAGCACGTAGTACGGCGGCTGCTGGTTGCCCTGGTTGCTGCCGCCCTGACCGCTGCTGGTCGGGTCCGGCGGGACCTCCCAGAAGGTGCGGTTGGAGAAGAAGTCGCCCGGGTTGGTCACGTGGTACTGGGTGAGCAGCTGGCGCTGCACCTTGAACAGGTCCTCCGGGTACCGGAAGTGCTCCCGCAGCTGCGGGCTGATCTCGCCGGCCGGCTTGACCACACCCGGGAACACGCCCTGCCATGCCTTGAGCACCGGGTCCTTCTCGTCGACCGCGTACAGGTCGACCGAGCCGTCGTAGGCGTCGACGGTGGCCTTCACCGAGTTGCGGATGTAGTTGATCGGCTGGTTCGGCTGGCGCTCGACGCCGGTGAGGGTGTCGGTGGTCGCCTGGCCGAACTGCGTCTGCTGCGAGTACGGGAAGTTGTCCAGCGTGGTGTAGCCGTCGATGATCCACTTGACCTTGCCGTCGACCACCGCCGGGTACGGGTCGCCGTCGAGCTTGAGCCAGGGCGCGACCTTCTGCACGCGGTCCCGGGGGTTGCGCTCGTACATGATCTTGGAGTCGGAGCCGATCGCGGTGTTGAACAGGAAGTTGCGCTCCCCGTAGTAGCCCGCGAAGACCAGCCGGTTGAAGAAGTTGCCCAGCGGCACCCCGCCCTTGCCCGCGTAGGTGTAGGCCGACCGGTCGGTGTCGTACTCCCGCGGCGCGTCGCCGGGGCTGCCGCCGACGATCGCGTAGTCGTTCTGGTTCAGCAGCTCGCCGTAGTAGACGCGCGGGTTGTCGACCGGGATCGCGCCCTTGCCGCCGTTGGCGACGTCGCTGATCTGGAACACCGGGTAGCCGCCCTGGGTGGCGCCCTCCTGGAACGTGGAGTCGACCCGGTCGGCGGGCGCGGCGATGAAGCCGTTGCCGTGGGTGTAGACCATGTGCCGGTTGATCCAGCTCTGCTGGTTCTGGGCCAGGCCGTCGGTGTCGATCTCGCGCAGCGCCACCAGGTAGTCGCGCAGCTGGCCGTTGGCGTCGTGGTAGCGGTCGACGTCGAGCTTCTCGTTGAAGCCGTAGAAGTTGTACTGCTGGGTGAGCTGGGTGAAGGTGTCGGACAGGACGTTGGGGTCGAGCAGCCGGATGTTGGGGATCGTGCCCTCGTCGTCGGCGACCTCGCCCGGGGTCAGCGCGGTCCGGCCCGGGTAGTCCTTGATCGTCACCTTGTCCGGGCCGATGCCGAACGCGCTGCGCGTGGCGGCGAGGTTGCGCTCGATCGACAGCGCCTCGCGCTGGTTGGCGTTCGGCCGGACCGAGAACTGCTCGAGCAGCGCGGGCCACACCGAGCCGACCAGGATGCTCGACAGCACCAGCAGCACGGTCGCGATGGCCGGGATCTGCAGGTTGCGCAGGAAGATCGCGGCGAAGAACGCCAGGGCGCAGAACGCCGCGATGATCATCAGGATCAGCTTGACCGGCATCAGCGCGTTCAGGTCGGTGTAGGTGGCACCGGTGAACAGGCTGTTGCGGTCCGACAGCAGCAGGTCGTAGCGGTCGAGGAAGTAGTCGACGGCCTTGAGCAGGACGAACAGCCCGGCCAGCACCGACAGCTGGATGCGCGCGGGGGCCGCGATCTGCCCGGAGCGCCCGGCCAGCCGGATCCCGCCGAAGATGTAGTGCGTGACCAGCGCGCCGATGAACCCGACGGTGATCGCGACGAACGACCACGACAGCAGCAGGCGCCAGAACGGCAGCTGGAAGGTGTAGAAGGAGATGTCCTTGCCGAACTCGGGGTCCACCTGGCCGAACGGGACGCTGTGCAGGAACAGCTGCAGCGTCTGCCAGTCCGACTGCGCGGTCAGGCCCGCGATCACGGCGATGACGACCGGGATGCCCCAGCCGAACAGCCGGGAGCGCTCGGTGACCACCGTGCGGTAGCGCGTCAGCGGGTCGTCCGGCCCGCTGACCGGCACGAACACCGGCCTGCTGCGGTAGGCGATCCAGAGGTTCAGCAGCAGCACCACGCCGACGAAGACGCCGGCGGCGCCGCCCAGCCCGAGGCGGCTGAACACCTGGGTGGCGAACACCTGCCGCCGCCCGACCTCACCGAACCACAACCAGTCGACGTAGGTGCCCAGGAGCCTGGACCCGGCGATGAGGGCGATCAGCACCACCCCGCCTAGGATCAGCAGGATCCGGCTCCGCCGGGACAGTTTCGGCATTCCTACCGGGGGCCGCATGGCCACAACGCACTCTCCTGGGGATGGTCATTCAGTGCCCGGAGGCCGCCGCGAGCAGCGCCGACCCCGCTCATGATGTTCAACTCTACGACCCCCCGGAGTAGTTCCAGAACCGCACTGCGAAATTGGAACAAGCGGACATCTCACACGCGAGGCGCCGCTGGTCACGCAGGCGGGCGCGGGTGCGACGATGAGCGCATGTCACCGGACAACACCCAGGACATGGCCGGCGCCCTGCGAGTGGCCACCCGCGAGATCGAGGAGTTCGTCGGGGCGGCCGGGTGGGACCAGCCCACCCAGATCTTCGCGCTGGTGCCGACCACGGAGCTGCTCGCCTCTCAGCCGAACCTGGCCGACCAGCTCGACCCGGAGTCCGCGCTGACCCCGATCGCACAGGAGTCGCTGCCCGCCGACGACCTGGCCGAGGCCCTGGCCCGCATCAGCTGGCCGGAGCAGGTCGCGGGGTGCGCGATCGTGCAGGAGATCGTCGTGCTGCCGCCGGAGGCCGAGGCGGAGCTGCCCACCGACGGCGAGCAGGCCCGCCAGGCCGCCGCCGAGCACCCGGAGCGCAGGGAGGCCCGGCTGGTCGCCGCGGTCCTGCGCGACGGCGGGGGCGCCTGCCTGATGCGACTGCGCGCCGAGGGCGAGGAGGCGGGCGAGGTCGTCGAGGACGCCGACCTCGCGCCGAACCTGCTCGACGCGCTGCGGGAGACCTTCACAGCCTGAGCCGGTGACCGGGGCCGCGGCAGAGCCCGACCGGCGGGCGCTGCGGGCGCTCTCCGGCGGTCGCGGCCCCGGCTACAGGTAGCCGGGCTGATCGCTGCGTGGTCGGCAGCGCCGGGGCGAGTGCCCTCGGCCGCGCCCGGCGCTCAGCAGCCGGCCGGGGCCTGGCCGTTGCGCAGGGCTTCGAGGGCCTTGTTCGCCTCGTCCAGCGTCGCGACCTTGGCCAGCCGGAGCCCCGCCGGAGCCTGCGCCTTCGCCTCCGTGCAGTTGCCCGCGGGCACCAGGAAGGTGGTCGCGCCCGCCTCGCGCGCCTTGACCATCTTGAACGGGATGCCGCCGATCGCCCCGACCCTGCCTGCCGGATCGATCTCGCCGGTCCCGGCCACGAACTGCCCGCCGTTGAGCTCACCCGGCGTGAGCTTGTCGATGATGGCCAGCGAGAACATCAGGCCCGCCGAGGGCCCGCCCACGTCGGCCAGGCTGATCTCGATGCCGAACGGCACGTCCGGCTGCTCGGTGGCGGCCACGCCGAGGAAGCCCTGCGGCTCGCCTTGGGGATGCTGCCCGAGCTGGACGGTCGACGTGCGCTCGGGCTCGTCGGCGTGCCGGAAGCGGATCTCGACCTGGTCCCCCGGCCTGTTGGCCGCCAGCGCCTCGCGCAGCGAAGCCGCGTCGGTCACCGGACGACCGTTCGCGCTGATCAGCCGGTCGCCCGGCTCGATGACGCCGTCGGCGGGGCTGCCCTTGACGATCTCGCCCGCCAGCACCTTCGTCGGGTACCCGAGGTAGCGCAGCGCGGCGGTCTCGGCGGTGGTCTGCGAGTCGTTGAACGCCTTGGTGTTCTCCTGCTCGATCTGCTGCTCGGACTTGTCGGGCGGGAAGTACACCTCGCGCGGCGCCAGCGCGTAGCGGCCGCTCACCCACAAGCCGAGCGCGCCGAACAGCGAGAGCTGGTCGGTGACCGTCACCGTGGTCATGTTCAGGTGCCCGCCGGTCGGGAAGGTCTGCTGACCGTCGATGCGGATGACCGGCGTGTCCCCCTCGGTGCCCAGCGTGTCGTAAGTGGGACCGGGCCCCAGCGCGACGAACGGCACCTGGACGAACGCGCCGAGCATTCCGAAAACCACGACCAGGAGCACACTCGTCATCAGGGTCCACGTTCGGCGTGTCACGAGGCGACAGGGTACGTGTTCACCCAGGGCGAGCGCGTGGACGGCTTCTACGGACCCGCGCGACCCGCGTACGGTGGAACCATGAGTGATCTGCCGTTCGGGTTCGGCCCGCAGGACCCCGACGACCGCGACAAGCGCGACTCGTCGGAAGGGCGCTCCGAGGGTGGCGCCGGAAATCACGGGGACATGCCCGGCTTCGGTTTCGGCGCACTGCCGGGTGGTCCGGGCGGCATGCCCAACTTCGACATCGGCCAGCTCGGCCAGATGCTGACCCAGCTCGGTCAGGTGCTCAGCCACTCCGGTGGCGGCGGCGAGGGGCCGGTCAACTACGACCTCGCCAAGCAGCTCGCCATCCAGCAGCTGCACAGCGGCCAGCGCACCGAACGGCCCAGCCAGGAGCAGGTCAAGGCCATCGAGGAGGCCGTCCGGCTCGCCGAGCTGTGGCTGGACCCCACCACGTCGCTGCCCGCGGGCGTGCGCGGCGTGCAGACCTGGTCGTCGGTGGACTGGGTCGAGAAGACGATGCCGACCTGGCAGCGGCTGTGCGACCCGATCGCCCAGCGGATGTCCAACGCGTGGCTGGAGGCGCTGCCGGAGGAGGCCAAGCAGGCGGCCGGTCCGCTGCTGTCCATGCTCGGCCAGATGGGCGGGCTCACCTTCGGCTCGCAGCTCGGCCAGGGGCTGGCCCAGCTCGGCGGCGAGGTGCTGACCTCCACCGACGTCGGCCTGCCGCTGGGGCCCGAGGGCACCGCGGCGCTGCTTCCCGCCAACATCGACCGCTTCGTCGAGGGCCTGGACCGCCCCGCCAGCGAGGCGACCATCTTCCTGGCCGCGCGCGAGGCGGCGCACCACCGGCTGTTCAGCCACGTCCCGTGGCTGCGGCAGCGGCTGCTGGGCGCCGTCGAGGAGTTCGCCAGAGGCATCAGCGTCGACACCTCCTCGCTGGAGGAGCTGGCGGGCAAGATCGACCCCACCAACCCGGGCTCGATGCAGGAGCTGATGAACTCCGGCATGCTCGAGCCGAAGACCACCCCGGAGCAGGAGGCCGCGCTCAAGCGGCTGGAGACGCTGCTCGCGCTGGTCGAGGGCTGGGTCGACGTGGTCGTCGCCGACGCCATCGGCGAACGCCTGCCCGGCGCGAGCGCGCTGGGTGAGACCGTCCGCCGCAGGCGGGCCAGCGGTGGCCCGGCGGAGCAGACCTTCGCCACGCTGATCGGCCTGGAGCTGCGCCCCCGGCAGATGCGGGCGGCGGCGACGCTGTGGCGGCTGATGACCGAGCGGCACGGCGTCGAGAGCCGCGACCGCGTGTGGGACCACCCCGACCTGCTGCCCGGCAGCGACGACCTCGACGAACCGCTGGACTTCGCCGACCGCTGGGGCGCGGGCTCGACGGACCTGGACGACCCGATCGCGGCGATCCGCCGCGCCGAGGCCGACGAGGCAGCGAAGTCGGAGGGCTCCGCGGAGGGCAGCGAGTCCGGTGACTCGCGTGACTCGGGTGACTCCCGTGGCTCCGGCGACTCCGGCGAAGGCTCCACCGGCGAGAGCGGCGACGAGCAGCGAGGCAGCGGGCCGGACAAGCAGTAAGGCTGTGTGGACGTGCCGGAGCCCGGAACGTCCACGGACTCAGACCCCTGCCGGGCTGAGGCAGGGGATCTTCCGGAAGACGGCCGCCTGAGGGAGACAGCGGCCCTGAGCGTGCCTCTGGACCCTCAGACGGCGTCGGATTCCGGCTCGGTGTCGTCGTCCAATCCAAGGTCCAGGTGGGCCGCCGCGGACAACCCTTCGAGGTAGCCGACCGCCCGTTCGGTCTTCGGGTACTGGCGCACCAGCTTCCAGAACGCGGGCCCGTGACCCGGCACCAGCAGGTGCGCCAGCTCGTGGACCAGGACGTAGTCCAGCACCCATCCGGGTACATCTCGCAGGCGTCGACTCACCCGGATGGACGCATCGCTCGGAGTGCACGACGCCCACCGGGTCCGCATCGGCGCGACCCACCGGACGGTGGCCGGCTCAGCCCGGCCGTCCAGGTACTTCGCCGCGAGCACGCGGCACCGCTCGGCGAGCGCTTCGTCGGAGTCCCTGGCGGGCGAGCGCCGTCGCGTCTCGCTGCGCTGGAGACGGCTCAGCATGTCCGCCACCCAGCGCTTTTCCTCCGCCCGGCTCATCCGGGCCGGCAGCAGGACGACGACCTTGTCGCCATCTCGGTAGGCGCTCACCGTTTGCCGCCGACGCTTGCTGCGGCGCACCTCGACCTGGGGTTCAGCCACGAGAGCTGACCTTAGCTAGCGGGTCTGACGAACGGACCCCCCTGTGAGCTTCACCGCACCGCCTACGCCGCGTGATCACCCAAGGGATTACTCCTTTAAGCCGAACATGCGATGCTCTTTATGTATGCAGGCTGATTAGTCCGCCTGTACCGTTCCCCCAGCGCGGCCCGGACCCGGGCTACCGACGACCCGGCGGCAACGCAGGGTCACGACACGAAGGAGGGGAGCCGTGGCCGATACGTACAACGGCTACTGCGTGAAGTGCCGGGAGAAGCGGGACTTCTCCGGTGAGGTCACGGAGACCAACGGACGCCGCATGGCGAAGGGCACGTGCCCGGTCTGCGGCACCAAGATGACCCGCATTCTCGGCAAGGCTTGAGCGCACCACGCGGGTGGGCCGCGAGCGGTCCACCCGCGGCGTCCGCCGACAGCCGCCCGCGCGGCGGCCACCTCCGACCAGCACATCGTCGGCGTACCGGGCTCACCCGGCACGACGGGGCAGTTCGCGCCTTTCGCGCTCGGTCCGGCTGACCGACCGCCCCCGGGACGCTCGCGGCGTCCGCCGTGCACAGCGCCTCAGACCGTTCGCCGCAGCAGCGGTTGCTCCCGTACTCGGAACAAGAGCATTCGAAATGTCGATCACGCCCCACAAGCGGTGGGGAAAGCTCTAGCATGTGACTGGGTTCCTCGATGTCGAACACCTGGTCATCGAGAGAGTTTTCCTGTGCCCGGATGAGGAGAATTCGTGACCGACATCCCCCGCTGGGCGGCCCACCGCACCGCCAAGCTCGCCAGCGTCCCGCTCAGCGTCGCGGGCCGGGTTGCCGCGGGCTGGGGGAAGCGCATCACCGGTGGCGACGCCGACCAGATCAACGCCGAGGTCTCGGCCAGGACGGCCGAACAGCTCTTCGCGGTCCTCGGGCAGCTCAAGGGCGGCGCGATGAAGTTCGGGCAGGCACTCAGCGTGTTCGAGGCCGCGGTCCCCGACGACATGGCAGGCCCCTACCGCGAGGCGCTGACGAAGCTGCAGTCGGCCGCGCCGCCGATGTCGGAGGCCAGCGTGCGCCGGGTGCTCGACGAGCAGCTCGGCCGGGCCTGGCGGGACAGGTTCACGCACTTCGAGGAGGTCCCGGCCGCGGCCGCGAGCATCGGGCAGGTGCACCGCGCCGTCTGGCACGACGGCCGCGAGGTCGCGGTGAAGATCCAGTACCCGGGTGCGGACGAGGCGCTGCGCGCGGACCTGCGCCAGCTCATGCGCTTCTCCCGGCTGTTCCAGTCACTGGCACCCGGGGCCGAGATCAAGCCGCTGCTCACCGAGCTGCAGGACCGGATGGTCGAGGAGCTCGACTACCGCACCGAGGCCGACAACCAGCGCGCCTTCGCCGCGGCGTTCGCCGACGACGAGCAGGTCCTGGTGCCGCGCGTGGTCGCCAGCGCGCCGAAGGTCATGGTCACCGAGTGGGTCACCGGCACCCCGTACGCGGAGATCATCACCGCAGGCACGCGCGAGCAGCGCGACGAGGCGGGACGGCTGCTCGGCGAGTTCCACTACTCGTCACCGGCGCGGGCCGGGCTGCTGCACGCCGACCCGCACCCGGGCAACTTCATGATGGTGGAAGACGGCAGGATCGCCGTCATCGACTTCGGTGCAGTCGCCAAGCTGCCCGACGGACCGCCGCGCACCATGGGCCGGATGCTGCGGCTGGCGCTCGAGGACCGCGCGGACGAGCTCCTGGAACTGCTGCGCGCCGACCGCTTCGTGCACACCGACAGCGAGCTGCGGGCCGAAGACGTTCAGGCCTACCTCGGGCCGTTCGTCGATCCGGTGCGCACCGAACGCTTCCACTTCACCCGGCGGTGGATGCAGAGCCAGGCAGAGCGGGTCGGCGACCTGCGCAGCCCCGAGTTCCGCACCGGCCGCTCGCTCAACCTGCCCCCGGACTACCTGCTCATACACCGCGTCACCCTCGGCGCCACCGGCATCCTGTGCCAGCTCGACGCCGAGGTGGCGGCCCGGGAGATCATCTCGCATTGGCAGCCCGGCTTCGCGGATTGAGGGGTTCCGGGGGCCGGAGTTCGAGGTACCTAGCGGGGCGGGTGGGGCGCCTTGCGTGTGGGGGCGCGGGGGTTTGCGAGGCGGTCACCCTGGCCTTGCGGGTCACCTTGAGTGCGGGGGCGCGGGAGGTTTCGACGCAGCGGCTAATGCTGGCGGGCCACTTTGAGAGCGGGGCGCGCGGGTTTTCGAGGCACTCACCTTGGCCTTGCGGGGCGCCTTGACTGCGGGGGCGCGGGGGTTTGCGACGCACTCACCCTGGCCTTGCGGGGCGCCTTGAGTGGGTGGTTTCTGGGGCGCTCGCCGCCCCCAGGCCCCCGGCAGGTCTCCGGGATGAGTGGGTTTTCGAGGCATCCTGCGGTGGGGTGAATGGTGGTTCTCATCCCATCGACCTCCACGAGGGCTATCAGACCGCGTCAAGGGGGCCGGCTTTTCGAGGCAGCCTGCGGTGGGCATCAGGGGTGCCCCCTTGACCCGGTCTGATCGGGCTGGCGCCAGGTCGACGGGATGAGAACCACAGCACCGCCTGTCTGGGCCTGCCCTTTGGGCGGGCGGAGACGTTGTCAGGTGGAGTGGGTGGGCTTGGTGCCGACGTGAACCGTGTTGGCGACCAGGTACTGGACGTCCAGGCGGTTGCGGAGGAAGTGGGGGCTTTCCGGATCAAGGAGTTGGTCGAGTACCTGCAGGTCCTCGGCGCCGGCGGTTTCCTCCGCTGCCTCGCGTAGCCACTCGAGTCGGCGCACGGCTGCGTTGAGGGCGGGGCCGGATGCCGGGGCGGGACGGTCGATCAGGTAGCTCCAGGACTCGACGTCGTCGAGGCCCGCTTCGGAGAGCGCCGCCGACCAGCCCATCGGCATGCGCACCGAGCCCTCCATCTCCGCCCGCATCCGCCGGAACCGGTCGTCGCGTGCCGCGGCCAGCCGGGATTCCAGGCCCGGTTCGCCGAGGCCGATGTCCCACGGCAGCACGCGATGCTCCAGACCGAACTCGACCAGCGCGAGGCGGCCGCCGGGCCGCACCATCCGCGCCATCCGGCGGAGGCCGGCGATCTGGTCGGGCAGGTGGTGCGCGACGAACGAGGCGAACACCAGGTCGACCTGGCCGACCAGGTCCGGCAATGCGTCGTCGGCCGCGTCCGCACGCACCGCGCGCACGTCCACGCCGCCGGAGGCGGCGCGGTTCGCGCAGTCCGCTGCGGCGGCGAGCAGCTCGGGCGCGCTGTCGACGACGGTGACGGTGTCACCGGTGCCGGAGAGCGCCTTGGCGAACGCCGCGGCCGAGCCACCCGCACCCGCACCGACGTCGACCACCGACCGGTCTTCCGGCCGCAGCAGCCGCTTGACCAGTTCCGCGGTCTCCGGCCCGGTGAGCGCGTCGGTGTCGCGCAAGCGCTCAAGCCGCGCGTCCCAGTCGATGTTGTCGTGCGAATGCGGGGCCATGAACGACCACTCTACGGGCGAAAGCCCCTGGCGAACCCGCGAATGCGGGACACGCCAGGGGCCTCGCTCACCGACAGCGTTGTGCGCGGTCGGCGCGGTCGGAGGCGTAGGCGGCCAGTCGCCGCCACAAACGCCCTGCTCCGACCTCGCGCGCCAACCGCGCTTCTCGTGCTTCGTGTATCAGATCCTGCATCCGGATCTTCGACAAATCCTCCGGCATCAGCATTCGGTACTTCACTTCCATTCTCGGACCGCTGATCTGGTTGATGACCCTGGTGTCGTTCATGCCGCCTTCTCCTGACCACGTCGCCGGGCGTCGGCCGCTCTGGGCTGCACCGCCCCGCCACCGGCAGGCAGCGGGTGCTTGCGGGGACGGCCGCGAGGCCGCTTGCGCGCGATGACGGTTCCGCGCTCGAAGATCTCACCGCCCCAGACACCCCAGGGCTCGCCCCGGGAAAGAGCACCCGCGAGGCATTCCGCCTTGATCGGGCACTCCGCGCACAGCGACTTGGCCCTCTCCAGCTCGCCGGGGCTTTCGGCGAACCAAAGGTCGGGGTCGCGGCGGCAGGGCAGTTCCCCGCCCAGAGCCGGGGCGCTGTCGAGCAGAGTGCCGACGGCTTCACCCCGCTGGGCCTCGGCTCCGTCGGATATCGGCACGCTGGTGGTCAACATGCAACTTCCTCCTGTTCGGTCGGCGGCAGATTTCTCGGAAGTGGACTGCGGAAACACCCAGAAACGACGAGAAGGCCGCGGACCCGGCAGTGAGCGGGTCCGCGGCCTTCGAAAAGCCTGAAGCGTGCTTCTAGATCATGCGATCAAGGAGATGCTTCGAAACGGACCGGCGATGCACGGTCTGGATCTGGGTGAACGCGGTGAAAACGCGCGGCTCGGCAAACGGGCCGACATAGCCACGAATGCCTTCTCGGACGCCCCAACGCGCGGTATCCCCGGACATGAGGTGGCCAGGGATACCGAACATCGTCGTGTTGGTCATCTGAAGCCACCTCCTTCCCAGTGATCGCGCCGGGGGTTCGCCCTCCTCAGCGCGCTACTGCAGGCTATTGGCACCCGGGTGCCGGTCGCAACTCATTTTTCCAAGATTCCGCGGATTCGGGTGAAAACCTTCCGCGACCTGCGGTTTCAGTCCGGACGACCGGCCTGCACCAGGGCCAGGACGTCCGATCCGAACTTGCGGAGCTTCGAAGCACCTATTCCCGATATTCCCACTAGTTCCGCCTCATCGGACGGACGCTGCTCGGCGATCGCGGTCAGCGTCGCGTCGGTGAAGACCACGTAGGAAGGAACCTTGAGCTGCCTGGCGCGCTCGCTGCGCCACGCCTTGAGCTGTTCGAGCAGCCCCTCGTCCACATCGGACGGGCAGTCCGAGCAGCGCGCGAGCTTGATGTCCATCGTGTTCACCAGCGTCGCGTTGCACACCCGGCAACGCGGCTTGGCCTTGCTCGGCGCGGCGACCGTCTCGCGCTCCTTGACCTTGGCGGGCAGCGCGGCGGGGTGGTCGTCGGGCACCAGGTTGTAGACGAACCGGCTGCGCCTGCGGTAGCGGCGGCCGCCCTCGGTGCGCGACAGCGCCCACGACAGTTGCAGGTGCTCCCGGGCGCGGGTCACGCCCACGTAGAGCAGCCTGCGCTCCTCCTCGACCGCGGCCGGGGTGTCGGCGTGCTGGATCGGCAGCGTGCCCTCGACGAGCCCTGCCAGGAACACCGCGTCCCACTCCAGGCCCTTGGCGGCGTGCAGCGAGGCCAGGGTCACGCCCTCCACCGTCGGCGGGTGCTGTGACTCGGCCCGCACGTCGAGCTCGGTGACGTATCTGGCCAGGCCCGCCTCGGGCACGGTGGCCGCCAGCTCCTCGGCGAGCTCGACGAGCGCGATCAGCGACTCCCACCGCTCCCTGGCCGCCCCGCCCGCCGGTGGCTCGTCGGTCAGGCCGACCTCGGTCAGAACCTCCCTCACGTCGGCGGGCAGGTCTCCGGACTGCTCGTAGCGGGAGGCCGCGGCGCGCAGGGTGACCATCGCCTGCCGGACCTCGGTGCGGGCGAAGAACCGCTCACCGCCACGCACCTGGTACGGGATCTCGGCGTCGGCGAGCGCCTTCTCGTAGACCTCGGACTGGGCGTTGACCCGGAACAGGATGGCCATCTCCGAAAGCGCCACGCCTTGCTTCGCCAGCTTGGCGATCTTGTGCGCGATCGCGTGGGCCTCGGCGGGCTCGTCGTCGAACTCGGCGAAGTTGGGCCTCGGGCCGTCCGGGCGCTGCCCGACCAGCCGCAGCCGCGTGCCGGAGGGCCGCTCCCTGGCGGCGTCGATGACCTGGTTGGCCAGCGCCACCACCTGCGGCGTCGACCGGTAGTCGCGCTCCAGGCGCACGACCGTGGCCTCGGGGAACCGGCGCGGGAATCCCACCAGCCACTTCGGCGCGGCACCGGCGAAGGAGTAGATCGTCTGGTTCGCGTCCCCGACGACCGTGAGGTCGTCGCGCTTGCCGAGCCAGGCGTCGAGGACCCGCTGCTGCAGCGGGTTGACGTCCTGGTACTCGTCGACGACGAACGAGCGGTAGCGGTCGCGGAACTCCTCGGCGATCTCCGGGTGCTCCTCCAGGATCGCCGCCGTGTGCAGCAGCAGGTCGTCGAAGTCCAGGACCTGCGCGCCGTTCTTGAGCTTCTCGTAGGCGGCGAAGACCTGGCTGATCTGCTCCGGCGGCGCCGGAGCGTCGCGGCCCCCGGCGGCGGCCGCGGCGGGGTACTGCTCCGGGCCGACCAGGCATGCCTTCGACCACTCGATCTCGCCCGCGAGGTCGCGCACGGACTCCTTCTCCGTGGGCAGACCGACCCGGCCCGCGGCCTGCATGACCAGCCGGAACTTGTTGTCGGTCAGCGGCCATGCCTGGCTGTCGTGCACCCGCGGCCAGAAGTAGCGGAGCTGGCGGAACGCGGCGGCGTGGAAGGTCTGCGCCTGCACACCGGCGGCACCCAGCGCCCGCAGCCGGGTGCGCATCTCCCCCGCTGCACGGGCGGTGAAGGTGACCGCGAGCACCTGCTGCGGGGCCACCAGGCCGCGCTGCACCAGGTAGGCGATGCGGTGGGTGATCGTGCGGGTCTTGCCGGTGCCGGCGCCGGCGAGCACGCAGACCGGGCCGCGCGGTGCGACGACCGCCTCCCGCTGCTCCGGGTCCAAACCTTCCAGGAGTCGCGGTTGTTCGGCCATGGCTGGCATCTTCGCAGAAGCCATCGCCGTGCCACGCCCCGGCATTCACCCGCGTGTCGGGCCCGGATGCCTCGCAGGTCGCACATCGCGGAAGGGCGATTCTGAGAAATTCGGCCCCCACCTGGGAAGAACACTGGTCGGCAAGATCATCAACTCGAGCGTTCAGGCGGCGGCGCCACAACTCCTCCGACCTACGTGACCGGGTGCCGGCTTGCGGAGTTGCGGAGGGACACGCAGGCCCGAATCAGCAGGGACGCCGGCCACGGGTGAGTGCCATCGAATGAGGGAGATCTAGGCGCTCACCGTGGCCGGCGTCCCTGCGTGAACGCAGGCTTTGAGGACTCAGGAAGCCTGTCGCGAACAAGGGACCGAGGGGCCGCCATGTCCGCCTGGAGTCAGCCGTCGTGCTGGGCCCAGCCGGAGAGCATGCCGTATGCGATCGAGACGCTCGGCGGCAGGCGCAGGCCCGACACGGCGACGTCTTCGGCGTTGAGCGCGGCGCGGACGTCAGCGCGGTGGAACCAGTGGGCGTCCTCGATCTCGCCGTCCGCCGGGCGCAGCGGCGCCGAGCGGTCGGCGACCGCGGCGAAGCCGAGCATCAGGGAACGCGGGAACGGCCACGGCTGGCTGCCCAGGTAGCGGACGTCGGACACCTCGACGCCCACCTCCTCGGCCACCTCGCGCCGCACGCACGCCTCCAGCGACTCGCCGACCTCGACGAACCCGGCGAGCACCGAGTAGCGGTCGGCCGGCCACGACGGCTGACGCGCCAGCAGCACGTGGTCGGCACCGTCGTGCACCAGGCAGATCATCGACGGATCGGTGCGTGGGTACTCCTCGCGGTCGCAGCCGGTGCAGTGCCGCACCCACCCGGACTGCGCCCGGGTGGTGGCCGCGCCACACCTGGCGCAGTACCGCGCGTTGTCGTGCCAGCCGAGCAGGGCGACCGCTGTCGTGAGCAGTCCGGCGTCGGTGTCGTTCAGCAGCGCGCCCGCCGCCCGCAGGTCCAGCCAGCCCTCCTGGGGCACGTCCTGCTCCACGCGCAGCGCCCAGTAGCCGGTGTCGCCCTCGGCACCGAGCAGCACCGCGTTCGGCGCCGGGCCGTTGCCGAAATCGCCGGCCGGCTGGCAGGCCAGCCTGCCGTCCTCCTCGACGCGCGTGCGCCCCTTGGCGTCGACCAGGATGATCCGGCCTTCGGCCCACAGCTCGGTCGCGCGGGCGTTGCGCAGCAGCTCACTTCTGTCCACTGTGGACCTGGACAGCACCGGCGGCGAACCGAGCTGGAATCCGTGGCGGGACGTGACACAGGCCTGCGAACTCATAACCCGTCCAGCATCCCACATCGTGACAGCGGTCCTGTCATGGCAGCACCACCCCGCCGAGCGCGCGGAGCTGGTCGCTCAGCTTCTCTGCATCGCCAACGACGACACCTGTGAACGCCGTCGGGGCGAACAGCGCGGCCGCCTCGGCGACCTGGTCGACGGTCACCTCGCGCAGCCGCTGCGGGTGCGCCGCCAGCCAGTCCTGCCCGAGGCCGAACGAGCCGAGGACCACCAGCATCGACGCCAAGCCCGACTGGGAGGAGGTCGAGGTGAGCAGGCCGCCGATCGCGTACTGCCGGGCCGACTCCACCTCGGTCTCGGTCGGCGGCACCAGCGCCAGCCGGCCGAACTCGTAGCGGGTCTCCAGCAGCGCGGCCGCGGTGACCTCGCTGGCGGTGTCCGCGTCGACCAGCAGGGTGCCGTTGTCGCGGGTGAACTCGAACGAGGAGTGCGCGCCGTAGGTGTAGCCCTTGTCCTCGCGGATGTTCTCGACCAGCCGCGAGGAGAAGTAGCCGCCGAAGGCCAGGTTGGCGATCTGCAGCGCCGGGTAGCGCGGGTCGGTGCGCGGCAGCGCCTGCGCGGAGAAGCGCAGCTGCGACTGGACGGCTCCCGGCCGGTGCACGAGCCGGACGTCACCGCCCCTGACCTCGGGCAGCGCCGGGATCTCCTTGGCCGAGGCGTCGGCCTGCCACCCCGAGAGCCTGCGCGCCACCTCGGCAACCGCCTGGTCCGGGTCGATGTCGCCGACCAGGACCAGCACCGAGCCGCGCGGCAGCACCGACTCGCGGTGCAGGGCGCGCACCTCCTCGGCGGTCACCTTGGCGACGTCCTCGGCCTCCGGGACCTCGCGGACGAAGGGGTGGTCGCCGTAGCGGTGGCGCTGCAGCTCCTCGCGCGCGATCACGCGGGGCTGCGAGCGCGCGACCGCGATCCGCTCGACCAGCCGGTCGCGCTCGCCCTCGACCTCGTGGTCGGCGTAGGTGGCCCCGGTCAGGGCGTCGGCCAGCACGTCGAGCAGCGTGCCGAGCCCGCTGGCCAGCGAGTCGCCGGAGAGGCTGAGCCGCTCCGGGTCGACGCCCGCGTGCAGATCCCCGCCGACGGTGGCCAAATCCTTGTCGACCTGCACCCGGTCGCGGCGCGCCGTGCCGGTGAGCAGTGTCTCCGCCAGAACCTCGGCGCGGGCGGGGTGCATCGGGTCGTCACCGGCGAAGGGGATCCGCAGCCGCAGCTCCACCATCGGCACCACGCCGTGGCGGGCGGCGATCACGCGCAGCCCGTTGTCCAGCACGGTGTCCACGGCGACCGACGGCTGCCCCGCGCGCGGTTCGCCGAGCGGCGGCAGCGGCCTCGGGCCGGGCTCGGTGCGGCCGATCTCCTCGGCGCTGCGGTGGGTCGCGCGGGTCATGCCGCACCTCCTGCGGAAGCGTCGCTTGCGGGTTCCAGCTCGAGCACGGCGCGGGCGTCCGGGCGCAGCGCCTTCGCGGCGGCGGAGACGTTCTCGGCGCTGACCTGCTCGACCCGGCGGGGCAGTTCGGACACCAGCTCGGCGCGGCCGTGCAGCAGTTCCGCGCTGCCGAGGTCGAGCGTGCGGGAGACGACCCGGTCGTGCTCGCGGTAGAGCCCCGCCGACCAGCGCGCGGTGACCCGCGACAGCTCCTCATCGGTCGGGCCGTCCGTGGCGAGCCTGTCGAGCTCCTCGTCGACCGCGGACAGCACCCGCCCGACTCCGACCTCGGGAGTGTGGATGGCGGTCAGGGTGAACGTGTCGGGGTCGCGGGCGTCCAGCGGCGCGCCCATCAGACCGCAGCCGGCGTGCACGTCGACGACCAGCGAGTCCTGGTGGATCATGCGCTGCTGCAACCGGGAGGCGTCGCCGTCGGTCAGGATCGCGGCCAGCACCACGTTGGCCAGGTAGGCGTCGAGCTCGCCGACCGGGTCGGGCAGCCGGTAGCCGAGCGCGACCGCGGGCAGCGGCGCGTGCGGGTCCGCGTGGTGGCCGCGCAGCTCGCTCGACGGGAACGGCTCGGCGAACGACGGCCGGGCGCCGACCTCGCGCGCGGGCACGTCGCCGAAGTGCTTGTGCACCAGCTCGGTCGTGCGCTCGACGTCGATGTCGCCCGCGACGGTGAGGACCGCGTTGCCCGGGGCGTAGTAGGTGTCGAAGAACGCGGCGCAGTCGTCGACGGTGGCCTGTTCGAGGTCGGTGAAGTCGCCGTAGCCGTTGTGGGCGTTGGCGAAGGTCGAGTACAGCACCGGAGGGAGCAGGATCCACGGGAAACCGCCGTAGGGGCGGTTGAGCACGTTGAGCCGGATCTCCTCCTTGACCACGTCGACCTGGTTGCGCAGGTTCTCCTCGGTGATCTTGGGGGCGCGCATCCGGTCGGCCTCCAGGAACAGCGCCCGCTCCAGCGCCGCCGACGGCAGCACCTGGTAGTAGTCGGTGTAGTCCTGGTGCGTCGAACCGTTGAAGGTGCCGCCCGAGCCCTGCACGTGCCGGAAGTGCGCGAGCTTCTCCAGGCTCTCGCTGCCCTGGAACATCAGATGCTCGAACAGGTGCGCGAAGCCGGTCCTCCCCTCCGGCTCGGAGCGGAAGCCGACGTCGTAGTGCACGCTGACACCGACGACGGGAGCCCGCCCCGTCGTCGCGGAGCCCTCCGAGTCCGGTGCCAGCACCACGCGCAGCCCATTGGGCAAGGTGACGCGATGCAGCTGGGGTTCGACCATGCCTTGCAGCCTACGACCGTCCCGTCACGCTGTGTCCCGCCCCCCGCAGGTCGCTTCGGCGTGTCGGGCTCGGCGACGGGCGGCCGACCTGGAGAAACGTGAATCGGGTCGATGTTCGCCGTGGGCGAAGCGGGTACGGCCCGGACGGCGGTGGCGATCCGTGGCGGGCGGGGTGGGTGGGGTGCAGGGGCGGGGCGGCGGGTGAGGACGGCACCGCTCCGGTCCTCTAGCTGCGACCCCGCGGCACCGCTCGGTTCGGCCCGCGGCACCGCTCTGATCGTCCAGGGGCGGCCCCGCGGCACCGCTCGGGTCAGCCCGCAGCACCGCTCCGATCCCCCAGGCGATCTCTGGCCCCGTCAGCGCACCTGGGCCACCAGGGACTCGATCTCGCCGCCGATCAGGCGGGCGTCGGCCGGGGTGAGCATGAACAGCTGCTCGCCCGTGGCGGCGCGCGCGCTGTGGTCGAGGTACCTGCCGTCGGGCTCGACGTTGTCGAACCACTTCAGCACCGTGGACCTCCTGACACGTCCGTACTGGTCGCGCAGGTTCGCGGCGATCTGGCCCAGGCGGACGTGCTCGGCCCTGCCGATCGCCTCGTACAGCTCGACCTGGCGGTCACCGCTGCCCGCGCGTACCGGCCTGACCGGTGCCATCACGTCGACCTCTTCGTCCTCATGCGGCTGCGAGGACCGGAACGACGTCTGCGGCACCCGAACCGGCCCCCGGTTGCCGGGCGGCGCGGGCGGCAACGTCGGCAGCAGCACCTGCGACAGCGGCGCCTTCTCGTGCACCTCGACGGTCAGCGGTCCGCCGTAGCGCGGGTTGTCGCTGGGCGGCTGGACGCCCAGCACGATTCGGTTGCCCTCGGTCACCACCGCGAGCGTCCGCCAGCAGTGGTCGTCACCGGCCTTCGGGAACCACAGCGAGTCCACCCACAGGTACGGCTTGGCCAGCAGCCGCAGCGCCTCGGCGAGCTGCGGCTGGATCTCGTCCCGGACGACGATGCCGAGCTCCTCCATGCGCGGCCGCTCGAACCGGGCGATCCGCCCGAACTCCTCGGTCGTGCGCCCGAACGACGGCACGTCCAGCGGAAGCGTCAGGTCACCGAGTTCCAGGTACTTGAGAACGATGTCCAGGTGCACCGGTGCGAGCTGCCACCGACCCAACAAGCCCACCGCGTTGTTCCTCCCTGCCCGTGCGGTGGTCGCAGCCGATGTCGTCGGCCGCGACCACCGGTTCCATGACGTGTCGTGCTCACTCACCCAGGACCGGCGGGGCGGTCTTGGGCATGTCGTTCATCCAGACGTCGTCCTGCTCCTCCAGCCAAGACGGACGCTCGTGCTCGTCGTCCTGCCCCTGCTGACCGCCGCGTCCGGCACCGCCGCCCATGCCCGCCATGCCGCCGCGGCCACCCGCACCGGCGCCACGGCCCGCGCCGGCCGCACCGACACCCGCCGCCCCTCCGGCACCGAGTCCGCCCGTGCCAGCCCGGCCACCAGCGGACACGCCACCCGTGCCGGCACCGCCGCGGCCGATACCGCCCATGCCGCCCGCGCGACCGGCTCCGCCTGCTCCTCCGCCGCCGAAGCCGCCGGGAGGCATCGCACCGAATGCACCCGGAGGGTTGCCGCCGCCGGAACTCGGTCCTGGAGCGGGCGGCAGGTTGCCGTAGCCGGGCTGCGCCGTCGGCGGCTTCGACCACGCCGAATCGGTGCCGGCGGGCGGGGTGTAGCCGCCACCACCACCGGAACCACCGCCGTAGCCTCCGCCGCCGACTCCTCCGCCGCCGCCACTGCCGAATCCGCCACCGCCGGAACCGGAACCACCGCCACCGCCGCCGGACCCGACACCGCCGCCGATCCCGGTGCCCGAATCACCTGGCCCAACACCGATGCGCTGCCTGTCGTCAATGACGGGGCGCTTGCCCCAGTCCGTCTCCTCCGGCGGCCTCGCGGGCGGCGGCTCGACGACCGTGCCGTCGGGCTTCTGGTACTGCGGCATGTGGGCGTCGACGTTGGTGAAGGTGGGGCTGTAGATGCGCCCCATCGCCTCCTGCGCGCCCTTCTCGGCCTGCTTGCGCTCTTCCATCTGGGCGAGCGCGTCGCCGCCACCGCCGATCAGGCCCATCGGGATCGCGGCCGCGGCCGTGCGACCCCAGTCGTGGCCCTGCGGCTCGGGGACCGTCTGCTTCACCTGACCGGCGGCCGAAGCGGCCTCCTTCAGCTTGTTGCCGGTCATCTCGAAGGCGTTGCCGCTGTACTCCATCCACATCTTGACCGGCTCACCGACGGTCTTGGCCTGCTCGGCGGCCTCGCCCTGCCAGCCGCCGCCGATGATCTCCTTGAGCTTCGCCTCGAACGGCGCACCGCGCTCGCGGAGCCGCTTGCCCAGGTTGTTCCAGGCGGTGCCGACCTCATCGGCGCGGCCCTCGTCGATGGTGTCGCGGTTGGTGTTGAAGATCTGCTCGTGGCTGTAGGAGGACCAGTTCACGCACTGGGAGATCGCGGGCTGGTCGTAGCCGCTCACGCCCTCCTTCAGGGCGCGGTTCTCCTTCGCGAGCCTGTCGCGCTCCTGCTCCCCCGTCTTGGCGGCCTGCTCCGCCTGCTGGTTGGCTTCCTTCTCAGCAACGGTGTCGTAGCCGAAGACGGACGCGCCAGCGTCGTGAAAGGCGTTTCCCACGCCCTCGACGAAATCCCCGAACCCCATCGCTGCCCCTCCTGCCCTCTATTCGTTTTTGCTTTCCCGCGGCGGATGCGGCGCTTTCGTGCCGCGCCGCCGCCTACTCCGGCAGCCTTGCGGCGGCGGACTCACCGCCGTTGCCGGAACCCCCTGTGCGGGCTGGGAGTGCGAGCAACGCGAAGGAAGGAGCTTCCACTCCGAACCTTCGCGAATGCCCGCTCACCGCATACCTCGCCTACTTCGGCAGCCTTGATGCGGTCTGGTTGGCAATCTTCTCCGCCTCGGCGCACGGGTCGGCGACCTTGCCCGCCATGATCCCCTGGACGTCGTAAAGCACGACTCCTCCTCCGGCATCCACCAGAACGGTGCAGCCGAGATCTTCCTGGCCCCCCGCCTCGATGGCCCGCGCCGCGTTCCGCCCTGCAACCGTGACCGGCTCGTACTTCGTCCAATTGCCGCCGGTCCGATACGAGTCGACGGTCTGTTCCTGGTTCTTGTAGAGGGTTACGAACCGGTCCGCACCCTCGTAGGCGCATCCCGGCTCGAAACTGAGCTGCGTCTCCGGCTTTCCAGGACCACTCACGCCCGCTGCACTCAACTCTTCTTCGCCGAGGAAGGCACAGGTGTCGAAGCTCGCCAACCCGGAGCCCACCGCCTTGGACGTGGGCACAGGCTCGTTGCTCGCTGAACCTCCGCCGCAGGCGGTCATACCGAGCAAACCGCAACCGGCGATGGCCACGATCACTGTCCGGGAAAGCACACTCACTGGATACCTCGCTGCAAGTCCTGAGAGATCTGTTCGTCGGTCACCAGGTAGTCCTTCGCCGCCGCGCGGAACGCTTCGGCCTGTTTCTCCAGTTCCTTCTGCATGTCGATGATCAGCTGCGACGCACCGGCGCCCGATTCGGCTTTGTCCTCGAACCGCTTTGCCAGTTGCTTGCCGTCCGGGTAGTCGCCCAGACCGGACACGCGGCTGATCTGACGAGAATCCTTGAGGATCTGACCCAGCACCCGGATCTCCTCCTCGCAGTGCTTGGCGGCCTTCTCGGCCGCCTCGGGGTCGAGGGCGAGCCTGCCCGCGGCGGACTGCTCCTTGATCCAGGCCGTCTGCTTGCCGATCGCGGCCAGGCCCTCTTTCGCGGCCACGAAGCCGACCTGCTCTGCGCTTGTCATCCCCAGCCCCCTCGGACTGTCCTGATCTCCCCAGCAACCCAAGACACACTAGCTTGACGACGAAGGCGCGGGAACGGTTCCCGTCAAACTGTTACCGCTGGTCAGGCCGCCGCAGGGGCGGGATGGCGGGAAATCGGCGGGTTCTTGTCACACGGTTGGACGAACGCGTAACGAAAAGGGCGGCAACGGCGATCAACCACTATTACCCGTAGTTGATTTTTCGCGTGGCGCAAGATTCCGGGAACGGCATTTCAAGATCAGAAGAATGTGCGCTACCTGCCGAACGCGGAGTTGAGGGCTGCGACGAAGCGCGGGAACCCGGACCGGAAGCGCCGCAGGTTCGGCACGACGTGGCCGTCCTCGGCGAACTCCCCGTACCAGTACAGGCCCGGCGTGCCGTCGGCGCCCGGGTCGAGCTCGGCGAACTCCTCCAGCCAGCGCTCGGCTTCACCGAGCACGACGGCGTAGGGCAGCGAGCGGGAGAACACCGTTTCCCGGTCGGTGACCGGCAGCGACTCCGCCGGCACGCCGTGCAGGTAGTCGCGCAGCCCGCGCACCTGCGCCACCAGCGCGCTGCCGCGCTCGGTGCGCGCGGGCATCAGGCGCGCACCGAAGGTCATCGCGATGCCGCCGAGCACGACGCCGACTCCCAGCAGCGCCAGCGAACTCGTCAGTGCCAGCACCGCCGTCAGCGCCACGCCACCCGCGGTGAGACCGATACCGCCCCACCAGAACAGGTTCCGCTCGGCATCGGGCCGCCGGGCGAACCAGCCCTTGTCCACGACGTCGGTGTAGAGGTGTTCGCGCACCGCGGCGAGCCGGAGCCCGCGCAGTTGGGAGAGGCGGACTTCGCCGCGTCCGTGCGGCAGCACCAGTTCGTGCACCGCGCGTTCGTACGGGCGCAGCGAGTCGTCGGGGGCGTTGACGGCCACGATCCGCCAGTCGCTGCCGTCGACCGCCTGCTCCTCGATCCACAGGTAGTTGCGCACCGCCAGGTCGACAACCGTCGAGGTGACGTCGACGACGTCCACGCGTTCGTCGATCACGGTGCCGATCTGGCCCGGCAGCACGCCGTCGGGCGAGGCGAAGGTGACACCGCCGCGCGAGTCGGTCATCAGCACCTCGACGGGACCCGCGTCGCCCGCCAGCAGCCGCACGTCGCGGCCCCTCGTGTACCAGAGCAGCCCGAACCCACCGACGAGCAGGAGCCCGATGCCGGTCAGGCCTGCGCCGGTCGCCGGGGTCAGCGAGAACGCGTGCGCGAAGCTGAAACCCTCCTCCACCACCGCGTTCGCCGGCACAGTGCCCGCAGGCAGCTTCAGCAGCAGGTCGACGCGTTCTCCCGGCGCCAGGCCGAAGGTGAGCGCACGGACGGACTGGGTGTGGCTGATCTCGAAGCGGTCGCACTGGTCGGTGGTGCCGACCTCGCCCGCAAGGCACTCGATGCCCTGCGGCACCTTCGGTGACAGGAACGACGACACCTCGACCCGGTCGACCGGGACGTCCCAGCCGCCCGAGACCTGCCACCGCACGTCCTGCACGTCACCGGCGTCGGCGACCGCACCGCCGACGACGTAGGCCAGGGTGGACACGCCAGGACGCAGGGTGACCGCCAGCTCGCGGTCAGCGCTGTCGACGGTTCCGGGGCCGTCGACGCGGGCGTCGCTCACGGTGAAGACCCGCTCGCTACCGCTGCCCGCTGGCTGGCGCAACGGAATCCTGCGGTGCACGGGAGCACCTTCGGGGACGGTGATCCGCTCGGTGACCGAGAGCCTCCCGTCGCGCTCCAGCTTCATGTCGACATCGCTGGAGACCGTGCCCGGCAGCCCTTCCACCGGTTGTTCCTGCGCGAATGCGGTTCCCGGCAGCAGGCCGAGCAGAGTCGCGGTCAGTGCCACGGCGAAGGACGTCAGCCCCCGTTTTCTGAACACGGCCCGCACGATAGCGCTCCACGGCTAAGCTCGGCGGCGCAATCGGCGCAACAGGCAAGGGGTACTTCGGGCGATGACGGACCCACGAGCGCTGACCAGCACGCGCCGCACCGTCCACATAAGACACTTTCCCCGCCCGGGCGCCGGGCTCGGGTGTTCGGGGGTCGACCGCCCATGACGCAGCCGCCGCCGTGGCCTCCGCAGCGACCCGGGCCCCAGCAACGACCCGGTCCTCACCAGCATGCCGGCCCTCAGCAGCAAGCCGGTCCCCACCAGCCCGGCCCTCACCAGCCCGGCCCCCGGCAGCAACCGCCGCAGGGCGCTGCGCCGCCGCGGCGTCCGGTCGCGCCGCCTCCCGCGCGGCGCCCTCTCCCGCCGCCGTCCGCGACCCAGCCGATGAGCAGGCCCTACGCGGCGCCGCCGCAGCAGCCGGGTGCGCCGATGATGCCGCCGCCGGGCGGCCCGCCGCAGTTCCCGCCGCAGCACTTCGGTCCGCGCCCGCCGAAGAAGAACACCGGCGCCATCGTCGCGGTCGTGCTCGCCGCCGTCTTCCTGCTCGGCGTGGGAACCATCGGCATGGTCGCGGTGTCCTACAGCTCCTCCAGCAGCGCATCGGACTACGACGACACCAGCTCCAGCGAGACCACCAGCTCCGAGACCTCCTCGTCGGAGACCTCGACCACCGACAGCAGCGAGACCGAGTCGTCGACCAGTGACGGGTTCGACACCGGCGGCAGCCCGCAGCCGGTTTCCGCGCTCGGCGACAACCCGCTCAACCTCGAGGGCAACGGCGCCGTGAACACCTCGTGCGACCTGCCCTCCTTCTCCACCGACGTGGCGTCGCAGGACGCCTTCTACCAGGCGGCGCTGCCGTGCCTGATGGCCGCGTGGACACCCGCGCTGGAGGCGGCGAACCTGCCTGCGCAGACGCCGACGGTCGTCACGACCGGCTCGGACATCGACAGTCCGTGCGGTACGCGGTCGTGGAACCAGACCGCGATGTACTGCCCCGGCAACCACACGATCTACATGACCGCCCGGTATTACTCCGAGGTCGAGGAACGCGTCGACGCCGGTGTCTACCTGGGCCAGTTCGCCCACGAGTTCGGCCACGCCATCCAGGGGATGAGCGGGATCAACAGCGCCTACGGCGACGCGACCTACAACGCGGGCGGCTACGAGACCCCCGCCGGACTGGAGCTGACCCGGCGTTCTGAGCTGCAGGCGACGTGCTTCGAGGGGATGACGCTGGCCGCGCTGCAGAACGGCGGGGTCAGCAACGACTACATCTTCCCGGCGCTGGAGGACTCCTCCAACCGCGGCGACGAGTACAACAAGCAGCCCGACCACGGCAGCACCGCGACCAACAAGGCGTGGGTCGAGCAGGGCTTCAGCAAGAACCGCATCACCGAGTGCAACACCTGGCTGGCCGCGGCCTCCGACGTCGACTGACGGCCGGTGAGCGGAAACGGGGAGCGGGACGAACCGAGCCCGTGCAACCGCAGAAAGCGCGCTAGCCCACGACGGCGGAGCGGGGGCGCACCAGGAGCCCGTAGCCGCCGCCCGCGACGCCCGCCAGAGTCGCCAGCACCCAGACCAGCCGCTGGGCCGGCGCCTCGGCGCCGGATTCCGAGTCGCCCTCGGATGCGGGGCGGACCACGAAGTCGCTGCCCGGGTCGACCGGCACCCGCACGTCCAGCTGCTGGCCCGCCGTGTGACCGCAGCCGTCGAGGCGCGCCCGCGTGGTCCGGCCGTCGACGGTGACCTCGACGACGTCACCGGAGGTGCGGGCGCCGCACGGCTCCGAGCTGATCACGGTGGCCTTGACCGGCCGCGTCCGCACGGCTGCCTCGCTGGCGACCGGCACCGACGCGGGCCATCCGGTGAGCACGACCACCGCCATCCCGAGCACGCCCAGGACGAGCAGGATCAGCGCAACCGATGCCGAACCTCGTCGCCTACCCACAACACCGATATTCCCAGATCGGGGCGCCCGCGCGCCGTCGTCGTCAGCGATCGGCCGGGCTGACCTTCTTCACGTAGAGCAGGCGGTCGCCCTGCTCGATGGCATCGGCCTCCGGCGCGTCCACGCGGTAGAGCTGCCCGTCGCGCACGACACCGAGCACGATGTCGGAGAGGTGCCGCGGCGAACCGCCCACCTCCCCCGGCTCGACGTCGCGCTCGGCGATCGCGAGCCCGACGTCCGGGGTGAGCAGGTCCTCGAACATCTCCACCACCGACGGCGTCGTGGTGGCCATGCCGAGCAGCCGGCCCGCGGTCTCGCTGGACACCACGACCGAGTCCGCGCCCGACTGCCGCAGCAGGTGCACGTTCTCGGCCTCCCGCACCGCCGCCACCAGCTGCGCCTTGGGCGCCAGCTCGCGCGCGGTCAGCGTCACCAGCACCGCGGTGTCGTCGCGGGCGGGCGCGACGACGATGGCCCGCGCCCGCGGGATGCCCGCCACGCGCAGCACGTCGGAGCGGGTGCCCGACCCGTTGACGGTGACCAGGCCGAGCGAGGACGCCGCCTCCAGCGCGGTGTGGTCGGTGTCGACGACCACGATGCGGCCCGGTTCGAGGCCGTCGCCGAGCAGCGCCTTGACCGCCGAACGGCCCTTGGTTCCGTATCCGATGACGACCACGTGGTCGCGCACCCTGGACCTCCAGCGTTGGATCTTGAAAGCCTGCCGGGAGCGCTCGGTGAGCACCTCCAGCGTGGTACCGACCAGCACGATCAGGAACAGCACCCGCAACGGCGTGATGATCAGGACGTTGACCAGCCGCGCCTCCGGGCTGACCGGCGTGATGTCACCGTAGCCCGTCGTGGAAAGCGACACCGTGGCGTAGTAGATGCAGTCGAGCAGGCTCAGCTCGCCGCCCGCGGCGTCCCGGTAGCCGTCGCGGTCGAGGTAGACGATCAGCACGCTGGCGGCCAGCGCGAGCATCGCCCCGATGACGCGGCGGACGATCGACTGCACCGGACTGCTGGTGGCCTCCGGCATCCGGATCACGCCGACCAGCGCGTGGTCGGGCCTGCTGGTCAGCCGGTCGACGGCGGACTCGTCGTCGGACCGCCCGACGATGAACGGGTTGGCCCGCATCCCACGGCCGCGTGGGCTCATGACCCTTGCTCCGGGAGGCGGGTTCGGTGGTCGGTCACGCCGCGACAGTAACTTCTCGGGTCCCGGCCGGTGCAGCGGGAGCGCACTTCTTCGGAGACGTCTTCCGCACCCCGGAACGACCGGACTTGTATACGAAGGTGCCCTGCGGATTACCATGCTGCCGTGCAGCACCTGGAGCACGCGGCTACCGCCCTCGGGTGGGAAGGGCATCTCATTCCGGACGTCGAAGTGCTCGGCGCCCGCTTCGCCGCTGTGGCCAGGATCCGCCCGGACGTCCACCGGTGGCGCACCGACAACGGCTGGGAACCCGAGCTCAACCCGACCTGGTTCCGCTCCTGGTCCGAGCCGAGCATGCACGACCACCTGCCGCTCGCGGCGGTGCACCTGCTGGGGATCATGGTGCCGGTCGCCAAGGCCCGGCACGCGGTGCGCGCCTGCGGCACGCTGATGACGCTCGCGCCCTGCGCGGTGGTGCTCCCCCACGACCACCCGTACAAGCCGTGGCGGATGGTCGAGCTGGACTACTACGGAATCGGCGCGGTCAACGCCGGACCGGTCGGCCCGGCCGAGCTGGTGCTGCGACCGGAGGACCGGTCGCGGGAGTTCGGTTCGTCGCTTTTCGGCCGCTGGCTGCTGGAAGTGCTGTATTCCAGGGTGCTCGAGCGGCACCACCACCCGGCGGAGAACACCGGCTGCTGACGGCAGGAACACCGTCCGCCGCCCGGCCGCGCAACGCCCGCGAACAGGGGAACGGGCCGACAGGAGCCGCGGCCGGACTTGCCGTTCCCGCAACGGGAAACGCCGACCGCGGTGGAGGGACCCCGCTGCGCCGGGGTCCCCGACGTCGTCACTAGGCGATCACGTACTCGTGCCAGGCCATGCCCTCGGAGTTCCACCGCATGCCGCGCCCCTCGTTGAGCGCGCGCAGCGCGTGCATCGTGTGCGGCCAGCGGCGGATGACGTTGGCCACCGCGACCGGAGTCATCTTCTCGCTGGTCCGCCGGTGCTCGCCGGGCCCGAGCAGGGCGATGCCGCCTTCGGTGGAGATGATGTCGGCGAGCACGACCTGGCCGGACAGCGCCGTCTGCTCCACGCTGACGATGTGGTGGGGGTGCAGATCCGACGGCCACGTCTTGCGGTCCAGGTCGGCCGCGACCGGCTGCTGGCACTCGCCGCACCTGCACTCGAACTCGCCGGTCCAGCCGTGCTGGGTCCACGACCACACCGCGACCGAGCCCGCCTCCAGCTCGGCCAGCGCGCTGACGTGCGGCCACGCCCCGACCACCGCGCTGAGGACGGTCCGCTTGGTGGGGCCTTCCTCGTCGCCGGGGCCGAAGAAGGACCAGCCGCCGCCGCCGTCGCGGCGCACCCGGACCAGCGGCACGCGCATGCCGAGAACGTCCTCGGCCACGGCCACTTCGGTGTCCGGCGGAGTCTTCAGCTTCCACTCTTTGTTCTGCACGGCGCGAATGTTGGTCTTCCGCGACCGGCGATCTCAAGCCGCGCCACACGAACGTGTACTCATTTCTCTGTTTTCGCCTGTCCGGGAAAGCGATCCGAACGATTCACGGTCCGTTCCCGGTCAGCACCGCCCTATTCCGCCGCCGGCACCGAACGCAGGAGCTCGCGCAGCCCCTCCGCGTCGAGGAGGTCCGCCGGGCGCAGCGTGCGGTCGTGGCGCACGTAGTGGAAGGCGGCCCGGACTTTTTCCAGCGGTGCGCCGGAAAGCGCCGACCACGCCAGCCGGTAGGCGGCGAGCTGGACCGACAGCGCGCGCACCTGGTCGCCAGCCGGTACCGCACCGGTCTTCCAGTCGACGACGGTCCAGCCGCCGTCCGGGTCGGCGAACACCGCGTCCATCCGTCCGCGGACCACGACCCCCTCGACCTGCGTCTCGAACGGCACCTCGACGCGGTGCGGGGTGCGGTCGGCCCACGAACCGGCCAGGAACGCCTGTTGCAGCACCTCGAGGTCGTCGTGCGGGGTCGCCGACTCGTCGGCGGCGCCCGGGAGCTCGTCGAAGTCCAGCAGCGCGGTGGAGGTGAAGCGGTGCTCCAGCCAGGAGTGGAAGGCCGTGCCGCGCCGGGTCATCGGGTTCGGCGGGTAGGGCAGCGGCCTGCGCAGCTTCCTGGCCAGCGCGTCGGCGTCGTCGGCGAGCTCGACGAGCTGGCTCACCGACAGGTGCTCGGGCAGCCGGACCTGGTCGCGGCGGCGCGCGGCGGCGGCGCGCTCGGCGAGCAGCACGTCGACGTCGCGGGCCCAGCCGTCCTCGTCCTCCTCGTCGGGCGCCGCGGAGTCCACCGCGTCCAGCGCCGCGAGCACCAGGTTCGCGCCCTCCGCGACGGCATCCCGCCGGGCACCCAGCGGATCCACCGGCCACTGTGCGCTGCGAACGGCTTCGGCCAGCGGGTTCGGCGCGTCTTCCGGGGGCTGCGGAGACCACTGCTCCACGACACCGACATCGGGCGACTTGACGACTTCGGCCAGGTGCAACAGGAAGTCCGACGGCCCCTTGGGCTTGTCCCCGCCTTCGGCCCACCAGTGACCGGAGAGCAGCAGCGCCCGTTCCGAGCGCGTCACCGCGACGTAGAGGAGCCTGCGCTCCTCGGTGAGCCTGCGGTCCTCGAACTCCTCGTCGTGGGCCTCCAGCGCCTCGACGATCTCCTTGCGGTCCATGCCCTGCAGCCGGTCGAGGTCCAGGCGCGGCAGGTCCTTGGCGTCACCGCGCAGCCGCGCGGGCAGCTCGGTGACCGCACGCAGCCACGATGAAGCCTTCCGCTTGCCGGGGAAGACGTCGCGCACCAGGTGCGGGACGGCGACGACCTCCCACTCCAGGCCCTTCGCGGCGTGGACGGTCAGCACCTGGACGCGGTCGTCGGCGACCTCCACCTCGCCCGGTTCCAGGCCGTCCTCGGCGCGTTCGGCGGCGGCGAGGTAGTCCAGCAGCGCGGGCAGCGTCGCCGACGGGCTCGCGGTGGCGAAGTCGGTCACCACGTCGGCGAAGGCATCGAGGTGGATGCGGCCCGCACCACCCGGCCGGGACAGGCTCTCGATGTCCAGCAGCAGCGTGCGTTCGACGTCGGCCACCAGCTCCGGCAGCGGCTGCTCCAGCCTGCGACGGAGATTCGCGAGCTCCCGGCCCAGCCGCCGGATGCGCTGGTAGCCCGGCTCGGAGTACCGCTCGGCGTTGCCCGGGTCGTCGAGCGCGTCGACCAGACCGGCCTGCTCGGCGTGCTCGCCCGGCAGCGCCGCGGCCACCGCGGCAGCCGGGTCGTCGGACTCCGGTGCGCCGAAGGCCCGCTCGCCCAGCTCCCTCGCCCGGTCCCACAGCGCGGCGATGTCGGCGGCGCCGAGCCGCCACCGCGACCCGGTCAGCAGGCGCATCGCGGCCGTTCCCGCCAGCGGGTCGACCAGCATGCGCAGCGCGCTCACCAGGTCGCGGACCTCGGCCTCGTCGAGCAGGCCGCCCAGCCCCACCACCTCGACCGGGAGTCCGCGGTCCCGCAACGCCGCCGCGAGGTCCGCCATGTCGGCTCGACGGCGCACCAGCACCGCCGCGGTCGGCGGGCGGCCGGTCTCGTCGAGGGCCGCGTGCCACTGCGCCGCGATCCGGTCGGCAACCCAGTCCCGCTCCTGGCGGACGTCCTCCGCCAGCGCGACGCGGATGTCACCGGCCTCCGCACCGTCCTTGGCGCGCAGCTCCTCGACCTCCAGTCCGGCTTCGCGCAACGGCGCGGAGACCGCGTTGGCCACCCGCAGCACCTCGGGCGGGTTGCGGAAGCTGGTCAGCAGCCCGTAGCGGCGCGCCGGGGCCATCGAGTCCTTCGGGAAGTCGGTGGTGAAGCGGGGCAGGTTGGCCGCGCTCGCGCCGCGCCAGCCGTAGATGGCCTGCGCGGGGTCGCCCACCGAGGTCACCGGCATCGTCCTGCCCTGCCCGAACAGGGAGCGCAGCAGGACGCGCTGGGCGTGGCCGGTGTCCTGGTACTCGTCGAGCAGCACCGCGCCGAAGCGCTCGCGCTCCCCCGCCACGACCTCCGGGTGCTCGGCGGCGAGCCCGGCGGCCAGGGACATCTGGTCGGCGAAGTCCATCGCGGCTTCCCGCCGCTTGCGCTGCGCATACTCGGCCAGCAGCGGCAGCAGCGCGACGCGCAGGCGCTGGGTCGCCACAACCTTCTGCAGGTCCTTGGGCAGGTCGGCCTTCTGCCGCTTGGCCCTCGGCGCGTTCTCGATCGTCCTGCACAGCGCATCGGCGTGGGCGCGCAGGTCGTCCGGGCGCACCAGGTGCTCGGCCAGCTCCCCGGCCAGCGAGAGCAGGTAGCCGGTCACGGTGGAGGGGACCTTGTCGGTGTCGAGGTCCTCGGTCCAGGTGGACACCACTCGGTGCGCGAGCTGCCACGCCGCGGTCTCGGTGAGCAGGCGCGCGCCCGGCTCGACCGGCACGCGCAGCCCGTGCTCGCCGACGAGCCTGCCCGCGTAGGCGTGGTAGGTCAGCACCGTCGGTTCCCCGGCCAGCACGGTCGACCGCAGCTCACCGCTCGGGTCGACCTCGTCGAGCAGACCGGAACCTGCCAGCCTGCGCAGCCGCGCACGCACCCGGTCGGCGAGCTGCCTGGCGGCCTTGCGGGTGAAGGTCAGGCCGAGCACCCGCTCCGGGGTGACCAGCCGGTTGGCCACCAGCCACACCACGCGGGCTGCCATCGTCTCGGTCTTGCCCGCTCCCGCACCGGCGACGACCAGCGCCGGTTCCGGCGGTGCCGCGATGACCTCGGCCTGCTCCGGCGTCGGCGGATGCAGCCCGAGGGCGTGCGCGATCCGCTGCGGTGCGATCACTGGCCGACCTGCCTTCCGGCCGGGTGCACCGGGCAGCAGGTCCGCGCCGGGCAGCGCGGGCAGTCGGCGTTCTCGCTGGCGACGTAGGCGGGGCCGACGCTGGAGGCGGCCGCGTCGTGGACGACGTCGAGCCAGACCCGGACGCGGTCGCCGTCCAGCCCCCGCTGGACCCGCTCGGTCGCGGCACCGGTACGCGCCTCGGGCTTTGCCACGTACAGCAGCCGCGCGCCGCCGGGTTCGGTCCGGCCGCCGTCGTCGAAGGCGCCCAGCGCCGCGGCGAGCTGGTAGACCGCGAGCTGCGGGTGCTCCTCCGCGTCGTTCTTGCTCACGGGGGTCTTGCCGGTCTTGACGTCGACGACCACCGGACGCCCTTCGCCGTCGGCCTCCAGGCGGTCCACCCGCCCGCGCAGCCGGAGCCACGGCCCGCCGTCGCGTCCCTCGATGGTCAGGTCCAGGTCCTTCTCGACGCCGACCTGGGTCAGCTCGGCGCGCGAGGCGACCAGCCACGCCTGGAAGGACTCGATCATCCGCTCGACCCGGGCGCGCTCCTTGCGCGAGAACCACGGCGCTCCGGCGTCGACCGACTCCCACGCCTCGTCCAGCGCGCGGTGGAGCTGCTCCTCGGTGGCGCCGTCGGCGGCCGCCTGCACCAGCGCGTGCACCAGGGTGCCGGTCACCGACGCCAGTTCCGCGGCGTCCTGGCCGCCGTGGCGCTCGGCCATCCAGCGCAACGGGCACTTCGACAGGGTGTCCACAGTGGATGGTGACACCCGCACCGGCTCGTCGCCTTCCACCAGCGGGCTCTCGCAGGAGCTCGGGGGCAGGCCGTACCAGGCGTCCGGGTGCGCGCCGGGCACACCGGCGTCGGCCAGCCGCGCGAGCTGCGCCGCCGCGCGCTCCCGCCGGCGCGCGGGGGCCTCCACGTCGCACACCACCTGCCGCAGCTCGCCGACCAGCTCGGCCAGCACCAGGCCGCGCTCCGGCCGGGCGATCGGGCGCTCGGCGGAGTCCGGGTCGCTGACCACGCCCTCCAGCTCGTCGAGGAACCGGGACGGCTGCTCGTCCTCACCGCGCACCGCGCTGACCAGCAGGCCGCCGCGCGCGCGGCTGGCCGCCACCAGCAGCAGCCTGCGCTCCTCGGCCAGCAGCGGCGCGGTCGCCGAGACCCGGTCGGCGGCGTCCACTCCGGACAGCACGTCGACCAGCCGCTCCACGCCCAGCAGCGAACCGCGCAACCGCAGGTCGGGCCAGGTGCCCTCCTGCACGCCGGGGATCGCCACGACCTCCCACTCCTGGCCGGCGGCCGCGTGCGCGGTGAGCACCGAGACCGCGTTCTCCTTCGGGGCCGACGGCGCCAGCGAGCTGCCCGCGATCTGCTGGCCGGTCAGGTAGTCGGCGAAGCCCGCGATGTCGGCGCCGGGGAGCCGGTCGACGTACTGCGCCGCCGCCTCGAACAGCGAGACCACCGCGTCGAGGTCGCGGTCGGCCTGCGCGCCGGTGACACCACCGCGCTCGGCGACGGCGAGCCAGCGCTGCTGCAACCCGGCGGCCTGCCAGACGCGCCACAGCACCTCCTCGACCGACCTGCCGTCGTCGACCGCCTCGCGCGCGACCTTGAGCAGGTGCGCGACCTTGCGGGCCGGTCCGGCCGAGGAGTCGTCGAGCGCCGCCAACGCGTCGTCGCCGCGCAGCACCTCCACCAGCAGGTCGCCGCTGGAGCGGCTGCCGCCCGCGGCCAGCTCCAGGCGGCGCAGGCCGCGGCGCAGCCTGCGCAGCGCGAGCGGGTCGGCGCCGCCGAGCGACGACGCCAGCAGCTCGGCGGCGGAGTCCGGGTCGAGCGCCGTCGGGCGGCCCGCGCAGCGCAACAGCGTCAGCAGCGGGCGGACCGCGGTGCGCTGAGCGAGCGGCAGGTCGTCCACCGGCAGCACCAGCGGCACGCTCGCCGCCAGCAGAGCCCTGCGCAGCACCGGCAACGAGAGCCCGGTGGAGCGCACCACCACCGCCATGTCCGACCACGGCACCCCGTCCAGCAGGTGTGCGCGGCGGAGCTGGTCGGCGACCCACGCCGCCTCCTGCGCCTCGGACGCGTGCAGCCTGACCTGCACCGAGCCGCCGGGGCAGTCCTCGGGTTCGGCGAGCCTGCGCTGCGGCCCGGCGCCGGGCAACCGCTCCGCCAGCCGCTGCACGGCGGAGCGGACCGCCTTGGACATCCGGTGGTCGACGGTGAGCACGACGGTGTTGCCGCCGTCGGGGTCGGCGTCGCGCACGCTGCCCGGATCGGCGCCGCGGAAGGTGAAGACCGCCTGGTCGGGATCACCCGCCAGCACGAACTCGGCCGCCGTCGCGCCGAGGCGCTGGAGCAGCCAGTACTGCTGCGGGTCGAGGTGCTGGGCGTCGTCGACGAGCAGGTGGCGCACCCGCTGCCGTTCGACGTGCAGCAGGTCGGGGTCGGTGTCGAAGGCCAGCAGCGCCGACGAGACCAGCTCGGCGGCGTCCATGCCCGCCGCGTCACCGCCGCCGCGCAGCAGCGTGACCTGCTCGTACTGCCTCGCGAAACGTCCGGCGGCGACCCACTCCGGCCGGTCGTGGCGGCGGCCGAGCTCGACCAGCCCGTCCGGCCCCACGCCGCGTTCGGCGGCGCGCAGAAGCAGGTCCCGCAGCTCTTCGGCGAATCCGGGCACGCTCAGCGCCGGGCGCAACGCCTCCGGCCAGTCCGGCGCGCCCTCTTCCAGGTCGCCTTGCAGGAGGTCGCGTACCAGCGCGTCCTGGTCGGGACCGTTGAGAAGCCGGGGCGCGGGCAGCTGCTCGCGCACGGCCTGCAACCGCAGCACTGCGAACGCGTAGGAGTGCACGGTGCGCACCAGCGGCTCGGGCGCGGTGCGCAGGCCGCCGTCGGAGGCGGTCAGGCGCCGCGTGATCTCGGCGCGCGTCCGCGCGGCGGCGCGCCGGCTCGCGCACAGCACGAGCACGTTCTCCGGCGCGACTCCGCCGTTGCGGATCCGGTCGGCGGCGACCTCGGCGATCAGCGTGCTCTTGCCCGTCCCCGGACCGCCCAGCACCCGCAGGAATCCGCCGTCGCTTTCCAGTACCCGCCGTCCGGCGGCGTCCCAGACCGGCCGCGGCCGGTCGGAGCCGGCGCGGCGCACGAGCACTGGTGCGGACGCGGGAGGCACGGGCCGATCGAATCATGCCGCCCCGACAGGACGGTTGACGGGCAGGTCAGACGCGCCGCACTAGATCTTCCTCAGGTGAATCTTAAGTACGGCTTTTGGTGGTACAAACCAATTTGAACCCGTGCCAGCGTCCATGGTCATCACGGAACTCCCCCGTCCCGTGACACCCCGAACCACTGCGATCCCGTAGGAGGACACGTGGGCAAGATCAGGAAGAACCTGCTGGCATGGGCCGGAACCGGCGTGGCGGCGGCGTGCGCGGTCACCATGACCGCCGTCCCCGCGCTCAGCACCCCCGAAACCGAGGCGGCGGGCGTGGTCAGCGCCTCGCCGTACCTCTACAACGGCTGGGGAAACCCGCCGAGCCCGACTGACGTGATGAGCGCGTCCGGCATCAAGAACTTCACCCTCGCTTTCATCCTGGCCGACGGCACCTGCAACCCCGCGTGGGACGGCAACCGCCCGCTGGACGGGCAGGACAAGGCCACCATCGACGCGATCCGCGGCGCGGGCGGCGACGTCATCCCGTCCATCGGCGGCTACTCCGGCAGCAAGCTCGGTGAGGTCTGCCAGGACTCGCAGTCGCTGGCCGCCGCATACCAGAAGGTCATCGACGCCTACGGGCTCAAGGCCATCGACGTCGACATCGAGGCGACCGAGTTCGAGAACGACGCGTCGCAGACCCGGGTTCTCGAGGCGCTGAAGATCGTCAAGGAGTCCAACCCCGGCCTGCAGACCGTCCTGACATTCCCGACGCTGGTCAACGGCCCGAACGACGTCGGCAAGCGGATGATCGACAAGGCCGCCCAGATCGGATCGGACGTCGACGTCTGGACGCAGATGCCGTTCAACTTCGGCGGCGGGGACATGGCGGCCGACACCATCACCTCCACCGAGGGCCTGGTCGCCCACCTCAAGAACGCGTTCGGCTACGACGACGCGACCGCCTACGCGCACGCGGGCATCTCGTCGATGAACGGCAAGTCCGACACCGGTGAGACCGTCGACCAGGCCGCGTTCCAGAAGATGGCCGACTACGCCAAGGAGAAGGGCCTCGGCCGGTTGAGCTTCTGGTCGGTCAACCGCGACCGTCCGTGCGACGGCGCCCCCGACTCCTGCGGCGGCATCGACCAGCAGGCGTGGGACTTCACCAAGATCGTGGCGGGCTTCCAGGGCTGACGCCGCACCGGGCTCTCCGGCGGTCGCGCCGCCGCCGGAGGGCCCCGCTCAGCCGCCCCAGCGGTACTGGCGCATGTCGATGCGCGCGCCGTCGGCCAGCACGCCCTCGGCGCGCAGCAGCTCGAGCTGCCTGCTGCGCAGGTGCTCGGCGACGGTGCCGTTGGCCCGCAGCACCCGGTGCCAAGGCAGGTCGGCGGAGTCCTCGGCCATGATGCGGCCCACGAGCCTGGCCGAGCGCAGCCCGGCGAGCTCGGCGACGTCGCCGTAGGAGAGCACCTTCCCCGGCGGGATGGCGGCGACGACGGACCGGACCTGCTCCAGGGTTTCCTCGTCCACGAGCCGAAGGTACCGGCGGCGACCGACCGAGGCAGCCGAGGGCGTCGACGTCAGCGGGCGAGCCTGGGCAGTTCCTCGGCGACCAGCCGCACCAGCGACCCGGTGCGGGCCCGGTCGGGCATCACGTAGGGCAGGCCCGCGGCCGCGATCGGGGCCGCGGTCACCGGACCGACGCAGGCGATGAACACCTTCTCCCGCAACGCCTCGCGGAACCGCTCGCCGCGCCCGGTGCGGTCGGCCCGGTTCAGCAGGTTCGTCGCGGCCGGGGCGCTGGTGAACGGCAGCGCGTCGACCTCGCCCGCCAGCACCGCGTCGATGAGGTCGTCCAGCGCGGGCAGGTCGAGCGGGTCGGTCCAGCGGTACACGGTGACCGGCAGGACCTCCGCTCCCGCGTCGCGCAGCTCCGACTGGAAGCGCAGCATCGGGTCGCCGTGGACCTGCAGGACGATCCGGGCGCCCGAGACGCCGCGAGCCAGCAGGTGTTCGAGCACCTCGGCCGACTCCTCCGCTGGGGACGTCCACTCCTCGACCAGCCCGGCGCCCCGGACCGCGCCCTTGGCCTTGGCGCCGCGCGCCAGCAGCGTCGCCGACCGCAGGTGCTCGACGAGCCGGTCGCGCACGCCGTTGGCCTCGGCGGCCTCCAGCCAGCCCCGGAAACCGACACCGGTGATCGCGATCGCGATGTCGACCGGTGCGGACAGCACCTCCTCGGTGGCCGAGGCGAGCTCGCCGTCCTCCGGCAGCGGCACCGTGTGCATGGCGGCCCCGTACAGCACGCGGGCACCGCGGCGGGACAGCAGCGCCCCGATCTCCTCCGCCTTGCGCTCCGCGGTGACCCCCACGGTGAAGCCGGTCAGGGGTTGTTGTTCGTCATGCACCCCGACATCGTCACACATCGGTACCCGCGGTTCACCGTTTCCTATCCGCGACCCGGAGGCCCACGCCGGTCACGGACCCCAGCAGCGGGAACCCGACAACGACCACCGAGGCGGCGAGCAGATACCGCCCGACGGCGGTGGCCGGATCGAGCTGCGCGCCCAGGTCCACGAGCGCCCGGTGCACCATGGGCAGCGCGGGGGTCTCGGCGGTCTGGAGCGGCAGGCGCGCACGCAGCAGCGGCGCCAACCAGCTCGTCAGAAGGGCGGCTCCGACCGAGGCGCCGAGCACCGCGACCACCGGGGCCGGCGGTGCCCACGTCACCCTCGCCCACGCAGCCGCGGTGAGCGCGATCCACCCGGTCGTCAGCCAGCACCCGCCGACCACCGCGAAGCACCACAGCAGTTCCAGCTCCCATTCCACGGCCAGCGGGAAGAGCCCGAGCGCGGAGTCCACCGGCGTGAGCGCGACACCGAGCACCAAGCCCGCCGCGAAGGCAGTGCCCAAGGCCGTGGCCCGGCTCCTCCCGCGGCTCATCCGGGCGAACAGCACCGACCGCCACACCGCGAGCGAGAGCACGAGGCCGACGGGGACGGTGAGCGCGGCGAGCTGCCACCCCGTGTACCGCACCTCCTCGGCCAACAGCTCCGGCAGGGCGAGCTGCTGGAGCACGGTCGGCCAGCCCAGCCCGGCGACCATGCCGAGCAACAGGAACTCGGCCGCGGTGGACTTCAGCAGCGGGTGCCAGCCGTTGACCGCGTCTCTGCGCTCGGCGGGGCTCGGGTGCAGGCGCAGCAACCGGTGCGCCCACCGGTCGTGGTCCTTGCGGTCGAGCACACCGAGCAGTCCGGCCGGGCTACCGGCCCAGTGCACCGAGCGAAGGTCCGCGTAGTACTCACGGCTGCGCAGCACGGAGTTCCGCACCAGGAGCGCGATCCCCGCGGTCAGGAGCAACTGCCAGCCGGTCAGCCAGGGGTTGTAGCTCCCGGCGAAGTCGTCGTCGAACACCAGCAGCACCCCGACCGGCACCAGCACCCCGAAGACGAACGACCGCCACACGGCCAGCGTCAGCGCGGTGAGGTCGATGTCGCGGTTGCGGACGTGGGCCAGTTCGTGGAGGACGATCGCCCGGAACGCCTCCGGATCCCGCCCAGCCAGCACCAGCAGACCGCGGTTGAGCGCCACGTACCGGCGCCCGGGGAGGCCGAACGCGACACCACCCACGCGCGGATTCAGCACGTCCAGCAGGAAGGTGACCCGGACACCGGCCAGCGCGCAGCACTCCCGCAGCGTGCGGCGCAGGTCGGGGACGTCGTCCAGCCGCAGGCGCACCAGCCTGCGACGGCGGGTCCTCAGCGCCGGGGCCAGGAAGTACTGGCACAGCACCAGAACCACGAGGACCAGCAGCACGGACAGCGGAGTCGGCAGCGGCAGCGGGTTCGGCGCGAAGAAGCACTCGCGGTGCTCGTCCACCAGCGCCCCGATCGCCGCCCCGTCCACGTCCCTGATGGCCCGGACGTAGCGCGACCAGACCTGGAAGCAGCCCGGTCCGCCCTCACCCCAACCACGAGTCAGCTTGGCGAGGACGTAGGAATCGGCGGTCCGGGTCGTCGTCGTGATGACGCACACCAGCAGTACGACGAACCGCAGCAACGTGCCGGACGGCAGCAGGAAAGCCAGCGACCTCTCGTCGCCCCGGCTACTCGGCCTCATCGGGCAGGCTGAGACGTCCCACGATCGCGTCGGCCATGATCCCGGCCTCCCGGCGCGGCACGTGGAACGCCCGCGCCTGCTCGTAGGCGTGTTCCCGCACCCTGCGCAGCTGCTCCGGTGTCAGGGCCGGCACCTCGACCTCCGCGGACTCCGCCGCACCCGCGACGTCGTCCGGTGGTTGCAGCCGCCGGAAGAGCCGCTTGGTCCAGGCCCGGATCGTCGACGAGGACTCCTCGCGAACCGACGACCGGACCTCCAGCGCGACGAAGACTGCGGCCGACTGCGCGGCAGCGAGCGCTCCGAAGGTGAGCACCGACAGCGCGGTGTCGAGTCCGAAGCCCAGCGGGTCGTCGAATCCGCGGTCGCCGCGGGCCGGCCGCCGCAGGTACTCGTCGCAGGTCTCCTCGAACAGCGGTAGCTCGTCGGGCGCGGCGGCTTCCACCGCGCTCCTGGCGAGCGCCGCGACCAGCCGCTGCTCCGGTGTGCGTGTCCCCACCCTGCCTCCTCCGCTCGACCCCCGAGCGAATTATCGGCCACCGCAACGACATTCCGGGCCGTTGCGCGACAGGAAAGGGATCAGAGCACTTCGAGGACCATCTGGGAGGCGTGCTCCAGACCACCGAGCGAAGCCGTCGTGGAACGCGGGTGCAGCGCGTGCACGGCCAGCCGGAACAGCAGGGCGCGCAACAGCGCCTGCGGCCACTCCGAGAGGTGCGACCAGCGCTCGACGATCGCCGGGTCCGAGCCGCCCCAGGCCAGGGCGTCGATCACCACGACCGCCGACGCCCACTCGGCGGGACGCCAGTACGGGGAGAAGTCGATGATGCCGGGCGGGGCGTTGCCCGCGAACAGCACGTTGCCGAACAGGTCGCCGTGCACCACCTGCGGGCGCAGCTCCACCTTGCGGCGCGAGGTCGCGAGCACGTCGTAGAGCCTGCCGCCCTTGTCGGACTGCAGCGGGTACTCCTCCTCGCCCCAGGCCATCCGGTCGGCCAGCGCGTAGATGTCCTGGCGCGTGGCCAGGAAACGCGGCCTTGCCAGGAACCGGCTCGCCGCGTGCAGCCTCAGCGACATCGCCACGACCTCGTCGTGGCGGGGCTCCGGGCGGCCTGCCAGGTCCCGGCTCGCCGACCAGCCCGCGACGACCCAGCGGCCGTCGGTGGAGCGGACCGGGCGGGAGATCCGGACGTCGTCGGCTTCCAGCACGTCGAGGGTCTGGGCGACCCAGGCGGCCTCGGCGGTGTTCGCGGCGGGCTTGAGCACGATGTCGCCGCAACGCCAGGCGACCGCTCCGTCGAGCAGCTCGGGTTCCTCGACGCGCGCGCCGAACGCCGCGCGCACGTGCGGCGGGGGCGGCTCCGGCGTAGCAGTCACGGGCGAGACGCTACCTCGACAGTCCGCTTTTCCACAGCGGACGCTCCGAGAAGCGCCGCGTGGCCGGGCGATGGATGTCACATCGCCCGGCCACGCGTGCAACGGCGAGCGCCGGTCAGTAGGTCGGCAGGCTGGTGTCGACCTGGTTGGCCCAGCCGAGCACCCCGCCGCCGACGTGCACCGCGTCGGAGAAGCCCGCCTTGTGCAGCGCCGCGAGCGCCTCCGCCGACCGGCCACCGGACTTGCAGTGCAGCACGATCTTGCGGTCCTGCGGCAGCTCCGAGAGCGCCTCGCCGGACAGGATGCGGTCCTTGGGGATCAGCTTCGAGCCCTCGATCTTGACGATCTCGTACTCGTGCGGCTCGCGGACGTCGATCAGCTCGAACTTCTCGCCGCGGTCGAACATGTCCTTGAGCTCGCGCGGGGTGATGGTGCTGTTCACCGCCGCCTGCTGCGCGTCGTCGGAGACCACGCCGCAGAACGCCTCGTAGTCGATCAGCTCGGTGATCGGCTCGGCCTCGGGGTCCTTGCGGATCTTGACGGTGCGGTAGCTCATCTCCAGCGCGTCGTAGATCATCAGGCGGCCCAGCAGCGTCTCACCGATGCCGGCGATGAGCTTGATCGCCTCGTTGACCATGATCGAGCCGATCGACGCGCACAGCACGCCGAGCACGCCGCCCTCGGCGCACGACGGCACCATGCCGGGCGGCGGCGGCTCCGGGTAGAGGTCGCGGTAGTTCGGGCCGTGCTCGGCCCAGAACACGCTGGCCTGGCCTTCGAAGCGGAAGATCGAGCCCCACACGTAGGGCTTGCCGAGCAGCACGGCCGCGTCGTTGACCAGGTAGCGGGTGGCGAAGTTGTCCGTGCCGTCCAGGATCAGGTCGTAGTCCCGGAAGATGTCGAGCGCGTTCTCCGAGGACAGGTGCGTCTGGTGCAGGTTGACCTTGACGAACGGGTTGACCTCGGCGATGGAGTCGCGCGCCGACTCCGCCTTCGGCCTGCCCAGGTCGGACTGGCCGTGGATGACCTGCCGGTGCAGGTTGGACTCGTCCACCTCGTCGAACTCGACGATGCCGAGCGTGCCGACACCGGCCGCCGCCAGGTACAGCAGCGCGGGGCTGCCGAGCCCGCCGGCACCGACGACGAGCACCTTGGCGTTCTTCAGCCGCTTCTGGCCGTCCATCCCGACGTCCGGGATGATCAGGTGGCGGCTGTAGCGCGCGACCTCTTCCTTGGTCAGCTCCGCCGCGGGCTCGACCAGCGGCGGCAGTGACGTAGCGCCGGACATCTCCCAGCTCCTCCTCCATGGTCGGTGACCCGCTGCGACGTGCGTGCGCGCGTCACGGGCACCACAAGCGTTCGCGATGGCGCCGAAGCGCCCCACGAAATCTGCAACGCCAGCCTGGCGGATCGTCTTCCGAGACCCAAAATACTCCCACCATCCGGGACGGATCCCGGCTCGCGGACGCCCGGAGGGCGGCGTGGGTCACTCCGCGACCGCGCCGCGGTCAGGGGCCGCCGTTGCCGCCGACCGGGAAGGGCCAGGCGTTGTACTTGCACACGAAGCCGTTGGCCGGGATGAACGTGCCCTGGTCGGCGACCTTGTTCAGCTCGTGCAACTCGTTGTTGGCGACGCTGAAGGTCTGCTGCATCATCACCGGCGCCAGCCCGCCCGGCGCGGGGCACCCGACGTGCCCGTTGCCGAAGACGTGGCCGACCTCGTGGTTGATCGCGTAGCGCCGGTAGCTGCCGGAGTCGCCCTCGAACGACACCGCGCCCCGCACCCAGCGCGCGGCGTTGATGTAGACCATGTCGCCCTTGCGGCACGAGCTGTCGAACGGCACGCCGTTGGAGAAGTCGCAGGCCTCGCGGGCGGTCTGCTGGCTGACCAGGATGACGCGGAAGTCCGGGCGCGGGCCGGTGCGGTCGACCCGCTCCAGCGCGATGCCCCCGGCCTGCGGGTTGGTCCAGCTCCGCGGGTCCGACAGCGTCTCCTGCACGAGGTGGCCGAAGCTGTCGTTGCCCTCGGAGAGCTTGACCCCCACCTCGACCTCGACGGTGTAGCGGTACAGGTCGCCCTGGCCGACCCGCGGCGAGGTGCCGGGCAGCACGTCGAAGGTCCGCGCGCCGAACTCCGGCAGCGGCGCTCCGGGGGGCAGGTCCGCCGAGAACATGTCCGGTGCGAAGGTCTGCCCCGGTGGCGCCTCGGTCACTATCGGCGCAGCGGGCCCGGTGTCGTCGTTCGGCGGGTTCATCTCGAGCGCCCGGCCCCCTTCGGGCGGCCGCACGGCCTGGAACACCGCGAGCGCGCTGACCACGACCAGCAGCGGCAGCGCGTAGATCCGCCAGCCGTAGCGCCCCAGCGCGCGCCTGCGGCGCGAGGGCTTGGGTGACTCGTCGTCGGCCTCGCCCGCGTGCTCCGCGGTGGGGTGCCAGGAGGCGGCCAGCGGCTCACCGCTGCGTTCCGAGCGGTGGCCTTCCGTCCGGCTGGAGACCACGCGACCGCCTCCTCTGCCCGACGACGGCTTGCGGGGTTCGGAGGCGCGCGGTCGGTGGGGCGGGCGGGTCACGGTCATAAGAGTGCCACAGCGCGGGAGGCGTCCCGCCCGAGGCGCTGGGCACTCCGGGTGATCGAATCCCCCAGATCACACGATATTACGCAGTTCGGTCATGATCTTCGGACATCGGCGGCATCCCAGGCGTGCAGAGGCGGCGTGAGTTGTCACACCTGCCACTTCCGGCACACCGGTAGCGCCCGGAACGGGTGAGAGCGATCCTTCGCACGAGCACCGGTGGCCATCGCTAACCTCATGCGATCACGGTGCGGAACCGGTCGGCTGCGCCGAGGGCGTCCCGGCCCCATCAGATCGGGCGATGCGACCTCGGTATCCGGGACTACCGACGAGTAAAGTCAGGACCCGGGGGCCGGGTGGTCACCGGCGAACCACGGAAGGAACCGGGTGGAGGCAAGGATGACGGAAACCGCGCAGCCGACCCGAGGCGTCCGGTTGCCACGCGACGCGCGCCGGGCCCAGCTTCTCGACGCCGCCCAGCACGTCTTCGTGCACAACGGCTACCACGCCGCCGCGATGGACGACATCGCCGAGCGCGCCGGCGTCAGCAAGCCGGTCCTCTACCAGCACTTCCCGGGCAAGCTCGAGCTCTACCTGGCGCTGCTGGAGACCCACGGCGGCGAGTTGGTCCGCCGGGTGCGCCAGGCCATCGAGTCCACCCCGGACAACAAGCACCGGGTGCGCGCGGCCGTCGGTGCGCTCTACGAGTTCGTCGACACCGAGGGGCAGGCGTTCCGCCTGGTCTTCGAGTCAGACCTGCGCAGCGAGCCGTCGGTGGAGCAGGCGGTGCAGAACGCGCTGTCCGGCTGCATCGACGCGGTGGCCGAGGCGGTGACCGCCGACGCCGGGCTCGACCACGAGCGCGCCCGGCTGCTGGCGGTCGGCCTGGTCGGGCTCAGCCAGGTCACGGCCAGGTACTGGCTCGACGCCTCGCAGACCGTCTCGCGCGACGAGGCGGTGACCCTGATGTCCACCCTCGCGTGGAAGGGCCTGTCGGGCTTCCCGCTCCAGGCGGGCTGACCGCCCGGCCCGGGCGCCGCGAAACGACGGTGCACGGCGCACGGCGGGCTGCCGGACACCGCGCACCATTCGGGCGGCCTAGTCCGCGCTCGCGGTCTTGGCGGCGCTGCCGGTGTTTGCGGCGCTCGCGGGCTTGGCGGCCTTCGAGCGGGTCCGGGGCTTGGCCTTGGAAGCGCCCTCGCCCGCCGGAGCGGAGCCGGTCGCCGCCCGCACCACACCGGCGATGCGGGCCGTGACCTCCGCGTCCCGTTCGAGCGGCAGCATGTGCCCCGCCCCCGCGTAGACCGTGAACCTGGCGTGGGGCAGCGCTTCGGTGAGCCGGACGGCGTGCGCGTACGGCGTCAGCCGGTCCGCCAGGCCCACGAGCACGACCGCGGGCACCGACCGGAAGGCGTCCAGCGCGGCGAGCCGGTCGTGCGCGGCGAGGGCGTCGCGGAAGGAAGCCATGTTCGACGGGTTGCACCCCGCGACCCAGTCCGCGGTGGACGCGACGTCTGTGGCGGCGGGCCGCTGCCCGAACAGCAGCCAGCGCAGCCCCGGCCGCAGGACGGCCGACCGCTTGCAGAGAGCTCGGCCGCGGGCCGCGGCCAGCCGGACGCGGACCCGGCGCTCCAGGTGGTTGGCGACCGCGGCGACCGGACCGGGCAGGCCGAGGGCCGGCGCCACCAGGCCACCGCACGACGTCCCGACCAGGGCCACCCCGGCGGCCCGCGCCTCGAACACCGCGCGGTGCCGCTCGACGAAGGCCATCAGGGTCATGCCGCCCATGGAGTGGCCGGCGAACACGATCGGCCCTTCCGGTACGCGTTCGCGGACAACGTCGGCCAGGTCGTCCGCGCACTGCTCGATCGTCGCGCTGCCCGGGGGCGCGGCGTCGCTCTCGCCGTGGCCGCGCAGGTCGTAGCGCACGATGCGGACCGGAGCGCCCACAGCGGCGGGCAGCCCGGCCACCACGCGGTCCCAGGTGTGCTTGGTCAGGGTCCAGCCGTGCACCAGCACCACCGTCACCGGCGCGTCGCGGTCGCCCTCCTCCAGCACCCGCAGCCGGGTGCCGTCGCAGGTGGTGAACATGCCCGGCGCGGTGGCGGGCAGTGTCGCGGTCATCGAACTCCCCGGGGTCGTCATCGGATCAGGTTCGCCTTCTTCCAGAACCGCATTCCGGGCTTGCCGACCAGACCCGCCTCGCCGAGGAAGGCCATGATCTTCTCGCCGCCCCAGTGCAGCGTGTCGAGGAAGTGCGGGTTCCGCCACGCGGCCCGGTGGGCGTCGCGCGGGCGCAGGCCGACCGCCTTGTAGACGTTGGGGTTGATGAGACTGAAGCAGATCGCCCAGGACACCAGCGCGGTCCAGAACTGGTGGTAGGCGCGCTCGGCCGCGTTGCAATCGGCCATCCGGCGCACGACCTCCTCGCGGGCGAAGGTGACGTGCCTGGCCTCCTCCAGCACGTGGATGCGGTTGACCATCCTGACCAGCGGCTGGACGTTCTCGTCATTCATCTGGTCGCGCTGGAACCGGTCCAGGATCTCCTCGGCGACCAGGATCGAGGCGTAGGCCGACGGCCCCTTCAGGACCGCGGGCAGCACCCGTCCTCCGAGGTGCAGCAGCGGGAGCGGACCGTAGGCAGGCGCGCCGACCCGGTCGACGGCCTTGGCGAACATCGTCGAGTGCCTGCACTCGTCGGCGACCTCGGTGAGGGCGTACTGGGCGTGGTTGCTCCGCGGGTCGCTGACGTAGAACTCCTTGAGCAGCATCTGCATGAGCAGCACCTCGAACCACAGGCCGTTGGAGGCGATGCTGGCGAACTCGTGCTTGGTCAGCTCGATGCGCTGCTCGTCGCTGAGCGCGTCCCACATCGGCGTGCCGTAGAGGGAGCTGCGGTGGAACGGGATGTAGGGCCTGTCCTCTGCCAGCGGCGCGTCCCAGTCGATGTCGACCTCGGGGTCGTAGCTGTTCTTCGCCGACGACCTCAGCAGTCTGGCCGCTGTCCTCTCACGGTCGTTGACCTGCAAGGTCCTGCTCATCTCAGTGCTCACCTCTCCCTGTCCGGAGGACACGCCGTTGCATGTTACTTCCGGTAACAGTTACCTTGGGTAGCGTGAGCCACATCTCCCGACCTGTCAAGACCGCCGGCAAGGAGCACGGGGACGCCCGCCGCGAGCGCTGGCGCGAGCACCGCCAGGCGCGCCGCGCCGAGTTCGTCGAGGCCGCGGTGCGGGCCATCCGCGAGCACGGCGCCGACGTCGGCATGGACGAGATCGCCGCCACGGCGGGGGTCAGCAAACCGGTCCTCTACCGGCACTTCAGCGACAAGAGCGACCTGTACGTGGCCGTCGGCGAGTGGGGCGCCGAACTGCTGATGAACCGGCTGCGGCCCGCGCTGGGCGGGCAGGGCAGCCCGAACGAGCGCATCCGCCGCATCATCGGGGTGTACCTGGGGGTCATCGAGGAGTTCCCCGACCTCTACCGCTTCGTGGTGCGGCGCAACTTCACCGACCGGCCGGTGACCCAGGACCCGGTCGTGGCCGAGAAGACCGTGATCGCCAACTCGCTGTCCCGGCTGCTCGGCGAGTACATGCGGGCGCTGGGACTGGACTCGGGCGGGGTCGAGGCGTGGAGCCACGGCCTGGTCGGCATGGTGCAGGCCAGCGGCGACTGGTGGCTGGACCGGCAGTCGATGAGCAGGGAGAACCTCACCGACTACCTGGCCCAGATCATCTGGTACGGCATCGACGGCGTGCTGCGCTCGGCCGGGATCGTCCTCGACCCCGACGAGCCGCTCGAGCTCGACGGCATGCTGCGGGTCATGCCCGACGAGGAGGACGACTCACCCGACGACCCGCCCGGCCTGGCGCTGCCCCGCTGACCGGTGGGCGCACCGGGACCGGGCAACAAGGGCAGGAACGGCGGTGACGTGGAGAAAGGCGGCGAAGTGCAGGAACACGATCACGACGAGGACGACTACCGGGGCCCGGCCACCGTCTTCGACGAGAGCCGGGAGATCGGCGTCCAGGTGGTGCTGCGGGGGCACTTCGAGCCCATCGACGGGCGGTTCCACTGGTACGGCCGCGTCGCCGCGAGCGAGGCGGTCGACGCGCTGACCGGGGGTCGCAAGGCGCGGGTCGCGCTGCGCACCCCGGACGGCGAGGCGGTGGGCACGCTGTCGGACCCCGATCCCTGGGGCCGCTACCGGATCACGGGGGTCGGCCGCCCGCCGTTCGCGGTGGACACCGGCGTCGCAGGCTGAGCTAGCCGGTCCGGCGGATGCTCCGGGCAAGCAAAAGCGGCTTTGGGCTGTGCGGTCACAGCCCAAAGCCGCCTGGGGCCCGCGTCAGCGGACGCCGAAACCGACCCGGGTCGTCTCGGTCGGACCGATCTCGACGTAGGCGACCTTGGCCGAGGGGACGATGACGCGCTTCCCCTTCTCGTCGGTCAGCGCCAGCACGCCGTCGGCGTTCTTCAGCGCGTCGGCGACCAGCGCTTCGACCTCGTCCTGGGACTGACCGCTGACCACCGTGAGCTCACGCGGGCTGTCCACGACGCCGATCTTGACCTCCACGCCGAACCTCCAGTTGGCACTCGTATCCGATGGACACGGTCAGGCTATCCCAGCTCCGCGCCACCGGGCCGTCCGCGCACCGCGAACACCCGCCGACGCGACGGGCCCTCCGCGGCGACGGGCCCGCGCGGTGCGCCGCCTGCTCAGCCCAGGCCCAGCCGCGCCATCCGCTTGGTGTGGCTGTTCTGCAGCCTGCGGAACATCGCCGCGATGCCGGTCAGGTCGCCGGAGCCCTTGATGATCAGCTCCGCCAGCGCGTCGCGCTCGGCCACAACCCGCTGCGCCTGCGTCACCGCCTCGCCGAGCAGGCGGCGGCCCCACAGCGTCAGCTTGTCCTTGAGCGTCCGGTCGTCGGCGCAGGCCGCCCGGACCTCCCGCTCGGCGAACGCCGAGTGCCCGGTGTCGTCGAGCACGGTGAGCACCAGCTCGCGGGTCGCCGGGTCGAGCCACTCGGCGACCTCGCGGTAGAAGTCGGCAGCCAGCCCGTCTCCCACGTAGGCCTTGACCAGTGATTCCAGCCACGAATGCGGGGCCGTCGAGGCGTTGAAGTCGTCGAACGGAGCGACGAAGGGCCGCATGACCTCCTCGACCGCGACCCCGCGGCCCGCGAGCTGGTCCTCGAGCATGCGGTAGTGGCCGATCTCGGCCGCGGCCATGCTCGCCAGCGCCGCGCGGCCGGTCAGCGTGGGCGCCGTGCGCGCGTCCTCGGCGAGACGGTCGAAGGCGGACAGCTCCCCGTAGGCGAGCGCCGCGAGCAGGTCGACCACACCCTCGTCGTAGCGGTCCTCCTCGTCGTGCTGATCGGTTCCCGAGGGCGCCCCGGCGCCCTGCTCAGCCTCACTCATGACCGCGAGCGTAACCGGCTGTGCCACACATCAGCATGAACTGTGGCGCGAACAGGTATCCTGGGGCGCGCATGGTGTCATGCGGTGCGGTTCCTCCCGCGATCCCGCTTCGGGGGCCGGGGCCCGCCAGACCCGCGGTCCAGGCGTCCGGCCTGACCTCCAAGACGGTCCGGGAACCACCGCTGCCAGCGCGTACGCAGCCCGAGTGCGGGGCGGCCGGCGAACCCGGCGGGCCCGCCGACTCGCAGGTTGCCGCGCTGTGACGCCTGGCTGGACAAACCTGACAGCGGATCACGCCGCTGATCGAACGAAGGCGCGCACCATCACGTCAGTGAGCACGAGCCGGACGGGCACGGCCCCGCCAGACGCAGGTCTGGTGAACACGGGCAGTGCGACCACGGGCTCAGAGCACGGCCCCGGACATCCGGCGGTCGCCGGGCCGGGAGGCCGTCACGACGGATCGGCCCGAGGCGGGGCGCAAGCGCGCAGGTACCGAGAGAGGCGATCACACTGACGCTCAGCAATGACCGGGCCACCGACGGCCCCGAAGACAAATCGAAGACAGCTCACGATTTCGAGCACAGCACCACCGCGGCGTCCGACGTCGACGTCAACACCGCGCCGCCACTGCACGCCGAGGCCCCGGCCTCGCCGGACACTCCGACCTTCGCCGAGCTGGACGTGAAGCCGGAGATCGTCCGGGCGCTGGGCGAAGCGGGCATCGAGCACACGTTCGCCATCCAGGAGCTGACCCTGCCGCTGGCGCTGCGCGGGGAGGACCTGATCGGCCAGGCCCGCACCGGCACCGGCAAGACGCTCGGCTTCGGCGTGCCGCTCCTGCACCGCCTCCAGGTGCCCGGTGACGGCACCCCGCAGGCGCTGGTGGTCGTGCCCACCCGCGAGCTGTGCGTGCAGGTCGCCCGCGACCTCACCGACGCGGGCAAGCACATGGGCATCCGCACCCTCGCCGTCTACGGCGGCCGCCCCTACGAGCAGCAGATCGAGGCGCTGCGCAACGGCGTCGACCTGGTGATCGGCACCCCGGGCCGGCTGCTGGACCTGGCCGAGCAGCAGCACCTGGTGCTGGGCAAGGTCCGGGCGCTGGTGCTCGACGAGGCCGACGAGATGCTCGACCTGGGCTTCCTGCCCGACATCGAGCGCATCCTGCACATGGTTCCCGAGCAGCGCCAGACGATGCTGTTCTCGGCCACCATGCCCGGCCCGATCATCACGCTGGCCAGGACCTTCCTGCGCCAGCCCACCCACATCCGGGCCGAGCAGGCCGACGCGGGCGCCATCCACGAGCGCACCAAGCAGTTCGTCTACCGCGCGCACGCGATGGACAAGAGCGAGCTGATCGCGCGGGCGATGCAGGCCAACGGCCGCGGCCTGTCGATGATCTTCACCCGGACCAAGCGCACCGCGCAGAAGCTCTCCGACGAGCTCACCGAGCGCGGCTTCGCCGCCGCCGCGGTGCACGGCGACCTCGGACAGGGCGCCCGCGAGCAGGCGCTGCGCGCGTTCCGCTCCGGCAAGGTCGACATCCTGGTCGCCACCGACGTCGCGGCCCGCGGCATCGACGTCGGTGGCGTCACGCACGTGGTCAACCTGCAGTGCCCGGACGACGAGAAGACCTACGTGCACCGCATCGGCCGCACCGGTCGTGCGGGCCGGGAAGGCGTGGCGATCACGCTGGTCGACTGGGACGAGGAACCGCGCTGGAAGATGATCAGCGAAACACTCGGCCTCGACAAGCCCGAGCCGGTGGAGACCTACTCGACCTCCGCGCACCTGTTCAGCGACCTCGACATCCCCTCCGACGCCACCGGCAGGCTGCCGCTGTCCAAGCGCACCCGCGCCGGGCTGGCCGCCGAGCCGGACGAGGACGCCAAGCGCAAGCCGCGCAAGCCGCGCCGCCGCACCCGCGGCGCTGGCGAGGGCAAGAGCGCCGAGGGCGACGGCGAGACCCGCCCGGCGGGCAGGCGCCAGCGCCGCCGGACGCGCGGCGGTGTGGACGCCGCGGCGCAGTCGTCGGAGGCGAAGGCCGACGCGACCGCGCCGGCACGGCTGGTGCGCCGAGAGCATGTCGTTGTAGGCGGACACGATCGCCACGCCGGGCTTGGTCTCGCCGCGCACCGCGATCCGGCCGGCGCCGCCGCAGGCGGCGTTCCGGCGAGGGCACCGGCGAAGCCGGGGCCGCCGAGGCGTGAGGCGGCGGGCCGGTCCGGAGGGGCCGGCTCGTGCCGGTCGGTGCGGCGCGGATGCCCGGCCGAGCGGCCCTGCGAGGGCGGCGGGCGGGGAAGCCGAGCGTCGCCCGATCGGCGGCTAAGCTCGAGAGGGCCAGAGTCAGCGGACTGAGCGGGGAGTCGCAGTGGTACGGCCGGAACGGCGGACGAAAGCCGACCTCGCCGCAGTCGCGCTGATCGCCATGGCCGTGCTGGCGGCCTCCGTCGTGGTGTGGGCAGGCAGCGACGCCCGCGCCACCGTCTCCGAGCCGGCCGCCCAGTCCGCCCCCGACCTCCCCGACCCGGAGTCGGTGCGGGTCCCCGAGTCGCTGCACGAGGCGTGGCGGGAGCAGAGCCCCGCCACCCCGGTGCCCGTGGTGGCGGGACCGGCCGTCGTGACCGCCGGGGGCAACGAGGTCACCGGCCGCGATCCGGTGACCGGCCAGGTCCGCTGGCGCTACGCCAGGGACATCCCGCTGTGCACGGTCGGCGAGTCGTGGAAGCGGGCGATCGCGGTCTACCGCAAGGACCACAACTGCAGCGAGGTGACGTCGCTGCGCGGCTCGAACGGCGTGCGCGGACCACAGCGCAACGGCGACGCCGAGTTCGGCACCCGGCTGCTCTCCGACGGCACCTACGTCACCGCGAGCGGCCGCAGGGCCGTGGAGAGCTGGCGCTCGGACCTGGTCCGCACCCAGCAGTACGGCATCCCGCCCGCGGTGAAGAACCCGGACAACAACCTCAAGCGCCCGGACTGCCAGTACGGCTCGGTGGCCGTCGGAGACCAGCGGCTCGGCCTGGTCGAGGAGTGCCCCGGCGAACCCGGCGGCCGGATCACGCTGCTCAAGACCAAGCCCGAGGACGACGAGAAGCCCGAGGAGCTGTTCAGCACCGGCCTGGGCCTGCCCGGCGCGAGCGTGGTCGCCGTCTCCGAGGACCACGCCGCCGTGCTCGCGCCCGACCGCTCGCAGCTGGTCGTCTTCGACGGCAGCGCCAAGGTGGTCGGCTCCTTCCCGGTCCGGGTCGGCCCGCGGGACACCGCCGCGAACTCGCGGATCGAGGCCACCACCCGCGACGGCCAGGTCTACTGGTTCACCGGTACCGACACCGTCGCGCTGCACCCGGACGACCTCACCCCGCTGTGGACCGCGCCGGACACCCTCGGGCCGGGCACCGTCGTCGGTGACAGGCTGCTGGTGCCGGTGCGGGACGGGCTCGCGGTGCTCGACCCGGCGACCGGCGCGCGGGAGCGGGTCATCCCCGTCGACCGGCAGGGCTACGCCGGTCCGGTGGGGCTCGACTCGGCGGGTGACGTGCTCGTCGAGCAGCGCGGCGAGACGCTGGTCGCGCTGCGCTGATCGGATCTCGGTCCACTGTGTTCAGTCCACATCGGACCAGGTCCGGCCTCCGGCGGACAGCGGCCGACCCTTCCGGCAGCCCCCGCGGCGACCAGGCTCAGTCGACCCTCAGAAGCCCTGCGCTGCTGACCGACGGATCCGGGAGACCCGCGGCTATCTGGTCCAGCGCGTTGCTGAGCAGCGGTTCCAGCAGGCCGGGCGGGTTCACGCTCAGCCAGCGGTGGATCGCCACCCGGCCGACAGCACCCACGGCGGCCGCCACCAGCCGCGGATAGAGGTCCCGTTCGGGGTCGGTACCGGTCCGCTCCCCGACCACCACCGCGAACTCCTCCTCGGCCAGAGTCTCGGCGCGCAGGAACTCGCCGCGCAGCGCGGGTTCGCTGATCATCAGCCGGATCCCGGCGACCCAGTCCGGTGTCGAACCGGAGGGGTCGCTGGCGTATTGCGAGAGCACCGCGTGGCTGATCGCCGTCCACAGCGCCTCTTCCCGCGGTCTGGTGCGGAACTCCGCGACCGCCCGCCGCGACCGATCCAGGTGCCGCGCGGCGATCGCCTCCGCCTTGCTGGAGAAGTAGTTGTTGAACGTGCGGGCCGAAACCCCTGCTGCCGCGGCGATGTCGTCGACCAGCACGTTCTCCAGCCCGCGCTCGACGGCGAGCCGGACCGCGGCCCAGCTCAGGGCCTGGCGCGTGTGCAGCTTCTTGCGCTCCCGGAGCCCCGGGGCACGGGTGACCATGTGATCGAGAGTACCGAAACTTCCCGCCGCGAAACCGCTGTTGAGCAACGTTTGCGCGGGTCAGCGCTTCCGGGGCCGGGACCGGGTCCCGGTCAGACCCACCACCAGAACCACAGCGCGCCGAGCACGACGACGTAGGCGCCCGCGGTCGCCAGACCTCCGGTCAGGTCGCGCCGCCGGTCCGCGACGGCCTGCAACACCAGCGCCAGCACCGATGCCACGAGGTGCCCGACCACCGCGCCGACGCCCGGCCCCTGCTGGCCGATGCTGGTCGCCCAGTACTGCACGCCGACCAGGAACAGCGCCAGCACGAGCAGACCCGTTGCCAGCGCACCGGAAACCCCGCGCGCGGCGGTGCCCGACCACGTCGGCCGCGACCTGCGCGCGTGCCGTCCGCCGGATCGCGCGGCGTGGTCGCGCCAGGCACGCAGCTCCTCGGCCTCCTGCTCGGGCATCGGGGGGCGCATCCGCGGCTTCGTCCGGGCCTCGGGACGCCGCGTGGGAGGCGGCATCGGTGGGCGGACGTCGCGCCTGGGTTCGTTCGATCGCACGGTCATTCCCCCAACAACGCCCACGGCGCGACGTCGGGAGCCGCCTGCTTGCCTTCCGGGCAGTGCGCGCGGAAGTCGCACCACGAGCAGTGCCTGCCGGTCACCGCCGGGAAGGCCGCGCCGTCGCCGCCGGCGACGAACGCGTCGGTCGCGTTCTGCAGGTCGGCGGCCAGCGACTCGGCGCGGTCGAGGTGCGAGCGCAGCGTGCCGTCGGTGTGCTCCCAGCTCGCGACCTGCCCGGTGGGCAGGTGGTGCAGCTCGACGCGGCGGCACGGCCGGTGCAGGTTCTTGCGCGCCGCCAGCGCGTAGATCGCGAGCGCGAGGGAGTCGCGCGCGTCGTCGACGCCGAGGGCGTGCCGACCGGTCTTGTAGTCGACCACGACGAGCTCGCCACCGCGCTCGTCGAGCCGGTCCACCCGGCCCTCGGCGATGATCGAGCCCATCGGCGCCGAGACCCACCGCTCCACCGCGACCGGCTCGGCGTCGGGCTCGATGCCCTCGACGTAGGCGGTCAGCCACTCCTGCGCCCGGCGGCGGTGGCGCGCGACCTGCTCGGCGTCGGCGAAGCCGTCGCTCTTCCAGTAGCGGCGCAGCAGGGCGGGAACCTGCTCCGGGGTGCGCTTGCCCGGACGCAGCTCGAAGAACGCGCGGAGCACGTTGTGCACGACCGCGCCGAGGGTGCTGTGCGCCCAGGCCCCGGCGCGCGAAGGCGTCGGCCGGTCGAGGTAGGTCATGCGGTACTTGCGCGGGCACTGCGCCCAGTTCGCCAGCCGAGCCGGCGTGACGCGCACCAGCTTGGTGGGGATGCCTTCAAGTCCGAGCTGACCCTGCACGCTCACCACAGTACGCAGTTCGCGGCCATTGCCGGGAACTGGCCCGCCGACCGGCGGATCACCCGATGATCTTGCTCCCGGTGCAGCGCTGAGCCAGTCGGTCCAGCGACTCCGGCGCGGTGGTCTCCTGGCCGATCGCGATGGTCTTGTTGGTGCCGTGGTAGTCGCTGCTGCCGGTCGGCACCAGGTCCAGTTCGGCGGCCAGCGCGCGCAGCCGGTCCCGCACCTGCGGATCGTGGTCGGGGTGGTCGATCTCGACGCCGCAGAGCCCGTGTCCGGCGAGCTCGGCGATGACCTCGGAGGTCACCATCGGTCCACGCGCCGCGGCGAACGGGTGAGCCAGCACGGTCACGCCGCCGGCGTCGGTGATCATGTCGATCGCGCGGTGCACCGGGGTGTCGGTGCGCGGAAGGTAGTAGCTGCCCCGGCCGCCCAGGTACCGGGCGAACGCCTCGTCGACGCTGGCGACGGTGCCCGCGCGGACCAATGCCCTGGCCAGGTGCGGGCGCCCGCCCGGGGAGTCCGGCGGCAGACCCGCCATCAGCTCGTCGGGATCGACGGGGAAGCCGTCGTCGGCCATCCGCCGCGCCATCGCGCGCAGCCGCACCCGCCGCTCGGCGCGCAGCCGCGACTGCTCCTCGGCCAGCGCGGTGGAGCGCGGGTCGAAGAGGTAGGCGAGCAGGTGCACCGTGATGGTCCGCCCGTTGCCGTCCGGGCAGGCGCAGGAGAGCTCGGCACCGGGGACGACCCGCAAGCGGCCCGGCCCGCCGTGCTCCCGCACCGCCCGCTCCGCCTCGGCCCACCCCGCGGTGGTGTCGTGATCGGTGAGGGCGATGACGTCGAGCCCGGCGGCGATCGCCGTGGCGACGAGTTCCGACGGCGTGTCGGTGCCGTCGGACTCGGTTGAATGCGTGTGCAGGTCGATTCGCACACCCATCAGTGTGGCCGATGGCCCCGGAGGGCCGCGCACCCCTGCCGGGCGGGAGCCGTTGTCCCGCCCGCGGGACTCAGAGCTTGGCCTTGCGCCTGCCGACGGCGGCGCGCCTGGCCTTGAGCATCGAGAACCGGTCCTGCTGTGCCTTCTTGTCGCCGAAGACCAGGCCGGAGATGGCCTCCTCGACCCGGTCCGGGTTCGGCACGTACTCGATGCGGTTGAGCGCCTGGATCTGACCGGCGGACTCGACGATCAGCGTGCCGTAACCGAGCATGCGGCCCAGCAGCGTCCGCCGGAAGGTGAGGTCGGTGACCTTGGTGATCGGCATCATCGCCACGTTGATGTCGAAGACACCGGTGGTGATGAGGAACCTCTTGTCGGTCACGACGATGCGCTCCACGTACCAGCTCAGGATCTGGTACGTGAAGCGCAACAGCACGATCAGACCCGCGTACCACAGGACGTTCATCGGCAGCGTGCTGCCGCCCGGGAGCAGGTAGGAGACCATCACCAGACCTGCCAGGAGCCCGAACGCCTCGAAGAGGTCCCACACCAGGCACGCCCAATGCCGGCGAACCCGGATGACCCGTCGCTCGGACTCGAGCAGGTACTCGTCGGGATCCTTCGGAGCGAACACGGCAACCGCCTCCCGCGGCTCGCGGTTTACTGGAAGAGGTTCTGCATGAACGTGATGACCGATTCCGCAGCCCCGCGAAGGCTGTCGAGGACTCCGGTAACGGTCGCGCTGGCCTGAGCCGGCGCTGAGATCAAGAAGAACAGGAGGAACGCGATCCCGGCCCAGGTCAGGATTTTCTTCATGTTCACTGTGACGCACCCCGTCCGAAATGCCCGTTAGTAGCCGATGGCGCCTGCTGATCCGTTGTACCGCACGCGGCCGCCTTACGGCAGCTTTGTACCGCACTTGGGTCAGTCGTTCGCAGGCAGCCTCACTCCAACTACCCTCCGTGTCGATGATCGTATAGGAGATCCACGTGATCCGTTGCGTCGGCGCTGTGATCCACGACCCGCAAGGCCGGTTGCTGCTGGTCAAACGTGCCCGTGAGCCGGGTCGGGGCAAGTGGTCGCTGCCGGGCGGCAAGGTCGAGCCCGGGGAGACCGACCAGATGGCGGTACACCGCGAGGTCCTGGAGGAAACGGGACTCTCCGTCACTGTCGGCGATCTCGTGGGCCGTGTGCTGCGGCCCGCGCCGGATGGCACCTTCGAGATCCTCGACTACTCCTGCCGGAGTAGTGGATCGTCGCTTTCCGCTGGTGACGACGCCGCGGACGCACGCTGGACGGACAGTGCGACTTTCGCCACACTGGAGCGGGAAAACGCGCTCACGGAGGGTCTCGCCGACGTCCTGCGAACCTGGGACTGCCTACCTCGCGACGGTGACACCTGAAATGGGGCGACCGGTCGCCCTGCTCGCGGCGGTCACCCGGGGTTTCGTCACGTACCCGCTGGTAATGGTGAGCGTTTCTCCGGAAGGCGGATAATTCACCCGTTTCGACTGCGGGCTGTGACCTTCGAGGCCATCCGTTGCGCCGTCCGTGGACGTGGGGAGTATTCTTGTCCGTCGGCTGACCAACCCACCGCGACAGCGGTCGATTTCCGGGAGGTGAGGGATCGTTGAACAGCAGTTCTGACAGCGCACTTCCGTGCAGTACCAACCGCATCCCCGCCCGGAGGACCAGCCAGTAGGCGAACTTCCCCGGAGTCCCCGCCCCGCGGCGGACCTCCACGTGCCGGCCGGGATGCGCGAGCGGTTTCTCGACTCTGCTTCCCCGGTACCAGCGTTTCTGGAGGTCCGCCCATGCCAAGCCTTTCCTCGCTCGGTCTTCGCGCCCGCCGCAACGGCGGCATCCGCCCCGCGCAGCGCCTTCCGACACCCGTGTCGGCATACGTCGTCGACTGCGCCGTCTACGTCGACGGACAGCGCCTGGAGGGTTCCTGGACCCACACCGAGGCGATCGACGAAGTGCGCCGCCGCGGCTCCGGATTCGTCTGGATCGGTCTGCACGAGCCCAGCGAGGAGCAGATCAACGGCCTGGCCGAGACCTTCGGGCTGCACGAGCTCGCCGTCGAGGACGCCGTGCACGCCCACCAGCGGCCCAAGCTGGAGCGCTACGACAACACGCTGTTCATGGTGCTCAAGACGGTCCGCTACATCGCCAACGAGACGCTGTCGGCCAACAGCGAGATCGTGGAGAGCGGCGAGCTGATGGCCTTCGTGGGCCGCGACTTCGTCATCACGGTCCGGCACGGCAAGCACGCGGGCATCGCGCAGGTCCGCAGCCAGCTCGAACAGGATCCCGAGCAGCTCGCGCTCGGGCCGTCGGCGGTGCTGCACGGCATCGCCGACCACGTGGTGGACAGCTACCTCGAGGTCACCGACGCGATCCAGGACGACATCGACGAGATGGAGGCCGAGGTCTTCGCGCCCCGGACCAAGATCGACGCCGAGCACATCTACCTGATGAAGCGCGAGGTGATGGAGCTCCGCCGGGCGGTGATGCCGCTGGCCAAGCCGTTGCAGCGGCTGGCGGAGGGCTACACGCCGATGGTGCCGGAGGACGTCCGCTCCTACTTCCGCAACGTCGACGACCACCTGGCCACCGTCTCCGAGCGGGTGGCGTCCTTCGACGAGTTGCTCACCACGCTGGTCGACGCGACGCTGGCCAAGATCACGCTCCAGCAGAACACCGACATGCGCAAGATCTCGGCGTGGGTCGCGATCATCTCGACGCCGACGATGATCGCCGGGATCTACGGGATGAACTTCACCGTGATGCCCGAGACCGACTGGACGTTCGGCTATCCGGTGACGCTGCTGGTCATGATGTCGGCCTGCGTCGTGCTGTTCAAGATCTTCCGGCGGAACAAGTGGTTGTGATGATCATGGGGTGTAACGATTCCGTCCCGGCCGGCGACATCACCAGCGGGGTCACTCATCGCACCGGCGGTCGCCGAAGCGAGTTCCGCCGTTCGCAAACCGCCCGGCGCACCGGGTATCGGACAACGGCAGGTGAGGAGGAAGCCATGCGTCTCACGGCGACGCGCTCTGCACGAGCCGACCACGGGCGGCTTCCCGCCCTCGGCGACCTGACCGCTCGGCGAAGTCCCGGCACGCACCGGGTCCTCCTTGAGCAGCGGTTCCGGCACACCGCGTGGATCGAGCGAAAACCCGGTGCGATGTGGGACGCGGTCCCCGCCGCGCCGCGCGCCGCAGCCGCGCGCTGACGCCCCGGGCCGGCACCGCGGGCCACATCGTGAGTCGAACGAAATCCGTAGATCTTCGTTTCTCACGCTGGGAGGAAACCCGCCATGACCCGCTTGGTCACCAACAAGCTCACCGTTCTTTCCGCACTGATCATGGGGTGGATCATCACCCTTTTCGTGATCATCGCGAACCAGATTTGACCGCACCGCACCACCGGCCCGCCATCGGTCCGGTGGTGCGGTGGCCTGCCACTCCCCTTTCCCTCCACTATGGACCCGAACGTGTCCGCGGCCGCTGCGGTACAACTGCACGCGGAGCCGCTGGGCCAGGTCGGGAGGGTTAGTCGCATGGGAATTCTGCGCAGCGCCGCGCGCATGTTCGGTCTTGTCGCCCCTGGATCCGGGCCACGGCCCGGAAACGACCCCGCAGCCGAAAAGGCGCGGGCCGGGAATTCCCCGGAGGAACCCGGGGCGCGGACCGACGCCGAACGCATTCTCGAACTGACCAACCAGGCCCGCTCCGAAGCCGGTCTGCCGCCGCTGCGGATCAGTGACGCGCTGAACCGCGCCGCGGCGGCGCACAGCGCGGACATGGCCGCGCAGGACTTCATTTCCCACACCGGCAGCGACGGCAGCGACCCCGTCGACCGGGCGAAGGCCGCCGGCTACGTCCTCGCCGAGCTCGCCGAGAACCTCTCGGCCGGCATGGGCGATCCGGACTCGGCGTTCCGGCAGTGGATGCGCAGTCCCGAGCACAGCGGGAACATCCTCGACGCCGGCTTCACCGAGCTCGGTGCCGGCCACGCGCAAGGTGACGGCACCCGGTTCACGCACTACTGGACGCAGGTGCTCGCCCGGCCGAGCTGACCGGCCGAGCACACAGACTGCGGTGCCGGGAGCGTGTGCCCCCGGCCCCGCAGTCCGCGCTCACGTCAGGATGCGGCCCGTCGACGGGTCGAACAGGTGCAGCTTCTCCGGGTCGAACCACACCGTCACCTGCTGGTTCTCCCGAGCCCCCGACTCCACCGAGAGCCGGGTGACCAGGTGCCCGTCGTCGCTGGGCACCTCGGCGGTGCCCGCGTCGGCGGCCAGCTCCTCCAGCTCCGCGCTGCTGGCACGCCCGCCGCGCAGGGTGAAGTAGACGTACTTGTCCGAACCCATCTCCTCCACGACCTCCACCTCCTCGGTGAAGGTCGCGCCGGAGCGCTGCAGGGCGTCGTCGACCAGCGCGGCGTCCTCGAAGTGCTCCGGGCGGATGCCCAGGATCAGCTCCCGCGGCGCGTCGGCCGACTCCAGCGCCCGGCGGATCCGGTCGGTCAGCGGCAGGTCCCCGAGCGCGCAGCGCAGCGAGCTCTCGGCGACCTCGGCGGGCAGGAAGTTCATCGCGGGCGAGCCGATGAACCCCGCGACGAACAGGTTCGCCGGGTGCTCGTAGAGGTGCTGCGGTGCGCCGATCTGCTGCACGAGCCCGCCGCGCAGCACCACGACCCGGTCGCCGAGGGTCATCGCCTCGGTCTGGTCGTGGGTGACGTAGACCGTGGTGGTGCCCAGCCGCTTCTGCAGCTTCGACACCGAGGTCCGCATCTGCACGCGCAGCTTGGCGTCCAGGTTGGACAGCGGCTCGTCCATCAGGAACGCCTTGGGGCTGCGCACGATCGCCCGCCCCATGGCCACCCGCTGCCGCTGCCCGCCGGAGAGGTTGGCGGGCTTGCGGGACAGGTGCTGGGTCAGGTCCAGGACCTTGGCGGCCTCCTCGACCTTCGAGCGCACCTCGGCGTCGCCCACCTTGGCCAGCCGCAGCGGGAACGCCATGTTCTCGAACACCGTCATGTGCGGGTAGAGCGCGTAGGACTGGAACACCATGGCGATGTCGCGGTCCTTCGGCGCGCGGTCGTTCATCCGCTCGCCGCCGATGCGCAGCTCGCCGGAGCTGATGTCCTCCAGCCCGGCGATCATGTTCAGCGTGGTGGACTTGCCGCAGCCCGAGGGCCCGACGAGGATCACGAACTCCCCGTCGGCGATCTCCAGGTCCACCGAGTCCACCGCGAGCGCCCCGTCCGGGTAGCGCTTGGTCACCTTGTCCAGAACGATCTCGGCCACTTCACTTACCCCTTCACTGCGCCCGAGGTCAGCCCCGAGACGATGCGACGCTGGAAGAACAACACGAACACGATGATCGGGATGGTGATCACCACGGCCGCCGCCGAGATCGAGCCGGTGGGGTCCTCGAACTGCGAGTCACCGGTGAAGAACTGCAGCGCGACCGGCACGGTGCGGGAGTTCTCCGTCGAGGTCAGCGAGATGGCGAACAGGAAGTCGTTCCAGCAGAAAATGAACACCAGGATGGCGGTGGTAAACACCCCGGGCGCGGCCAGCGGGGCGATCACCTTGGCGAAAGCCTGACCGGGGGTCGCGCCGTCCATCTTGGCGGCCTTCTCCAGCTCCCACGGGATCTCGCGGAAGAACGCCGACAGGGTGTAGATGGCCAGCGGCAGCGAGAACGTGATGTAGGGCAGGATCAGACCGGCCCAGGTGTCGAACAGTCCGAGCGTGCGCTCGATCTCGAAAAGCGGCGAGACCAGCGACACCTGCGGGAACATCGCGATCAGCAGCGAGACGCCGACCAGCAGCCGCTTGCCGGGGAACTCCAGCCGGGCGATGGCGTAGGCGGCCATCGTGCCCAGCACCACGGCGATCGCGGTGGCGATCAGCGCGATGCCGATCGAGTTCACCAGGGCTCTGGTGAACTCGGTGGTGGAGAAGATCGCCGCGTAGTTCTCCAGCGTCCACTCGCGCGGGATCAGGTTGCCGTCGCCCAGGGTCGCGGGGGTCTTGAACGACAGCGACAGGATCCACAGCACCGGCAGCAGCGCGTAGATCACGACGACGATGTTGAGCACCGTCCACCCGGCTTTGCGCCCCGGGGTCTCGGCCCCGCCCACGCCGGCCATCAGGGCCTCCCCTTGTCATCGCCGCCGGGCGCGGCGGCGCCGAACAGCTTCACGAACAGGAACGCGATCAGCGCCACCGCGATGAAGATCAGCACCGACATGGTGGATCCGATCCCGAGGTTGAGGCCCTTGATCAGGTTGTTGTAGGCCAGCACCGACACCGAGGAGGTGTCCTGCGAGCCCGATGTCAGCACCACGATGTTGTCGAAGACGCGGAACGCGTCCAGGGTGCGGAACAGCAGCGCGACCAGGATCGCCGGCTTCATCACCGGCAGCATCACCTTGACGAACCGCTGCCACGGCCCGGCGCCGTCCATCGCGGCGGCCTTGAGCAGGTCGTCTGGCACCAGTGCCAGACCGGCCATCAGCAGCAGCGCCATGAACGGCGTGGTCTTCCAGATCTCGGCGAGGATGATGATCGCCAGCGAACCCGCGCGGTCGGTCAGCGGTGCGGAATCCGGGGCGAACAGGTTCGCCAGGTACCCGGTGTCCGGGGTCCAGGCGTAGCGCCAGCTGAACGCGGCGACCACCGTGACGATCCCGTACGGGATCAGGCTGACCGTTCGCACCAGCCCGCGCCCGACCAGCGCGCGGTGCATGATCAGCGCCAGGCCCATGCCTAGCACGAACTCGATCGCCACCGACACCACGGTGATCAGCACCGTCACCCAGAACGCCGACCACCAGTAGCCGTTGGTCAGCACGGTGACGTAGTTCTCCAGCCCGACGAACTCCCGCTGGTCCGGGTACTTCAGGTCGAAGCGCTGGAACGACAGCCACACCGCGTAGAGGATCGGCCAGCCGGTCACCGCGACCATGACCAGCGCCGCCGGCGCGCACAGCAGCCAACCCAGCCGCCGTTCGGCCTTCTTGCCCTCGCTGATCGCCTTGGCGACCGGCAGGGCGTCCTTGGTCGACACCATCACGGCATCACGCCCTTGGAGTCCAGTGCGTTCTGCACCTCGGTGCGCATCTTCTCGGCCGTCTTCGGCGGGTCGATGGCCGCGACCGGGGCCAGCAGGTTGGTGAGCACGGTCGAGAGGTTCTGCGCCGCCGGGGTCACCGGCCGCACGCCCGGGTCCTTGAGCCCCTCCAGGATCGTCTCCTTCATCGGGTACTCCGCGTCCATCGCCGGGTCCTGGTAGACCGACTCGATCGTCGGCGGGACACCGTCGTTGATCGCGGAGAACTTCTGGTTCTCCGGGTTGCGCATGCACAGCGCCGCCTCGAATGCCAGGTCCGGCTTGGTCGAGTACTGGCTGACCGCGAGGTTGTAGCCGCCGATGGTCGACTTGCTCGGCACGCCCGGCGTCACACCCGGCAGCCGCGCCCACTCGACCTTCTTGGCCAGCTCCGGCTTGTCCTCCTGCATGGACGGGTAGACGAACGGCCAGTTGAGCTGGAACGCCGCCTCGCCGTTCTCGAACTCCATGCGGACGTCGTCCTGCTTGGCGTTGTTCATCGCCGGACTGGTCACCCCGGCCCGGCCGAATTCGCGCAGCACCTCCAGCGCCCGCACCGCGCCCGCGTCGATCTCGGCACGCTTGCCGTCGGCCGAGACGATGCGCCCGCCCGCGGACTCCACCAGCGTGTTGAAGTGCACGAACAGGCCCTCGAACTGGGCACCGCTGAACGAGATCCAGTAGGGCTTGCCCTCGCGCTTGAGCCGCTGCGACTCGGCGATCATCTCGTCCCAGGTCGCGGGCGGCTTGTCCACCAGGTCGGCCCGGTACCACAGCAGCTGCACGTTGGTGTTCTTCGGAGCGGCGTAGAGCTTGCCGCCGGAGCGGGCCGTCTCCAGCGGGCCCTCCAGCGTGCCGCGTTCGGCCTCCTCCTTGTTGCGCCCGGTCCACTCCCGGATCCAGTTCGCCTCGGCGAACTCACCGGTCCACGTCACGTCCAGCCCCAGGACGTCCATGCCCGGGTCCTGCGCCGCCAGCCGCCGCACCATCTGCTCCCGCTGGCCGTCGGCCTCGCGCGGGAGCTTGTTGTAGACGATGTGGTACCGGCCCTGGGACTGGGCGTTGCAGCGGTCGACGACCGTCTGCAGGTTCTCTTCGGGGGCGTAGTACAGGTTCACCGTGTTCGCGTTCGACGCCGGCGCGCACGCCGTCAGCGCCGAAGCACATGCCAGGGACGCCCCGAGCACGGCCGTCAGCCGAGTCCGCCGCCTGGTCCCGCCACCGCGAGGTCTCACGTCGTGGCCCTCCAGTCTGATCTCCTTCGACCGCACAGGAGGGCGCACGGGTGCCCGGCGCCTCCTTGCGCTGCCACCACCGCGCCTGGGCACACCGGGTGCGGTGGGTGAAACGTAGGTCGGTAGATCGATCAAGGCAAGCCTTGTTGCCAACCCGTGAACGACCACGTCGAGGCGGCCGCCGCGGCGCGCGGACGCTGGCGAAGCCGCTGGTCCGTTCGGCGGTTCGAAGACTGCTCCGGACACGCTGGCTCCGTCGCCGCCGCGCGGAGGCGGCGCGGACGGTCGTGGTGCGCGGCGGGCGGGCGCCCTGGCGGGCGAGGTGCTCTGACGACTCGCGCGACCGTGCCTCCAGTGTGCGCCCCGGAGGTCGCGGGCGCGTGCGCGTTCGGACAGGCGCGGCTGCGACTTGGCGCGGGTCGGTCATGTCCGTGCGCCCGGGGCGCCTGCGTGGTCGGACATCAGTCATGGCCGCGGGTCAGCTGGAGCCCGGGAAACAGCGCGACCCCGGCCGCACCGGACCGGGGTCGCTTCAGCGCCGGGAGCCGACGCCCGGCCCGCGCCTCGGGATCACTGCGCCGACGGTGGGCGCATGGCGAGCTTGGCGAGCAGGTTGCGGCCCTCCTCGGCGTGCTTGGGCTGCGCGAGGACGTCGTAGCGGCCCGCGACGAGCTGGCTGGCCGAGGAGAAGTCGCGGCGGCCGCGCGTGGAGGCGTAGCCGACCGCGGCGAAGACGAGCCCGAACACCACACCGGTGCCCAGGCCGACCAGCACCGGGCCGAGCCAGCTGCCCTGCGGGGTGAACATGCCCAGGATGAGGCCGACGAAGAGACCGAACCACGCTCCCGACGCGGCGCCCCCGCCCAGGACCCGGCCCCAGCTCAACCGGCCGGTGACCCGCTCGACGAGCATCAGGTCGACGCCGACGATGGTCACCTCCTGCACCGGGAAGTCGCTTTCGGCCAGGTGGTCGACGGCACGCTGGGCCTCCTCGTACGTGCCGTAGGAGCCGATCGGCCAGCCGCTCGGCGGCGTCGGCAGACTCGGTGTACCCGCCGACTGCCGACCGGGGCCGGTAAACGGGTTGGACACCGCGGACACCTCCGTAGGCTCGCTGCCGCGCCGCGGACTCGCGTCCGCCTGCGGCAGGGTTTGTCCGGCGCCGGAAGGCACCGGTCGAGTGGCTGCGGCAGGTCCGATTCCTGCCGATTGTCCCCTCCCAGGCTACTCCACGCCGAGATCATCTATCCGCCAACACAGTACGGCCGATGGCCGCCGGCAGCACACCCGTTGCGCCGACCGGACTCGCCCGGACCGCGACGGACGACGGCTACCGGCCCCGGTCGGCGAGCGGGCTATCCGCTCGGGCGGGGCCGCGGTCGCAGCAGGTCGACCGTGGCCAGCAGGAGCACGTGCGCGTAGCCGGTCAGCGCGATGGCCGACAGGATCCAGCCGCCCTCGGGTGGCGTGTCTCCGACCCACGCCAGCGTCGCGGCGAACACCACCGCCGTGACCGCCACCGCCGCGATCCGGGCCGTGGTGCGGTAAGCCAGGGTCGCCGGCCAGGTCAGGACGGCGGCGACCAGCGCGAGGCCGAGCGGGGTGAGCCGGAAGCCGGTGCTCCACAGCCATCCCTCGGCACCGAGCAGCACCGCGGTGATGAACAGCGCGGGCAGCCACCGCGCCAGCCCGCTGGCATGCCCCATCAGCGCCCGGCCCAGCCACACCGCGAACAGGATTGTCAGCAGCATCGCCCACAGCACGCCGACGCCGAACGACGTCCCGCTGAAGTCGGCGAGCCCGAACCAGCTCGGCGCATCGGCCGCCAGCGCCTCCCCGCACGGGGCCCCGCCGTAGTCGGCGAGCGGGCAGCCGGAGAGGTCCCGCGCCGCGCACGCGACGGCGCCGGCGGTCTCGTCCTGGGACGGACACCACGAGACCGTCGTCTGGAAGGTGCTCCCCGCCTGTCCGCCCGACAGGAACTGCATGCCCGGCACGGTCGGCCCGTACCCCGTGAACATCACCGCCGACGCGGCGACGAACGCGACGAGCGAAACCCGCCTCGGTGCGGCGAGAGCGAGCACCACCGCCAGCAGCAACGGCTTCACCAGGGTCAGCGCCAGCCGGCCCAGCCTGTCCAGGACACCGGTCCCGTCGGGCCGCACCGCCCGGTAGGCCAGCAGCCCGAACCTGGTCGCCAGCGCCGCGATCCGCTTCTCGCCGAGGTCCGGCAGCCGTTCCCGGCCGACGCGGTAGCGGCGCACCTCGCCGGTCAGCTCGTGCGGGGGCGGGGTCGCGGGTTCCCGGCCGCCCTCGGTGTCGGCCCCCGGCTTCACCGTCGCCACGAACGGCAGCTCGCACGCGACGATCGTCCAATGCAGACGCTCGACCAGCAGCTTGCGGGTCCGCTTGAGCGCGTGCTCGTCGTCGGGGTCGGCGAACAGGGCGTCGAGCTCTCCACGCACCTCGTCGGCGTGCGTGGACCACAGCTCGGCGAGGAAGCCCCGCCACTGCGCGGCGCGCTCGTCGTCGAGGTCGCCCAGCTCCTGCGGGGCCGGGTCGCTGACGATGGCGCGCAGCGCCTCGCGCAGTCCCTCCGCACCGAGGTGGGCGTTGCGCTGCACGAGCCGGTACGGATCGGTGAGCAGCCCGACGAGGCTGGCCGCCGCGTCCATCCGGCCCCACATCCAGTCGTTGGCCCGCCACCTGGCCGACAGGAACGAGCCGAAGTTCGACAGGTCCGCGCCGCGGATCTTGTCGGCGATCCGCAGCGGGAGGTCGGAACCGCGGCGCAGGGCGTCGAACGGCAGCGAGCTCTGCTCGTCGCTGACCACCCGCAGCAGGTTGATGCGGGCGCCCGGGGTCCGGCCGACGTCGAGCGGGGCGGTGAGCACCACCAGCGGGCGCAGCGCCCGCGCGCCGGCTTCCTCCAGCAGCGAGTAGCCGAGCTGTTCGGGCTCCTCCAGGTGCACCCGCTCGCCGGCGGCGGCCGCCAGGCGGCCGGCGATGCCGTGCAGCACCGCGGTCGCCTCGGCTACCGCGTCGACCCCGCCGGTGTCCTCGGGCACCGCGTCGGCCCCCGAGGACTCCACGATGGACAGCAGCTCGCGGGCGAACCCGGTCAGCTCGTGCTGGAACCCCTCGCCGCCCTCCACCGACGCCAGCACCGAGCCGAGCAGCGGCCGGATCGGTGAGGGCAGGTGGTGCTGGAGCCGCTCGCGGCGCCGGATCACGCGGTCGATCCAGCCGTCGAGCTCGTCGGACTCCACGATCGGCTCCAGCCGGGCGCCGTTGAGCCAGTACCGGTCGGCGTGGCCTTCCAGCACCTCGGCGAAAACCCGCAGCCGGTACAGCGCCGACTTGCACCGCCCGATCCCGGCGGGCTCGGCCGACCAGCGCTCGATGTCGCGCGCCCAGCCGATGCACTCCTGCACTCCCGACAGCAGACCGCGCACGTCGTCGAAGACCCTGGGCGTGGCATGCGCGGCCATCCGCCGCGACAGCCGCCTGCCGAGCAGGTGGCGCGCCCGCGCGGACCAGCCGGCCAGCGGGTCGCCGGGCACCGGCGGGAGCAGCCTGCCGTCCTCGGTGCCCGCGGGCTCCTCGAGCAGCCGTTGCACGGCCTGCGCGTCGAGTTCGCAACGCACCACGGCGTGCTCGGTCTCGACCTCGGCCGCCTCGCGCACGAGCGCGTCCTGCCGGTCCGCGGGTTCGGCGGCGCGCAGCCGGGCGAACAGAGCCCTGCGGCGCAGGCCGGTCCGCTCCACGACCCGGTTGTGCTCGTCCAGCGCGTCGAGGTCGCTCAGCAGCGACTCCTGGCTCAGCCGCGCCCGGATCGCGGCGGAGGCGACCGGCAGCCCGGCCCCGTCGGCGCGCTCGGTGTCCGACGCCGCGCCCTCCGGGTTGAGGTAGAGCAGCCAGCGCTGCGTGGGCCGGTCGGCCGGGGCGGCGGCGATGGCCTCGACCGCGGCGGCGACCGGGATGTTGTCCAGCACCCCGCCGTCGATCACCCGGTACGGCGAGCCGGTGGTGTTGAGCTCGGAGAACAGGCCGCTCATGTTCGGCTCACCGGGCGGGACCTCGCCGGTCGACGAGTACACCCTGGACGGTTCGAACGCGAACGGGAACGACGACGTCGTGCGCGCCGCGTGCGCGAGCCGCTGGACCGTCTCGTCGAACTCCGCGCCGCTCCCGAAGTCCGAAAGCGGGTCCCCGGCCTCGCCGCGGTGGCGGAACCGGAACGACGCGGTGCGTCGCTCCTGGGTCAGCGGCCGGGACCGCCCGTCGAAGTGCCGCTCGATCACCGGGTCCAGCAGGGTGGCGGTGAGCAGCAGGTCCGCGCGCCGGCCGAGGTCGCGCGCCCCGTCGCCCTCGGCGACGCCCTCGGACATGGTGCGCGCCAGCTCGGTGCGGAAGTAGCCGTCGCCCTCCAGCAGCGACGGCGGGCGGGCGTCCCAGAGCTTCGGCACCGGCCGGGCCATCGCCTCCAGGTCGGCCAGCCGCACCCACATCCGCCGCATCCGGTCGAAGGGCATGCCGTAGACCATCGACGCCGACAGCAGGGTCGCGTTCAGCCCGCCCGCCGACGCCCCGGCGAGCACGTCCACCGCGACCGAGTCGTACCCGGCCAGCCGCGCGAGCGCGCCCCAGGGATGCTCCGCCGGACCGGGCTCGGCCAGCGCCGAGCGCAGGTGGTTGATCTCGGCGACCGCGCCTCCGATCCACACCGCGAGGCTCGCACCGCCGCGCATGGCCAGCGCCAGCCGCAGTTCCTGCTCGTTCTCCTGCACAGGCCCGGTGGCCACGTCGAGGCCCGCCCCCTCGGTCGGTGATCGGTGCTGCCTCGGAAAGCTACCTCGTGCCGGGCGCCGGACGAAGATCGACTCGGGTCGGTCAGCCCACCGGCCCAGCGGCTTGGTCTGTTGGTGGCCTCCGGCGGTCGGCCGACGTCAACCCGCTGTTGGCGGCGGTCGGCGATCGGCCCGCATCGCCCTGCTGCCAGCGGGTCCAGCAGCCGGTCCGCGTTCCAGCGGCGCCCAGCGATCGATCCGCATCAGCCCGCCAGGGGGCGTCCAGCGATCGGTCCGCGTCAACCCGCTGCCGACGGCCTCCAACCGGCCGATCCGCGTCAACCCGCCGGCGGCGTCCAGCGGTCGGTCCGCGTCATCCCCGCCGCGCGCCCCTTGCCCGCGATCACCAGGGCCATCTTGCGCGAGGCCTCGTCGATCATCTCGTCGCCGAGCATCGCCGCGCCGCGCTTGCCACCGGCCTCGGAGGTGTGCCACTCGTAGGCGTCGAGGATGTTCTCGGCGTGGTCGTAGTCCTCCTGGCGAGGCGAGAAGATCTCGTTGACCGCATCGACCTGCGCCGGGTGCAGCACCCACTTGCCGTCGTAGCCCAGCGCGGCCGAGCGCCCGCCGACCTCGCGCAGCCCGTCGACGTCCTTGATCTGCAGGTACGGCCCGTCGATCGCCTGCACGCCGAACGCGCGCGCCGCCATGAGCATCCGCATCAGCACGTAGTGATAGGCGTCGCCGACGTCGTAGCCCGGCGGCTGCTGGCCGACGACCAGTGAGCGCATGTTGATCGAGGCCATGAAGTCGGCCGGACCGTAGACCAGTGCCTCCACCCGGGGCGACGCGGCGGCGATCGCGTCGACCTCGACCAGACCCCTGGCGTCCTCGATCTGCGGCTCGATGCCGATGCGGCCGACCGGCAGGCCCAGCGCCCGCTCGATCTGGGTGAGGGTCAGGTCGAGCCAGCGCACGTGGTCGGCCACGCTCACCTTCGGCAGGATGATCGTGTCGAGGTTGGCGCCCGCGCCCTCGACGACTCGCACCACGTCCTGGTAGGTCCACTCGGTGGTGAGGTCGTTGACCCGCACCGTGCGGATCTTGCCGTCCCAGCCGCCCTCGTTCAGCGCACCCACGATCCGGTCCCGCGCCTCGGCCTTGGCGAGCGGGGCGACGGCGTCCTCGAGGTCGAGGAAGAACTGGTCGACGGGCAGGCCGCGGGCCTTGTCGATCATCTTCGCGCTGGAGCCGGGCACCGCCAGGCAACTGCGGCGGGAGCGTGGGCTGTCGGGCACGTGATCCTCCTCGGTCCGGGTCGCACCGTGTCTACCACGCACGACGGCGCGTGCACTGTGATCGCCGTCCCTTCCGCGGCCCGGGCGCTCGCGCGCCGTCAGGCCCGTGCGGACTCGGCTTCCAGGTCGCGCAGCAGCGCGACGACGGCGGGCGCGGTCTCCGGCTGCGCCAGGTACTCCGCGCACGTCATCCAGGCCATCTCGGCGATCTCGGCGGCCGGTTCGGGCTGCCCGCTCAGCTCGGCGGCGTAACAGCTCAGGTCGACCTGCACTCCCTCGCCCTGGCCGTAGGCGTCGGTGACGTAGCGGCCGACGAAGCGCTCCGAGCCGGCCACCAGACCGACCCCGAGCTCCTCGTCGACCTCGCGGCGCAGGGCCCCGAGCTCGGTCTCACCGGCTTCGATCTTGCCGCCCGCCAGGTAGAACGCGGCGTGCCACCGGGCACGCACCAGCAGCACCCGGCCGTCCACCCGGTGGACCAGCCCGACGACACGAATGGTCTCGCTCACCGGTCCATGCTTTCGCACGCCGCTCAGGCCTGCGCGCGCTGCCCCGGTGGCGCGGGCACTCCCCCGTCCGCCAGGCGCTCGCACCAGCGCGTCAGCTCCGCCAGCTCCCCGCCCTCGGCGGCGGAGAGGAAGTAGCGGGCGACGCCGCTGCGGTGCGTCGCCGACGCCGTGCGCAGCCGGTGCTCGCCGCGTTCGGTGATCACGGCCTGCACGCCGCGCCCGTCGGAGTCGACCCGCACCCTGCGCACCAGCCCGAGGCGCTCCAGCCGGTCCACCAGCCGGGTCACCCCGGAGCGGGAGAGCAGCACGGAGTCGGCGAGCTCGGTCATCCGCAACCGCTGTTCGGGGGCCTCGGTGAGCGCTTCCAGCACGTCGTATGCGGCCAGGGTGAGCCGCTGCTCGGCGATCAGGTCGCCTTCCAGGCAGCGGGTGACCCGTGCGTGCGCACGCAGGAAGGACCGGTACGCCAGCAGTTCGGTTCGAGTGGGTAATCGATCAAGACCCGTCTCGGTCACGTCGGCCGATGTTACGGAACGCGTTCGGGTGACTGCGAAGCGCCCCCGGCGTTCACTTCGCGGACGCGTTCGACCAGCTCGCCCGGCGGCCACTACTGTCTGCGGGCTACCGGTCCGTAGCATGGAGGCAGCAGCGCACGCGCGCAGAAAGGTCGGTGTCAGGCAACCGTGACCACTACGCAGTCCACACCCGCCGAGGAGGCTGTCCGGCGGGCCCTGAGCAAGGTCCTGGACCCGGAGATCAACAAACCGATCACGGACCTGGGCATGGTCAAGTCGGTCTCGATCGGCTCCGTCGGCGACGTCACGGTCGAGGTCTACCTGACGGTCAAGGGCTGCCCCATGCGGGAGACGATCACGCAGCGGGTCGACTCGGCGGTCTCCGAGGTCGAGGGCGTGTCGTCGGTACGCGTGGAGCTCGACGTGATGAGCGACGAGCAGCGCAGCGAGCTGCGCAAGAAGCTGCGCGGCAGCTCCGACGAGCCGCGCATCCCGTTCGCCGAGCCCGGCTCGATGACCCGCGTCTACTGCGTCGCCTCCGGCAAGGGCGGGGTCGGCAAGTCCAGCGTCACGGTGAACCTCGCCGCGTCGATGGCCCGGCGCGGGCTGTCGGTCGGCGTCGTCGACGCCGACATCTACGGCCACTCGGTGCCCCGCATGCTCGGCGCCTCCGGCAAGCCCACCCAGGTCGACAAGATGATCATGCCGCCCCAGGCGCACGGCGTGAAGGTCATCTCCATCGGCATGTTCACCCCGGGCAACACCCCGGTCGTCTGGCGCGGGCCGATGCTGCACCGCGCGCTCCAGCAGTTCCTCTCCGACGTGTTCTGGGGCGACCTCGACGTCCTGCTGCTGGACCTGCCGCCCGGCACCGGTGACGTCGCGCTCTCGACCGCGCAGCTCATCCCCAACGCCGAGATCCTGGTGGTCACCACCCCGCAGCAGGCGGCGGCCGAGGTCGCGGAGCGCGCGGGCGCGATCGCGATGCAGACCCGCCAGCGGCTGGCAGGGGTCGTGGAGAACATGTCGTGGATGGAGATGCCCGACGGGTCCCGGATGGAGGTCTTCGGCTCGGGCGGCGGGCAGATCGTCGCCGACTCGCTGACCCGCTCGGTCGGCTCCGATGTTCCGCTGCTGGGGCAGGTGCCGCTGGACCCGCGGCTGCGCGAGTCCGGCGACGGCGGCACGCCGCTGGTGCTGGAGGCGCCGGAGTCGCCTGCCGCCGTGGTGCTCGACGGCATCGCCAAGCGCCTGTCCACCCGGGCCCGCGGCCTGGCCGGTCAGCTGCTCTCGGTCTCCCCGGCCTAGGACGTATTTCAGAGGTGGCGTGCGCAGTGGGGCGGCTGGCGGAACCTCAGCCGCCCTCTCACTCCGGGATCTCCGACTGACGTGTGTCCGCCGCCCGCGAGCCACCGCGGGCGGCGGCTCGGACGACGGCCGCGCCCGCTGCTCGGGTGCGCGGGCGCGGGTTCCTGAGCAGGGCGCCGCTCAGCTCTGCGCGATCGCCAGCAGACCGTCCCCGACCGGCAGACCGACCGTGACCAGCGTTTCGTCCTCCTGCACCCGCCGGGCCAGCTCGCGCAGCGCCATGCTCTCCGGGTCCCGCCCGTGCTCGCGCTCCTGCCCCGGGCGGACCCCGGCGAACACGATCACCCCGCCGGGCCTGAGCAGGCGAAGTCCCAGCTCCAGGTAGGAGGGGTAGTCGGTCTTGGCGCCGCCGACCGAGACCATGTCGTAGCCGCCCTCGGTCAACCGGGCCATCACCTCGGTCGCCAGTCCGGTGATCAGCCTGGCGCGCCCGGAGGGCATGCCCGCCTCGGCCAGCACGCGGCGCGCGTCGCGCTGCGCGACCGGGTCGAGGTCGATCGAGGTGAGCACGCCGTCGGAAACCATGCCCCGCAACAGGGACAGCGATTTCTCACCGTCGCCCGTGCCGATCTCGACGACGGCCCGCGCGCGGAGCGCCGCGGCGAGGAACCGCAGCACCCGCCCCGGCGTCATGTCGCCGGCGGGGTCGTCGCCGTCCCCGGGCACTGCGCCGGGCCGGCGCCCGCCGGATAAGCGGCTGCGCGCGAACTCCCGGCCGACAGGCGCGGGACCGATCGGTGTCTCGGGTATCACAACGCGCAAGGCTAACGGCGTGCCCTCCGGCGGCGAACACGCGCGGGCACATTGTTAGGCCCCCGTTTCCCGTCCCGACGCCCCTTAGCCCGATGGTGTGAGCCGCACATCACGACCCGTTCGGCGGTTCTCAGGCTGCTCTCAGGCACCTTTCATGACCTCCTCACCAGCGCGGAGGAGATTGGAGACGCACAACCGGCCGTCTCCCGCTCCTGGCAGGGGACGCACCGCAGGAACAAAGCGATAGGTGCGCACGTTCACCTTGTGCAGCCGCCCGCATGGAGGTGGGTACCCGCCCGATGGCAACCAAGCCGATGGCAACTCAGCCGATGAGTTCGACCGAAACCGAACACCACGCGACCGTGCCGGTCGACCAGCCGTGGACGCCCCCGTCGTGGGACGAGGTCGTCCGCCAGCACGCCGACCGGGTCTACCGGTTGGCCTACCGGCTCACCGGCAACCAGCACGACGCCGAGGACCTCACGCAGGAGACCTTCATCCGGGTCTTCCGGTCGCTGGCGTCCTACAAGCCCGGCACCTTCGAGGGCTGGCTGCACCGCATCACCACGAACCTGTTCCTGGACATGGCCCGCCGCCGCGCCCGGCTGCGGATGGAGGGGCTGCCCGAGGACACCGACCGCCTGCCGGGCGGTGGCCCGAGCCCGGAGCAGGTGTTCAACGACACCCACCTGGACCCGGACCTGCAGGCAGCGCTCGACGAGATGCCGCCGGAGTTCCGCGCCGCGGTCGTGCTCTGCGACGTGGAAGGTCTTTCCTACGAGGAGATCGGTGCCACCCTCGGCGTGAAACTCGGTACTGTGCGCAGCAGGATCCATCGCGGTCGCCAGATGCTGAAGGCCACCTTGGAAGCTCGGCGCGAGCACGCTCGGGAGGACTCCGAATGACGGTTATGCGTGGGTGGGGGTTGCCGGAGCAGCACCTCGCGCTCGACGCGCTGGTCGCGTTCGTCGACGGTGAGCTCAGTCCGAGCGCCTACGACCGCGCCGCGTCCCACCTCGCCCGCTGCCCAGCCTGCGCCGCCGACGCCGCCGCCCAGCGGCAGGCTCGGGCCGCCGTGCAGGCAGCGGACACGCCGTCGATCTCCCCGCGCCTGATGCAGGCGCTGCAGGCCATACCGTCCCAGGCCGAGCTGCCCTCGCAGCCCGACGGCCTGGCGCTGACCCCGGACGGTCAGCTCGTCGCGCTCACCCCGGGAGCCCGGGGAAAATCGTTCGGCACCGGGGCGGTGCTCGGTGCCAGTACACCGCTCGGCGGCTCCCGCCAACCGCTGGGCAGCTCGACGCCGCTCGGCGGCGACGGAGTGGAGGCCGAGCCGCACGCGCGCGGTGACGCCAGGGGCCGCCGCACCCGTCAGGGCGCGGGCGTGGTGTTCTCCGGCCTGGTGCTCGGAGCCCTCGCGCTGATGAACCTGCCCTCCGACGACCAGCGGCTGCCGACCACGAACAGTCCGCTGCCGCTTCCCGGCGGCGCCTACGGCAACGTCGTCATGCCCGCTTCGGCGTCGACGACGAGCGTGGCGCCGGAGTCGGCGGCCGCCCAGCCCGCGGCGTCACAGCCCACTCAACCCGCGACGGCGCACCCCAGCGCCGCGCCGCAGGCTGCCGCGCACGCCACGAGCGCCGCGCCGGCGGCACCGCAGCCCTGACCCGTCCCGCCCGGTACCTGACCGCAGCGTGCGGAATCACCCACGAATGCGGCTGGCTTGTCGCGCGTGCACGCATACGAATCCGTGTCGACGTGGCGGCAACCCGAACCGGCACCGGCCTCCGATGCCCGGACAGCGCTGGTCGGCGAGATCGCCGGGGCGGTGTCCCGCCTCTCCCCCGGCCGCCTGCGGGTGGCGATCGACGGCTTCACCGCTTCGGGCAAGACGAGCTTCGGGCACGAACTCGGCGCCGCGCTGCGCGGACTGAGCCGCCCGACACTGCGGGCGACCATGGACGACTTCAAGAACCCGTGGCGCGAAGCTCACGAACAGGTCTACGACCGCGTCAGCGGCCCCGGCTACTACCGCAACGCTTACGACTTCACCTCCGCGCGGGAACTGCTCCTGGAACCCGCCGGCCCTGAGGGGTCCGGCGAGATCGTGCTCTGCGCGCACGATCCGCTGACCGGGGAGGACCACCGCGACGAAGTGGTGCGTGCGGGCGACGACGCCGTGCTGGTCGTCGACTCGGTCTTCGCCTTCCGCCCGGAGTACGACGCCTGCTGGGACTACCGGATCTGGCTGGAGGTCGACGCCGAGGTCTCGCTGGCCCGCGGGATCGCCCGCGATGTCGCCCTCGAGGGCCTCGACGAGGCCACCCGCCTGCACCGCGACCGGTACCACCCCGCGCTCGCGCTGTACCTCGAGGAGGTCGACCCGCGGGCGCGCGCCGACGTGGTCATCGACAACACAGACTTCGCAAACCCCCACCTTGTGCCCGTTCCAGGGCGCTGACCACGGCTTTCGGCGTCCCTCGGACGGTCGTGACCGATTCGGGGCACCCGAACGCCACACGAACTTCACCTCTGCCGGTGCAGGATGGGGACGAGCGGCTCACGTGCCGGTGACGTGTGCGTCCCGAACGTGTGATCCACTCGGACAGTGGTGTTGAGTCGATTGCGCATGCCCGGGGAGCGATGAGCGAGCAGTCAGGAAGGCCCGCGCGGGGTTCCGGTGACCGGCGCCCGGTCGATGGCGAGTCCGGGACCGGCTCCGGTGACCAGGTGACGCCAGGCAGCGGCGCGGGCAACGGCCGCCCAGCCGAGCCGGTGCACCCCTGGCAGGGTGCCGCACCGGGCACACGCGGCCTCCCGGCGGACCGCTTCGCCCCGGCGCGGCCGCCCTCGGGCAATGGCTGCCCCGAGCAGCACTCCTCCCGCCACGGACCGCAGCCGCCGACCGCGGCGGACGCCCGATCCGCGCCGCAGCGGCCCGTCCAGCCACCGCACGCGGACGCACAGCCCCCGCAGCACAGTCCCGGCCAGCACCCGCAGCACAGCCCCGGCCAACCTCCGCAGCACGGCTCTGGCCAGCCCCCGAGCGCACAGCCCGGCTCGCACTCCAGCGCCGCGCCGCCACAGACCCCTGCCGCTGCCGGACCGCAGCCCGCCAAGCAGGAGGTGCCCAAGGCACAGCCGCGCCTGGCTCCCCGCCCGATCCAGCGCCCCGCGATCGACCCCGCGCAGTCCGCGGTGTTCGGCCGTCCGAAGGACGTCGAGGGCAGTTTCGATCCCGCGCGACCCGACGCCCACGCCGCCCGGGGCATCGAGCAGACCCCGCCGCCACCGGAGGCGCTCGCGAAGGCGTTCGGCCGCCCCGAAGGCTCCGCCGAACTGCTGCAACGCGCCCCCGGCGAGCAGCCGCCGAACGCCGAACGCGACGACCCCGCTTTCTGGGACGACAAGGCGGAGCGCGATCCGTGGCGCGACCCGGCCTCGGCCGCCGTCATCGGCCCGCCCGCGGTGCGCGAGGACCCCGCCGAGAAGCAGGCCGACGCCGAGGAGGGTCCGCTGCTGAGCGCCCGCGAGGTGCTGTTCGGCCGCCGCGTCTCGCCGCGAGCCCTGGGCGCGCTGGCGGGTGTGGCACTGCTGCTCTCGGTGGCCGGCGGCTTCATCGGCAGGCTCACCGCCGAGGAGGGCAACCCGCTGACCAACCCCGACGTGACGCTGGCCGAGGTCGAGCAGGGTGAGGACCGCCCGGCGGGCGCCGTCGCCGCCGTCGCCCAGCGGGTCGTGCCCGCGGTGGTGTCGGTCGAGGTCCGCGTCGGTGCGCAGGGCGGTGCCGGCTCGGGCGTGGTCATCGACGGCAACGGCTACGTCGTAACCAACAACCACGTGGTCTCGATGGCGGCCGACACCCCGGGCTCGCAGGTCTCGGCCGTCTTCCACGACGGGACCCGGGCCCAAGCCCGGATCGTCGGCCGAGACGTCAAGACCGACCTGGCGGTGCTCAAGGTCGAGGTGGCCAACCCGACCGTCGCGCAGCTCGGCGACTCCGACCGGCTCGCCGTCGGCGACGACGTGATCGCCATCGGCTCCCCGCTCGGCCTGTCCGGCACGGTCACCACCGGCATCGTCAGCTCGGTGCACCGGCCGGTGCGGCTGGCGGGCGAGGGCACCGACACCAACGCCGTCATCGACGCCATCCAGACCGACGCCGCGATCAACCCGGGCAACTCCGGCGGTGCGCTGGTGGACGGCAACGGCGCGGTGGTCGGCATCAACAGCGCCATCCGCACCCTGGGCGCGGGCGGCGAGGGCGGCTCGATCGGCCTGGGCTTCGCGATCCCGATCGACGACGCGCGCCGGATCGCCCAGGAGCTGATCCGCACCGGCCAGGTCAGGCACGCCGACCTCGGGGTCAACGCCAAGTCGGTCAGCGACGGCGTCGCCGACGGCGCGCAGGTGCAGAACGTTCAGGACGGCAGCGCGGCAGCGGCGGCGGGCATCGCCGAGGGCGACGTGATCATCCGGGTCGGCGACCGCAGGGTCGGCAGCGCCGACGAGCTGATCGTCGCGGTCGACCGGAACCCCGTTGGCGCGACGGTGCCGGTCACGGTCGTCCGCCAGGGACGTGAACTGGTCCTGAACGCCCAGTTGCGGTAGTGGCGGGCGTGCGGCCGGCACCGGATTCGTTCCGGTCACCCAGCGGGTGTAGGTACCCTGGGCGTCGGCAGGTCGCCGCGCAGGATTCAGGAACCCGGAGGTAGGCGGGGTGTTCGAGAACATCGGCTGGGCCGAGTTGCTGGTCCTCGTCGTCGCCGGGCTGTTCATCCTCGGGCCGGAGCGGCTGCCGCAGGGTGCGGCGTGGCTTGGCCGCACGGTCCGCCAGGTCAAGGAGTACGCGACCGGCGCTCGTGACCAGCTGCGCTCCGAGCTCGGGCCTGAGTTCGACGAGCTGCGCAAGCCGCTGGAGGACCTGCGCGGCATCCGCAACTTCGACCCCAAGCGGGCGATGACCAACCAGCTGTTCGACGGGGAGAACCCGCTCGACGGGATCACCCGCAACGGCAGCACCCCGTCGTCGCCGCCGGCCTCGCCGTCCCGGCCCGCCGAGCAGCGTCCGCTCGCTCCGGGTGAGAAGCCCCCTTACGACTCCGACGCCACCTGAGCCATCAGGGTCCGCGCCGCGGGCCTGCGGTGGGCGAGCGCGACACCGGTCGCGGCCAGCGCGAGCCATCCGCAGAGCAGCACCGTCATGCCCGGCCAGCCCCACGCCGCGTAGGCGGAGCCGCCGATGACGCCTCCGACGCTGCTGCCGCCGTAGTAGGAGAACTGGTACATCGCCGAAGCCTGCCCCCGCGCCGACGACCGGGCCCGCTCACCGACCCACCCGCTGGCGACGGCGTGGGCGGCGAAGAACCCGCCGGTGAACACGACCAGCCCGAACAGGATCGCGGGCAGGTCGTCGGTCAGCATCACCAGCAGCCCGGCGACCGTGGTGGCGAGGCTGAACAGCAGGGTGCGGGTCCGGCCGAAGCGGTCGGCGGCCCGCCCGGCGACCGCGGAGGTGGCGGTTCCGGCCGCGTAGGCCATGAATGCCAGCGCGGCCAGCGCCGGCGGCACCAGCAGCGGCGGGGTGATCAGCCGGAAACCGAGCACGTTGTAGACCGTCACGAACGCGCCCATGCCCAGCGCGGCCACCATGTACGGGACGTAGAGGACCGGGTCGCTCAGGGCGCTGCGCAGGCCGTCGAGCAGCGGCGCCCAGCGCAACGCCTGACGCTTGTGGGCGCGTTCGGCGGGTAGCAGCAGCACGAACAGCACCGTGCACACCGCGCCCAGCACCGCGACGGTGAGCACGCCGCCGGTCCAGCCCGTGAAGTCGCCCGCGACGCCGCCGAGCAGCCGTCCGGACATGCCGCCGATGGTGGTGCCCGCGACGTAGAGCCCCATGATCGCGCCGAGCCGGTTGCCGCCGGTCTCGTCGGCGAGGTAGGCGGCGGCGACGGCGGCGAGCCCCGCGATGGCGACACCCTGCACCAGCCGCAGGGCGACCAGCAACGGGAAGTGGTGCACCCACGGCAGCAGCAGGCCGAGCGCCTCGGCGAGCAGCAGCGAGCCGATCATCATGCGCCGCCTGCCGACCGCCTCGGAGAGCATGCCCAGCGGGATCGCGCCGACCGCCAGCCCGAGCGTCGCGGCCGACACCGTCAGCGCGGCCGAGCCGGGACTCAGGCCGAAGTCGCCCGCGAGCTGCGGCAGCACCGGCTGCGGCGCGTAGAGCAGCGCGAACAGCGCCAGGGCGCCCAGCAGCATCGAGATCCGGATCCGTCGGAGGCGTGCGGTGTCCACGCCTCCGAAGCTAAGACGGGCTAACTAATGCGTCCAATGCGTGAAGTGGTAATAATCGATGCGATGACGTATGAGACAGCTCCGTCCGAGGATGCGGCGCAGCTCGCGGCGCACCTGAGCCCCACCCTGGCACTGCTGCGCGCGGTCGCGTCCGAGGGCCATCTCACACGTGCGGCCGAGCAGCTCGGCATCCCGCAGCCGACCGCGAGCCGGACGCTGGCGCGGCTCTCCGACGAGATCGGCGCGCCGGTGATCGCCCCGCACGGGCGCGGTATCCGGCTCACTCGCACCGGCCGGCTGCTCGCCTCCGCCGCCACCGACGCGCTGCGCAGCCTGGAGGCGGGGTGCCGCGAGGTCGTCGAGGAGATCTCCCCCGAACGCGGCCAGGTCGTCCTGGGCTTCCAGCACACCATGGGCGGCACGCTGGTACCCGCGTTGATCAGGGGCTTCCGCGCCGACCACCCGCACGTGCGGTTCGGGCTCGCGCAGGGTGCGCGCGCCGACATGCTGAGCGGGATGCTCGACGGCCGGATCGACCTCTGCCTGGTCTCCCCGCCGCCGGACCAGGACCCGGCGCTGGAGTGGGTGCCGCATTGCGCGGAGCCGCTGCTGGCCGTACTGCACAACGGGCACCCGCTCGCCGGACGCACCGCGCTGGCGCTGTCCGAGCTCGCCGATGACGACTTCGTCGTCACCCGGCACGGCTACGGGCTCCGGCAGATCTTCACCGAGCTGAGCGACCGCGCGGGTTTCTCGCCACGGGTGGCGTTCGAGAGCGAGGAGGTCGACACCGCCCGCGGGCTGGTCGCAGCCGGGCTCGGCGTGGCCCTGCTGCCGCCCGCCGTGCCGGAGGCGGTGCCCGGGACGGTGGAGATCCCGCTCGACCCCGCCGAGCACCGCACGATCTGCCTCACCTGGCCCGCCCAGCGGGCGCTGCCGCCCGCGGTGCGCGCCTTCCGCGCCTTCGCCTCCCGCCGCGGGCTCGCCTGACCGGCGTCGACCGAAGCCGCTGCGGGGCCACGGCCCGCGCCGCCCCACTTCGCGCTCGGGGCTGTTTCAGAGTCAGCCGATCAGGGTGCGGGTCCCAGCCGCTCGGCAAACCCTCCTGGAACTAACCCCGCTCGGCCAGGCTCGCGACGAACTCGACCAGGCTCCGGGCCGCGAAGCCGGTGCCGCCCGCGACGACCTCGGCGTAGTTCTTGTCCGCCCGCGCCGGTCCCGCGATGTCCAGGTGCGCCCACGGCAGCCCCTCGGTGAACTCCCGCAGGAACAGCGCCGCGGTGACTCCACCCGGGCCCTGCGGGATCTGGTTCACATCGGCCAGCTCGCCCCGGACCGCCTCGGCGTGGTCCTCGATCAGCGGCATCGGCCACCACGCCTCGCCGACCCGCTCGCCCGCGTCGCGCAGCCGCCGCGACAGGTCCGGGTCGGTGGCGAACACGCCGCCGGTGCGCAGGCCGAGCGCGACCTTCATCGCACCGGTGAGCGTGGCGACGTCGACCAGCAGGTCGGCCTCGTGGTGGCGCGCACCGTAGACCAGCGCGTCGGCCATCACCATGCGTCCTTCGGCGTCGGTGTTGCCGACCTCGGTCGTCTTGCCGCCGTAGTGGCGCACGACGTCGCCGGGCCGGTAGCTGCTGCCCGACAGGTGGTTCTCAGCCGACGGGACCAGCGCGGTGACCCGCACCCGGAGCCCGAGCCGCGCCACGGCCAGCATCGCCCCGATCACCGCCGCGCCACCGGACATGTCGGTGCGCATCAGGTGCATGCCCTCGGCGGGCTTGAGCGAGATGCCGCCGGTGTCGAACGTGATGCCCTTGCCCACCAGCACCAGGTGCGGCCCCGTGGCGTCGGCGGGCCGCCAGGTCAGTTCGAGCAGCCGCGGCGGCGAGGCGGAACCGCCGCCGACGGCGAGGATGCCGCCGAAGCCGTGGTCGGCCAGCCACTTCTCGTCCCGCACGGTCGCGGTCAGCCCGTCGACCTCACCGGCCAGCCGCGCGGCCAGCCCGGTGAACCAGTCCGGGTCCTTGACGTTGGACGGCGAGTTGGCCAGGTCGCGGGCCAGCGCGGTCGCCGCCGCCCACTCCCGGGCGCGCGCGACCGGCTCGCGCAGCTCCTCGTCGTCGGTCACCAGCAGCGCCTTGCGCAGTCGCGGCGGGGCGGGCTGCCCGGTGACGCGGAAGCGGTAGTCGCCCAGCGCCAGGCCGAGCGCGAGCGCCGACACGGCGTCCTGGCCGATGCCTGCGGGCAACCTGATCTGGAGGTACTCGGCCTCCGACGGCTCTCCGAAGTCGACGGTGTCGCCCTCGGCCTCGCCGGTCTCGCCCAGCTTCTCCCGGGTCGCGCGGGCCAGCGCGGCACCCGCGGTGCGCCACTGCTCGTCTTCGCCGGAGCCGATGCCGACCACCCAGCCGAAGCGCCCTTCCGGCAGCGGCACCGTGCGCACGTCACCGGCGGAGGACTTGACGCCGATGGCCTCCAGCAGCGCGACGTCCACTTCGAACGCTTCAGCCACCGGGGCCAGCTCGGGACCGGACTCGCCCGCCGGCAGCGGCACCGCCGTGGGCACTCCGTCGCGCGGACGCCGCACGACGTCCACTTCGACCAGTGACGTGGGGATCACCGGCAGTACCGGGTCGTCTTCCCCGTTCCCCCGAGCTGAACCGAATCTTGAGGCACCGGACACAGAAATACCCTTCCGCGCGGAACACCCACGCACGATCGAACCGCGGGCCGACGACGGCCCCGGCACCCACCGAGATGCCGGGGCCTGGTCAATGTGTCGGCGAACGCACTGCGCACCGAACGCCGGCCCGCACAGTTTGTCGCCTGACTACCGGGGCAGGCGACGACCATCCCGTTCACCTTCCAGCGGCCTCAGCCGGTGGCCGACTCCAGCGCGTCGCCCAGGTTCTTGGCCTCCTCGACCGACATCTCGACGACGAGCCGCCCACCGCCCTCGAGCGGGACGCGCATCACGATCCCGCGCCCCTCCTTAGTCACCTCGAGGGGACCGTCACCGGTCCGGGGCTTCATGGCCGCCATAGCGTGCTCCCTCCGTGAACTCGTGCCCGCACCTGGTCGCCACAACCAGCCGGGTCCGGTCCCATTCTCCCCCATCCGGACGCAGCCGCGAAACCGAACCGATCAACTGGTGCCGGTCGTGCGCTGGTCGAATGCCCTCGCCGGGTGGCAGACTCGAGCGTCGTGCGGGGTTGTCCGGCGCCTGTGCGGCGCCATTCGCCGCCGGCGCTCGAGAGCCGGCTCCGGTGGGCTGCCCGCTGCGGAGCGGCGACGGCGATCGCGTGCGGCACCAGGCGGAACCGCACTGTCTACTCGGGACCCGGGCCGCTGCCGAAGTCGTCCACTGTGGAGAACGCGGTCGGCGCGGCACCCGGTCCACCACGACGAAAGGGCGAGAAGTGTCCGACGTACTGCTGACCCAAGACACCGAGGGTGTGCGCCTGCTCACGTTGAACCGGCCGGAGAGCTTCAACTCGCTCAACGTCGAGCTCAAGCAGGCGCTGATCGGCGCGCTGCGGGAGGCCGCAGCCGATGACGCGGTCCGCGCCGTCGTGATCACCGGCGCGGGCAAGGCCTTCTGCGCGGGCCAGGACCTCAAGGAGCACGTCGCCCTGCTGCAGGCCGACGACCCGGCGCCGCTGCGGACGGTGGAGGAGCACTACAACCCGATGATCCGCGCGGTCGCGACGATGCCCAAGCCGGTGATCGCGGCCGTCAACGGCACCGCGGCCGGCGCGGGCGCCTCCCTGGCCTATGCGTGCGACCTGCGGATCGCCTCCTCCGACGCGAAGTTCCTGATGGCCTTCGCCAACGTCGGGCTGTCCACCGACTCCGGCGTGTCGTGGACGCTGCCCCGGCTGATCGGCTACGGGCGCGCGATGGAGATGCTGCTGCTGGCCGAGCCGGTCGCCGCCGAGGAGGCGCTGCGCATCGGCATGGTCAACCGCCTGGTCGGCGAGGGCGAGGCGGCCATGGCCGCCGCCGAGCTGGCGTCGCGGATGGCCGCCGGACCGACCAGCGCCTACGCCCGCATCAAGGAAACCCTGCTCGCGGCTGCGGCCGAGGGCCTCGACGAGGCGCTCGCCGTGGAGGCGGGTGCGCAGGCGGAGGCCGGGCGCACCGCCGACCACCGGGAGGCGGTGGCGGCCTTCACCGAGAAGCGGAACCCGAACTTCACCGGGCACTGAGCCGCGAGCCGTCGCGCCGGTTCCGCGCGTCGCGGACCGGTGCGGCGGCCGGCCGGTGCGGCGGGGCGGTGCGTGCGGTCAGCGGACCGGGGCGACCGGGCGGCCTTGCGGCCGGTACGGGCAGCGGCGTGGGTGGACGGCTGCGTAGCGGCGTGGCCGGGCGACCATGGGCCGCAGGCAGCCTTCAGCCGGAGGCGGCTCTCCAGCAGCCCTCGAGGTGGTCGTCGACCATGCCGGTGGCCTGCATCAGCGCGTAGCACGTGGTGGGCCCCACGAACACGAAGCCGCGGCGCTTGAGCTCCTTGGCCATCGCGGTGGACTCCGGTGTCGTCGCGGGCACGTCCGCGAGGGCCGCCGGCCGCGTCCGGCCGTCGGCGGGCGGCGCGAACGACCACAGCAGCTCGTCCAACGGCCGGTCGAGCCCCAGCACCGCCCCGGCGTTGCGGATGGCGGCGTCGATCTTGGCGCGGTTGCGCACGATCCCGGCGTCGGCCAGCAGCCGCGCCCGGTCGTGCTCCCCGAAACCGGCCACCCGCTCGGGGTCGAAGCCGGCGAAGGCGGTGCGGAACGCCTCTCGCTTGCGGAGGATGGTCAGCCACGACAGACCGGACTGGAACGACTCCAGCGTGATCCGCTCGAACAGCGCGCGGTCGCCGTGCAGGACGCGGCCCCACTCGGTGTCGTGGTACTCCACGTAGTCCGGCGTGCTCGCGCCCCAGGGGCAGCGGGCGAGTCCGTCCGCACCGACGACGACGTCGCCGTGCGTGCTCACAGCTCCTCCTCGGCGCGCTCGGCCCGGCTCCGCCTGATCTCCTCGCCCGCCGCGTCGAGCTGGCGTTCCAGCACGGCGATGCGGCCGCGGAGCTCGTCGAGCTCGCCGGCGACCCGCTCCAGCGCCCAGTCGACCTCCGCCGCCTTGTAGCCGCGGAGCACCTGCTGGAAGCGCAGCGCGCGCACGTCGGAGCCTTCGACATCGGCGGGTGGCAGCCGGGTCGGGGTCGAGCCGGGCGGCAACGCCTCCAGCTGCTCGCCGCGGCCGAAGACCAGCGAGGCGAGCAGGTAGATCACTGCGGCGACCGCGAGCACGACGAGCAGGTAGATCAGCGCACTAGCCACACCCAGATCGTGGCACGCGGCGCCCGAGCCGCACGGCTCGGCCTGCGCGGACGCGGCGACCAGCGGCGCGAGGTACCGGGCTACGCCTGCACGGGCGCCGGGGGCCGCTTGACCAGCACGCCCTCGATCGCCGTGGTGAACTCGCGCCACGCGCGGCGTTCGGCCTGCAGGGTCTGCACCCCCGAATGTGTCAGGCGGTACGTGCGCCGCTGCCTGCCGCCGACCGTGCTCCACGAGCTGTGCACGTACCCGGCGCGCTCGAGCCGGCGCAGCGCGGGGTAGACGGTGCCGGTGGGCAGGTCGAGGGCACCCCCGCTGCGTTGTTGCAGCGCCTCGATGATTGCGTACCCGTGAAGCTCCCTGCCGTCGAGCGTGGCGAGGAGCAGAGCGTCCAGGTGACCGCGCAACGCATCAGCCTTCACGAGTAGCGACTCTACGGATATTTCCGACCACTGTCATCGCCTTCCCGCAAGGGGACCTAGGTCCTTTCGCGATCTGGACCGGTGATGACGTGCATCACATCGCCCGCGGCGGTTCGCCGGAGTTGCCCCGATCGGTTGAATAACGTGGCGACATCCCCGTTCGTGCCCACCGCTGCAGCAGACTTCGGGATCGCCGGTACCCGCGAGCGATCGAGGAGCTCCCCGAAGTGCGCAACGACAGCGACCGCTCGGACCAGCCGGACGCGCGGCCCGACGCCGCCGCGGCGGTCGGCGGCAACAGCGCGCTCGACCAGCTCCGCACCTACGTCAACGCGCTGGTCGACGTGATCGCCGCGCACCCGGACCCGATCCTGGAACGCGACGAGGCGCAGTGGCGGCTCGAGGAGCTCGCCGACGAGCTCGCGGCGGCCAAGCCCAGCGCCCCCAGGGTGAAGGCGCGGTGGATCAGGCTGGCCCCGGTGCTGCTCGTGGTCCGCCCGGACGTCCCGGCCGATGGCGTCTCCGAGCTGGTCGACCAGGCCTTCCGCACGAGCTGACCACCGGCCGCCCACCATTTCCGGACCTCCGCCCGAGGCGCCTCCGCCCCGGGCCACGTCCGTCCAGGCCGCCTCCGACCGCAGTGCCTTCGACCTGGCGCCGCCTCCGAGTGCGACACCTCCGCCCGAAGCACCACCCACCGCCAGGGCAGCCGAGCGCCGCGAACGGGCCTCGTCAGGCCAGGGCGCGGAGCACCTGCTCGGGCGGCCGGGTGCCCGCGATGCTCGCGACCATCTCCACCACGCGCCGCGTCTCCCGGACGTGGTGCGCCCGGAAGACCCGTGCCCCGACCCACGCGGCGACCGCGGTCGCCGCCAGCGTCCCCTCCAGCCGCTCGTCGACCCCGGCGCCGAGGGTCTCACCGACGAAGTCCTTGTTGGACAGCGCCATCAGCACCGGCCAGCCGGTCGCCACCAGCTCGTCGACGCGGCGCAGCAGCGCCAGCCCGTGCCAGGTGTTCTTGCCGAAGTCGTGCGTCGGGTCGATCAGCACGCCGTGCGCGGGCACGCCGATGCGCACCATCCGCTCGGCTCGCTCGACGAGCTCGGCGGTCACCTCGGCGACGACGTCGGCGTAGCGGACCCGGTGGGGGTCGGTGCGAGGCGGCAACCCGCCGGTGTGGGAGCAGACGACGCCGACGCCGAACTCGGCGGCGACCTCGGCCAGCCGCGGGTCCACACCGGCCCAGGTGTCGTTGAGCAGGTCGGCACCGGCGTCGCAGACGTGCCGGGCGACCTCGTGGCGCCAGGTGTCGACGCTGATCACCAGCCCCGGGTGGCGCTCGCGCACCGCCGCGACGAAGGGCGCCACCCGGCGGGCCTCCTCGGCCGCGTCGACGGTCTCGCCCTGCGCCCCGGCGCGCACGCCGCCGATGTCGACGATGTCGGCCCCGTCCTCGACCGCGCGGTCGACGGCCTCGGCCGCGGCGGACGTCTCGAACGTGCGCCCCCGGTCGTAGAAGGAGTCCCTGGTCCGGTTCACGATCGCCATCACCAGCGGGCGATCTGCCGGCAGGTCCTTGTCGCCGAACCGCAGTGGCTTCACCCGTCAAATCCTGGCATGGACGTGCGCAGGTGCGGCACGCCCAGGTGTGTGGCGCTGGTTCCCCGCGACCTGCTAGCCACTTGCTACCCGAGAGTAGGTTCATGTTTACTGCTGATCGCTGTGCCCCACGCCACTCGACAAGGAGGTCGGTGTGCGCCGCCTGCTCACCCTCGCGACCGCGGCCGTCGTCGCGGCCCTCGCCGTTCCCGTGGTCCCCCCGACCGCGTCCACCGCCCCGCCAGGCGTCACCGTCCGCCACGAGACGATTCCCGGCGCCGACGGCGTCGCCCTCGACGCCAAGGTGATCGAGCCGGCCGGTGACGGTCCGTTCCCGCTGCTGGTGATGCCGGCCAGCTGGGCCACACCGAACCTGGAGTACGTCGGCGCCGCGGCCGATCTCGCCTACAACTCCGGATACGTGGTCGTCACCTACACCGCGCGCGGCTTCTGGGCCTCCGGCGGCGCGGTCGAGGTCGCCGGGGCCGAGGACGTCGCCGACGCGTCGAAGGTCATCGACTGGGCGGTGGCCAACACCGGGGCCGACCCCGGCCGCGTCGGCATGGCCGGGATCTCCTACGGCGCGGGCATCAGCGCCCTGACCGCCGCCGCCGACCCGCGCGTGCGGGCCGTCTCGGCGATGAGCGGCTGGGCGGACCTGGAGAAGTCGCTGTACCCGAACGGCACCGTGAACGCGCAGGGTTCCGAGTTGCTGCTCGGGGCGGGCCACCTGACCGGCCGGTTCGGCTCGGACCTCGCCGAGCTGGAGCGCGCGTACCGCGAGGGCCGGATCGAGGACGCCCTGCACCTGGTCCCGGAGCGCTCACCGGCCACCGTCGTGGACGCGATCAACGCCAACGGCACCGCGGTGATGATCGCCAACGCCTGGGAGGACTCGCTCTTCCCGCCGCAGCAGATGGCCGACCTCTACGAGGACCTGCGCGGCCCCAAGCGCCTCATGCTCTCGCCCGGCGACCACGCGACCCCGGAGATCTTCGGCGCGGCGGGCCTGCCCAACGACGTCTGGGACTCCACCCGGCGCTGGTTCGACCACCACCTGCGGGACGTCCCCAACGGCATCGGCGGGGAGAACCCGGTGCGGCTCAAGCCGATCAACGGCGGACCGTGGCGCGGGTACCCGGACTGGGACTCGGTCACCGGCCGGGTCGACACCCGCTACCTCGGCGCGCCCGAACCGCGCCACCCGCTCGCGCCCGTCACCGGCGGGCTGACCACCCAGCCCGGTGCCGGCTGGCAGCACTCGATCTCCGCCGAAGTTCCCACGTTGGCCGACAGCGGGCCGGTGATGATCAGCGGAATCCTCCAGGGCTTCGGCATTCCCGTCGGAGTGTTCACCCCGCTGGTCGACCGCCGCGGGGCCGGGGTGTGGGCCACCGATCCTTACCCGCGCGCGGTGACGGTCAGCGGCACGCCGAGGCTCAGCACGACGGTCACCTCCGACTCCGACGACACGACGCTGTTCGCCTACCTCTACGACGTGGACGCCTTCGGCGCGGGCAGCCTGATCAGCCACAAACCCGTGACGCTGCACGGCGGCGCATCGGGTGGCCCGCAGCGGGTCGAGCTGGCACTGGAGCCCGGGCTCTGGACCGTGCCGGCCGGGCACCGGCTGGTACTGGTCGTCGACACCCTCGACCCCCGCTACGGCAGCAGCGCGCAGGCGGGCTCGCGCGTCGGCTTCGACTCACCGGCCGGTGCGCCGTCCCGGCTGGACATCCCGCTGGGCTGACCTCCAGGCCGCGGCCGGCGGGACGGGCGCCGCCGCGGCCGCGCGGGCTGTCACCTGGCGCGAAGTCCTGGCGCACCTACCGTTCGGGGCGTCGCTGCGGGCGCGCGGGCTGCCACCACGCCCGCACGGCCCGGAGCGTTCACGGCGCGCAGGCGTCGAGCGCGGCCTCCACGTCGGTGACGACGGTCAGCGCGTCCAGCGAGCTGCTGCTCGCGAAACCGCTGTCGACCATGCCGTGCAGCCAGTCCAGCAGCCCGCGGTAGTGGCCCTCCGGGTCCAGCAGCACCACCGGCTTGGCGTGCATGCCGAGGTAGCGCGAGGTCCACACCTCGAACAGCTCCTCGCACGTGCCGATGCCGCCCGGCAGGGCCAGGAACGCGCTGGCGTGCGCGTCCATCAGGCCCTTGCGCTCGCGCATGGTGTCGACGACCAGCAGTTCGTCGGAGTCGCTGTCGGCGACCTCCAGGTCGACCAGCGCCCGCGGGATCACGCCGACGGTCCGCGCACCGCCCGCCCTGGCGGCGCGCGTCACCTCGCCCATCATCGACACCCGGCCGCCGCCGGAGACCAGCGACCAGCCGCGCTTGGCGATGCCCGTGCCGACCTCGGCGGCCAGGTCGAGGTGGTGCTGCGGGACCGGGCGGGACGCGCAGTAGACGCAGACCGCCACCGTTGCCGACTCCTCGTTCAATGCGCGGCCTCCCAAGCCTGGTACGCCTCCTCGACGATGCTCACGGCATCATCGATGTCGTCGGTCAGGTGCAACAAGCCCATTTCCTTCTCGCCGATCTTGCCGGTGGCGAGCATGCTGTCGCGCACCCAGTCGTAGAGGCCCTGCCAGTAGGACTTGCCGAAGAGCACCACGGGGAACTTGGTGACCTTCTTGGTCTGCACCAGCGTCAGCGACTCGAACAGCTCGTCCATCGTGCCGAAGCCGCCGGGCAGGCAGATGAACGCCTGCGCGTACTTGATGAACATCGTCTTGCGCGCGAAGAAGTAGCGGAAGTTGACGCCGAGGTCGACCCACGGGTTGAGCCCCTGCTCGAAGGGCAGTTCGATGCCCAGCCCGATCGAGAGGCCGCCCGCCTCCGAGGCGCCCCGGTTGACCGCCTCCATGGTGCCGGGGCCGCCCCCGGTGATCACCGCGCAGCCGATGGCGGCCAGCGCCGCGCCGAGCTCCACGCCCGCGGCGTACTCGGGGTGCTCCCGCGGGGTTCTGGCCGATCCGAAGACGGTCACCGCCCGGGGCACCTCGGCCAGCGCACCGAAGCCCTCGACGAACTCCGCCTGGATCCGCAGCACCCGCCACGGGTCGGTGTGCACCCAGTCCGACGGGCCGCGCGAGTCGAGCAGGCGCTGGTCGGTCGTGGTGGGCTCGGCGAGCCTCGACCGGCGCAGGACCACCGGTCCGCGTTGCTTCTCCTGCGGGTGCTCGGCACCGTTCGGTGTGCCCCAGGGGCCCTCAATCGTCATGCGATCGAGAGTAAGCACCCGCGGCGAACGGCGGGTGAGCCATCAGTGTCACGGGCGTGCCGCGCCGGTCTCGCCGAGCCGACGATTCCGCTGTTCAAGAGCTTCGCGGCGGTGCGTGCGGGGCGTACGATACGAGGGGTTAGATCGAGTGAATTCGGCGATCCGTCGCCGACACGGGCGATCACGGTGGTTCACACGGGGACGGGACGGATCGCCGGGCACGACCGCGAATCGAGCCCGGGGAGCCTGCCATGGTCATCGAGGCGTTGCTCGTAGCAATCGTGCTCGTCGTGCTCTACGTGGGTTCGGCCGTGAAGGTCATCAAGCAGTACGAGCGCGGCGTGGTGTTCCGCTTCGGCCGGCTGCAGGAGCAGACCCGCGGGCCCGGCCTGACCACGATCGTCCCGGTGGTGGACCGGCTGCGGAAGGTCAACCTCCAGATCGTCACGATGCCGGTCCCGGCGCAGGAGGGCATCACCCGCGACAACGTGACCGTGCGGGTCGACGCCGTCGTCTACTTCAAGGTGGAGGACGCCGCGCGCGCCATCGTCAACGTCGAGGACTACCTGTTCGCGGTCGGTCAGGTCGCGCAGACCTCGCTGCGCTCGATCATCGGCAAGAGCGACCTCGACGACCTGCTGTCCAACCGGGAGCGGCTCAACCAGGGGCTCGAGCTGATGATCGACAACCCCGCGCTGGGCTGGGGCGTGCACATCGACCGGGTGGAGATCAAGGACGTCTCGCTGCCGGAGTCGATGAAGCGCTCGATCGCCCGGCAGGCCGAGGCCGAGCGGGAACGGCGCTCCCGGGTCATCGCCGCCGACGGCGAGTACCAGGCGTCGCAGCGCCTCGCCGACGCCGCGACCGTCATGGCCGACACGCCGGCGGCGCTGCAACTGCGGCTGCTGGAGACGGTGGTCGAGGTGGCGGCGGAGAAGAACTCGACGCTCGTGCTGCCCTTCCCCGTCGAGCTGCTGCGGTTCGTCGAGCACGTGAAGTCCGATCAGGGGGGCGGGGCGGCCGCGCCCGAGCCGAGGCGTCCGGAGTCGGACCAGCCGGCGGAAGCGGAACGCCTGGCCGACGCGGAGCGCTTGGCCGCCGGTGGGCGACAGGAGGAGCTCGCGGCGGCCGGACCGGCACCCGGGGAGGCACTGGCACGCGGGGAGGCACTGGCGCAGGGCGAAGAACCGGTGCCGGACGAGGAGCTGGTGCAGGACGAGGATCGGGTGCGGCGGGGCGCCCCGGCGGACAGCGAACCTGGAGAGCCTTCGCGTATGGCTGGCGAACCCGGTATGGCCGAGGCGCCGCAGCCCCGGCAGGTACCGGATGACGAACCCGGCTCTCCGGGCTTCCGGCCCGATTCGCAACGGCCCCTCGGCCAGTCCTGGACCACAACCGGCGCGGACTGACCCACGCGCCCCAGCCGCCGACGGGGTGGCGGAACGGCACGCGCGCCCGATCGCGTTCGCCTCGGCGTGTCAGTCGATACCACCGGCCACTGCCCCACTGACACGCACACGCGACAGGCTCACCTCGGCATGTCGGCTGACACCACCAGCCACCGCCACCGACACGCGCACCCGACCAGGCTCACCCCGGCATGTCGGTCGCCTTCACCGCTGATCGCCCTGCCGACACGCGCACGCAACCGCGCTCACCCCAGCGTGTCGGTTGCCTTCTCCGCAGACCGCCCCACCGACACGCGCGCCTGACCACGGTCGCCCTCGCGTGTCGGACAGCTGCACCACCCTGGCCAGGATGCGAGTCGGACCGCACACGCGTGTATCGCACGTGCATCGGACTACAAGCATTCCGGCGTGTCGGTTCGGCCAATGCGGCCCCGGATCCGACACGCGCACTTGACCAAGCTCCCCCCGGCGTGTCGGTTGACACCACCAGTCACCGCCCACCGACACGCACACGCACACGCGCACGCGCACGCGCACCTGACCAGGCTCACCCCGGCATGTCGGTCGCCTCCACCGCCGATTGCCCCACCGACACGCGCACGCGACAACGCTCAACCCAGCGTGTCAGTCGCCTTCTCCGCAGACCGCCCCACCGACACGCGCACGCGACAACGCTCAACCCCGCGTGTCGGTAAGCCACCGCCGCAGCCGCCGCACCTCACCTCGCCCCGCGAAGGCAGTCGGCGCCAGCCCCTCAGCCCTCCGGGCTGAGGAAGCGCCGCAGGGCCTGGGCGCAGTGGCGGATCTGCGTCACCGGCACGTGCTCCTGCTGCGTGTGGGCCAGCGTCGGGGCGCCGGGCCCGAAGTTCACCGCGGGCAGCCCGCGCGCGGCGAACCGCGCCACGTCGGTCCACCCCAGCTTCGCGACCGGCGGCTGTCCGGACGCCGCCACCAGCTCCGCCGCCGCGGGCGCCGTGAGTCCCGGCAGCGCGCCCTGCGCCCCGTCGGTCAGCGTCACGTCGAAGCCGTCGAAGACCTCCCGCACGTGCGCCTCCGCCTCGGCCAGGGAGCGGTCCGGGGCGAAGCGGTGGTTCACCGTCACCACGCAGCTGTCCGGGACGACGTTGCCCGCGACGCCACCGGCGATCCGCACCGCCTGCAGCCCCTCGTGGTACTGGAGGCCGTCGATCATGGGCTGCCTCGGCGTGTAGTCGACCAGGCGCTGCAGGACCGGCTGCGCCGCATGGATGGCGTTCTCGCCCATCCACGCCCGCGCCGTGTGCGCCCGCGCACCCTTCGTGCGCACCTCGACCCGCAGCGTGCCCTGGCACCCGGCCTCGATCGCCGCGTTCGACGGCTCGCAGACCACCGCGAGGTCGCCGTCGAGCCATTCCGGCAGCTCCCGCTCGATGCGGTTCAGGCCGTTGCGCTCGGCCTCGACCTCCTCGCAGTCGTAGAACAGGAAGGTCAGGTCGTGGCGCGGGTCGGTGAGCCCGGCGGCGATGCCGAGCATCACCGCGTCGCCGCTCTTCATGTCGGCCGTGCCGCAGCCGTGCAGCAGCTCGTCGTCGCCCGAGCCGCTGCGGTGCGACGGGAGGTTGTCGTTGACCGGCACGGTGTCGAGGTGCCCGGCGAGCACCACTCGGGAGCCCCGGCCCAGGTTCGTCCTGGCCAGCACGGCCTCGCCGTTGCGCACGACCTCCAGGTGCGGCGCCTGCTCGCGCAGCGCGTGCTCGACCGCGTCGGCGATGAGCTTCTCGTCGCCCGACACGCTCGGGATGTCCACCAGCGCGGCGGTGAGCTCGACAGGGTCTGCGGTGAGGTTCAGCTCGGCGGTCACGTGGGGGAGGCTACCGGTATTCACCGAATCGCCCCTTCCGAGCCACTTGATCGGGATAGCCTGCCCGCCGGAGGTGGGCAGTGAGCTACCAAGCCGTCATGCAGAACCTTCGCGAGGCCGCCGCGAAGGCGAGGTCGGCCGGTGACCAGGCCGCCGCGGTCGACCTCGGCTCCGCCGCGACGGACCTGGCCACCGCCCTGCCCGGCAGCCGTTCCGCGCAGGCCGCGGGCGCGGTGGCGCGGAGCTGGTCCCAGACCGTCAAGGTGTGGAGCCGCGACGCGCGCGCCCACGGCGCGGCGCTCGACTCGGCCGCCGCCGAGTACGGCGGGAACGAGCAGGCCGCCGCCGACGCCTTCGGACGCATCGCCGCGGAGATGAGGGAGCAGGCCGGCTGATGGTGTCGCTTTCCGACGTCCGCAGGTGGGAGCCGGCCGCGCTGGAGAAGGTCTTCGCCGCGCTGGGCAGGCACCAGGACCGGCTGGTCGCCGTCGACGACGAGCTGAAGGGCTCAGCCCGGCCCGAGGGCTGGCGTGGTGCGGCCGCCGATTCCGCCGCGCAGAGCCACGCGGGCCTGACCCGGGTGATGCGGGAGCTGGTGGTCGAGGTGGCCGCGGTCCGCCGCTGCGTCGCCGAGACCGCCGACGAGGTGGAGGCGATCCACAGGCTGCTCCGCGAAGCCGACGACCTGGCCAGGGGAAACGGCTTCGAGATCACCGCCGAGGGCGGCGTCCGCGACGTCGCTCCGCCCGACGACGTGCCGGCCGACCAGATCGAGCAGGTCAGGCAGGAGCGCATCCGCGTCCGCGACCAGCTCGTGGAGAAGGTCCGCGAGATCCTCCAACGGGCCAACCGCGCCGACGAGGAGCTGGCGAAGGTGCTCACCGACGCCGAGAACGACGTCATGGACCCCGGCCGGGGCGGCTCGCTCGCCGACGACGCCGCGACCGGCGACGCCCGCGGCCTGGCCGCGACCATCGACGCACCGCCCGCGGGCACTGCGGCGGAGAACGCCCGCTGGTGGAAGTCGCTGTCGCGGGAGGAGCAGGACGCGCTGCGCGCGGCCCCTCCCGCCTGGCTCGGCAACCGCGACGGCATCCCCGCCCAAGTCCGCGACCTGGCCAACCGCAACCGCATCGACGACGAACGCGACGCCCTGCACGAGGAGAGGGCCGGGATCGAGCGGGGCGGTGTCTCCGAGGACGAGCGCGCGAAGCTCGAGGAGGTCGACGGCAAGATCGCCTCCATCGATGCCATCGACAAGACGCTCGAACGGCAGCCGCCGAGGCAACTGCTGGTGCTGGACTCCGGCGGTGAGCGCCTCAAGGCCGCGGTGGCTGTGGGCGACGTCGACACCGCCGATCACGTCTCGGTGTTCACCCCGGGGCTCAACAGCACGGTGAGCGGCACCCTGGAGGGCCTCGACCACCAGATGAACCAGCTCCGCACCCAAGCCCAGCACGAGAGCGACCGCTACGGCGAAGGCGGCACGGTCGCCGCGGTCAGCTGGATCGGCTACGAGGCCCCGCAGGACGACGAGCACGCGCCGTGGGATGAGAACTCGGTGATCCGCTCCGACTCCGCGCAGGAGGGCGGAGCGAAGCTCAACGAGTTCTTCAGGGGCATCAACGCCTCCCGCGACACCGATCCGCACCTGACCGCGCTCGGGCACTCCTACGGTTCGACCACGACCGGCTACGCGTTGCAGGGCGGTGGGCACGGGGTGGACGACGCGATCGTCTTCGGCTCCCCCGGCGTCGGCACCGACGACGTCGAGGACCTGCACATGCCGGAGGGGCACACCTACCGGATCGAGGCGAGGAACGACCCGGTGGCCGACTTCGGGCGCTTCGGCGGCGATCCCACGCACATGGAGGGCATCCAGGACCTCTCCGCCGAGGAGGCGACCGAGCCCGGTGGCGGCCGGCGGCTCGGGGAGTCCACCGGGCACAGCGGTTACGTCGCCGACAACAGCACCAGCCAGCACAACATGGCCGCCGTCGTCGCGGGTCTGCCCGACCGCACCGTGCGGGGCGAGGGCAAGGGCTTCGGCGACTACCTTTCATGGGCACCCTCGAAGATCCGGGACCTGTTCTGATGAAGAAGCTCGTTCTGTTCACGCTCTGCGCCGTGCTCGCCGCCGGATGCGCGGGACGGCCGGGCCCGACCCCCGGGGGAGATGTGGAAGACCAGCGCGCGACCCTCCAGCAGCGGCCGAGCATCGAGGAGGTGACCGCCCGCTACGACCAGATGCAGCGCGAGCTCCGGGAGCGGCTGTCCGCCGAGATCGGGTCGCTGTCCTGGACCCCGCGCGAGCCGATGAGCAACGCCGGCTGCGCGGACTTCCCCAACCTGGGTGGGGAGACTCGGATGCTGGAGTCGTGGCGCTCCAGCGGCAACCTCCCCGACGCCAACTGGCCGCGCGCGGTACGCGTCGTGGGAGAGGTGACCGCCCGATACGGCTTCGGCGCCGTGGAGGTCGTCGTCGACCGGCCCGGCGACCACCAGATCACCGCGACCGACCAGTACGGCGGCAGCTACCTGTTCGGCACCGCGAAGAACACCCTGCTGACCGTCAGCACCGGCTGCCACCTGCCGCAGGGCGGATGAGCCCCCTCGGCGCGCGTTCGGCGGCAGGCACTTCGGCGCTGTTGCTCACCGCAACAGTGGCCGGCGGGTGCGCGAGCGGGCCCGAGGACGGTGCCGCCGCGCTGCGGCAACGCCCCTCCATCGAGGAGATCAGCGACCGCTACGGCCGGATGCAGCAAGAGCTGCGCGACCGGCTGGCCGCGGAGCTCGGCGTGTCCGCGTGGGTGAACGACGGGGAGGCGAGCCGGGCGGGTTGCGCGGACTTCCCCGGCATCCAAGAGGCCGAGAGCCGCACCCTCGACCGGTGGACCTACGAGGCGAACATCGCCGACGAGCGCTGGCCGGAGGCCGTCCGGGTCGCTGCCGAGGTCACCGCCGGTTACGGGTTCGGGGCACCCAGGCCGGTCGTCGACCGCCCCGACGACCACGAGGTCGAGGCCACCGACGGGTTCGCAGCGGTCTACCGGTTCGGCACGGCGAAGAACACCATCCTCAGCCTCAGCACCGGCTGCCACCTGCCGCAGGGCAGTCTGGGCTGATGTCCCCGGCAGTCGGCCTGGGACCTGTGATGCCGCCTACACCGACGCCACCGCATGCCCGCCCCGGGGCTGCCGCCCCACCCCGGCCGCTGTAGAAAACCGCAGGTGAGAGCCCCGGCCGAAGCACCGCCCGGAGGCTCGTGAGGCGTCGGCGGCCCGGTCGTCGCACGCCCCTTGCTAGCAGTGGTCACCTGCGCCGATTACGGTTTCCAGCCATGAGCAGTGCACTCACACCCGACCCGCAGGCCACCGGAGCCCACGGCATCGGCCTGGCCACCGTCACCGACGACGGCACCGTGCTGGACACCTGGTTCCCCACCGTCCGGCTCGGCGAGCCCGGGGAGTCGGGCACCCGGCGCCTGTCCGCCGAGGAGGCCGCGCAGTCGCTCGGCGAGGCCGGCGCTGCGCTGGTCGGTCGCGACGACGCCCGCGGCGTCGACGTCGTGGCGGTGCGCACCGACATCTCCCGGCTGGCCGACGAGCCCGCCGACGCCCACGACCTCTACCTTCGCCTGCACCTGCTGTCGCACCGGCTGGTGCGCCCGCACGGCCAGAACCTCGACGGCATGTTCGGCCTGCTGTCCAACGTCGTGTGGACCAACCACGGCCCGTGCCCGGTGGAGGGCTTCGAGGCGACCCGCCTCAGGCTGCGCGCCCGCGGCCCGGTCACCGTCTACAGCATCGACAAGTTCCCGCGCATGGTCGACTACGTCGCGCCGTCGGGCGTGCGCGTCGGCGACGCCGACCGGGTGCGCCTCGGCGCCCACCTGGCCAGCGGCACGACGGTGATGCACGAGGGCTTCGTCAACTTCAACGCCGGCACGCTGGGCGCCTCCATGGTCGAGGGCCGCATCTCGGCGGGCGTGGTGATGGGCGACGGCTCCGACCTCGGCGGCGGCGCCTCGATCATGGGCACGCTGTCCGGTGGCGGCAAGGAGGTCATCTCCGTCGGCGAGCGCTGCCTGATCGGCGCCAACGGCGGCGTGGGCATCTCGCTCGGCGACGACTGCGTCGTGGAGGCCGGCCTCTACGTCACGGCGGGCACCAAGGTCACGCTGCCGGACGGCACGATCACCAAGGCGCGCGAGCTTTCGGGGTCGGCCGGACTGCTGTTCCGCCGCAACTCCAGCACCGGCGCGGTCGAGGTCGCGCCGCGCTCGGGCGGCAAGGTCGAGCTGAACGCCGTCCTGCACGCCAACGACTGAGCGCCGGAGCACCGCTGCGACGGCGGGCGGGCCTGCTTCGCCTGGATGAACCAGGCGGACGGTCCGCCCGCCGTTCCTATAATCGGGAATGGTTTCCACCGGGACGCAGGGTTGGCAGAGCCGTGACGTGGCGGGCGCGATCGGTCTCGACGAGCCGATCACCGCTGGTCGCGACGCACCCGTCAGGGAACACGTCCGCGCCGGGCTGGACGTCCGGCTGCGCGCGATGGTCCGGCACGACCCCGGCACCAGGCTGGGCGAGGACCCCGAGGAACTGCACCAGATGCGGGTCTCGGTGCGGCGGATGCGGGCGATGCTCCGATCCGGCCGCCCGTTCCTGGACCAGGACTGGTCGGAGCCGCTGCGCGCGGAGCTGGGCTGGCTCGGCCGCGCGCTGGGCCCGGTCCGCGACCTCGACGTGCTGATCGACCGGCTGCGCCAGGAAAGCGCCGACCTCGACGCCGAGGAGCGCGCAGCGGCGGCCCGGCTGCTCTCCGGCCTGGAGGTCGAGCACGGCGAGGCCCGCTTCGAGCTGCTCGCGGCGCTGGACAGCGACCGCTACGTGGAGCTGGTGCGCGAGCTGGCCGCCGCGGTGCGCACCGAACTGCCCTCGCCGAAGTCCGATGTGGACGGACCGGACGAGCTGCGACGCCTGGTCGCAAAGGAGTACCGGAAGCTGCGCAAGGCGGTGGGCAAGCTCGGCGACGACCCCTCCGACGCGGAGCTGCACGCGCTGCGCATCCGCGGCAAGCGCCTGCGCTACACCGCCGAGCTGGCCGAGTCCGCGCTCGACGTCAAACCGCTGCTGAAGGCCGCGAAGCGGTTCCAGGACGTGCTCGGCGAACACCAGGACGCGTGCGTCGCCGAGCAGCGGCTGCGCGACCTACTGCACGCACTCGGGGACGGCGCGGACGGTGCCGTGGCGTTCGTGGCCGGACGGCTCGTCGAGCGCGAGGCTGCCCGCCGCCGCGATCGCCGCGCCGAGTGGCCGACGGCGTGGAAGGAGCTCAGCAAACGCGCCACCGCCGCGTAGCGGTGGCACCGCCGCGACGCGGCGGCACCGCCGCAAAGCGGCGGCAACACGTCCCTGGCCCTTCCCGACCGCAAGCGCAGCCACGGCCCCAAACTCGACAGCCGCGAACCCGTAGACGAACAGACATGAAATAGCGCGCTTCGACCATGTTCCGTCCAACCGCGGCCAGGTTGACTGACGCTCATGACACAACCACCGATCCTCGTCCTGGCCGCGACGGGCAAGACCGGACGCCGGGTGGTGACCCGGCTGCGGGCTGCCGGGCACCAGGTGCGCGCCGCTTCCCGTTCGAGCGACGTCCGCTTCGACTGGTACGACCCCTCGACGTGGCCGGCCGCGCTGGCCGACGTCCAGGCCGTCTACCTGGTCGTACCGGACGACCCCGCCCCCATCGACCCGTTCGTCCGCCAGGCGGTGGCCGCCGGTGTCCGGCGCTTCGTGGTGCTTTCCGGCCGCGGCATCGACTTTCTCCCCATCCCCGGCATGAAGACGGCCGAGGACGCGGTCCGGGCGACGGAGGCCGAGTGGACGATCCTGCGGGCCAACAACTTCCACCAGAACTACGACGAAGACGTGTTCCTGCACCCGGTCCGCGAAGGCGAGGTGGCGCTGCCGCTCGGCGACGAGCCGGAGCCGACCATCGACGTCGAGGACATCGCCGAGGTCGCGGTCGCGGCGCTCACCGAGGACGGCCACGCCGGAAGGGTCTACCAGCTGTCCGGCCCGCGCGGCATCGGCTTCCGCGAGGCGGTCGAGCTGATCGGGAAGGCCACCGGCCGGACGATCCGCTACGTCGAACTCCCGACCGAGGAATACGTGGCCGCGCAGGTGGCGCAGGGCGTCGCGGAGGCCGAAGCGAGGTTCCTCGCCTCCCTGTGGGACCTGGTGCGCAGCGGGCACGTCGCCGCACCCACCGATGACGTCCGCGCGGTCACCGGGCACGCGCCCCGGGACTTCGAGTCCTACGTCGAACGGGTCGCCGAGACCGGTGTCTGGGGCCCGCCGCATCGCGGCGGCAACACTTCTCAGGCTTCCCCAACCACACACGCAACAGGGCCCCAAACCTGACAGCTGCGCAACTGCGGACTCCGCAGCTCCGCGGCTCTCAGGTTTTGGCCGTTGGTGCGACTGCGACTGCGAAAGGCCAGGGAGGTGTTGCCGCCGCTACGCGGCGGGCGGCGGCTACCCCAGCCGCTTCGCGGCGGCGTCGATGCGCTCGTCGGACTCGGTGAGCGCGATCCGCACGTGACGCTCGCCGGCCGGTCCGTAGAACGTGCCCGGGGCGACCAGGATGCCGCGTTCGGCCAGCCAGTCCACGGTCTCCAACGCCGGCTCCCCGCGCGTGGCCCACAGGTACAGGCCCGCCTCGGAGTGCTCGACGGTGAAGCCCGCGGCCTCCAGCGCGGGACGCAGCACCGCTCGCCGGGCCGCGTACAGCTCGCGCTGCACGCGCACGTGCTCGTCGTCGTCGAGGGCGGCGGTCACCGCCTCCTGCACCGGCCTCGGCACGATCATGCCCGCGTGCTTGCGCAGCTCCAGGAGCCGCTTGACCAGCGCCGGGTCACCGGTGACGAACCCGGCCCGGTAGCCGGCGAGGTTCGACGACTTCGACAGCGAGTGCACCGCGAGCACCCCGGTGAGGTCCTCGGTCACCGACGGGTGCAGCACCGACACGGGGTCGGCGTCCCAGCCCAGCGCCAGGTAGCACTCGTCGGAGGCCACCACCGCGCCCAGCTCGCGCGCCGCTCGCACCGAGGCGCGCAGCCGTTCGGCCTCCAGCACCCGTCCGGTCGGGTTGGAAGGCGAGTTCAGCCACAGCAGCGCCGTTCCGGGCGGTGGCGGGTCGTCCGGTCCGAGCCGCACGACGGTCGCGCCCGCCAGCTTCGCGCCGACCTCGTAGGTCGGATACGCCAGCTCGGGGATCGCGACGACGTCGCCCTCCCCGACGCCCAGCAGCATCGGCAGCCAGGCGACGAGCTCCTTCGAGCCGATGGTCGGCAGCACCGCTTCCGGGTCCACGCCCCGGATCCCGAACCGCCGTTCCAGCGCCCCCACAGCAGCGGCGCGCAGCTCCGGCGTGCCGTGCGTGGCCGGGTAACCGGGGCGGTCCGAGACCGAAGCCAGCGCCTCGCGCAGCCGCGCGGGCACCGGGTCGACCGGTGTGCCCACCGAGAGGTTGACGATGCCGTCCGGGTGCGCCTGGGCCCGCGCCTTCTGCCCGGCGAGCGAGTCCCAGGGGAAGTCCGGCAGGCTCGGACCGCGGCGCCCGGCCGACGACGCGGCCGGGCCGGTCCCCGATGTCATTCGCCCTGCGGGGGCAGGCTGGTGACAGGCTCGACGTCGCGGTCGACCTTGCCCACCTTGGCCGCGCCGCCGGGCGAACCGAGCTCGTCGAAGAAGTCGACGTTCGCCTTGGTGTAGGCGGCCCACTCGTCCGGGACGTCGTCCTCGTAGTAGATGGCCTCCACCGGGCACACCGGCTCGCAGGCACCGCAGTCGACGCACTCATCGGGGTGGATGTAGAGCATCCGCCCACCCTCGTAGATGCAGTCGACAGGGCACTCCTCGATGCATGCCTTGTCGAGCACGTCGACGCAGGGCTCGGCGATCACGTAGGTCACGGTTGCTCTCCTGCTTGAAGCGTTTGTCGTACCCGCGCGAGGAATCTCCCGGCGCGGCTGCTGACAGTATCCCCCGAGCCCGGCTGGCCGGGGAACTGGTCCCACGACGTGGAGCGGGTTCCGGCACCACACGACGGCGTCAACGGCGTGTACCGGGCAGGTCACCTTGATCGTTCGACCAGGTGACCAGCGACGGAGCGACGGCGGAGTGTTGTTCGACACACCGTCAGGTCAGTGCGCCGCCCGCCCGGCCTCGACGGCGTTGCGGGCCAGCACGATGCCCAGCATCATCGCGCTCGGCAACGCGCCGGCCGCGATGAACAGCAGCGCACGCCAGTCGCCGACGAGCACCACGTCCCCGCCCGGGCCGAACAGCCCGAACACGAACACCGCGAGGAACCACACCACCAGCGGCGCGGCGGCGACACTGCGGTGGTGCGAGAGCCTGCCCGCCGCCGAGACCAGCAGCGGAGTGGTGACCGCGGCCACCGCGGCCATGATCGGGAACTTCACCGGGCCGATCCACAACGGCAGGAACAGCAGCTCGGTGACGGCCAGGACGAGCGCGTCGAGCAGCAGGAAGCCGAACAGGACCCGGTCGGCAGCCGTCAACGGGCGCCCACCGGCTCGGTCCCGCTCACGCCGAGTCCGCCGAACAGGTCCGTCTCGCAGCCCTGCGGGTCACCGCTCGCCAGCACGTAGTGCTCGGTGTTCACCACCGGCTGCGCGACGCCGTTGGACAGCGCGTACGCGGCCACCCCGGCGCCGTTGTTCCACTGCTCCAGCCACATCTTCACCTGGGTGCCGTGCGCCCGGAGCGCGCTGATCTTGGCGGGCAGGTGCTCGCCGACGTCGACCACGGTCGTGATCCCCTCGTCGGGCACCCCTGGCAGCTCGTGCGGCTCGGGCAGCTCGAAGGGCATCCCCTCGGCCTCGGCCAGCGCCGCCAGACCTTCCTTCACCACGCCCTGCGAGGGTACGGCGTGGAAGACCCGCAGCACGTCCGGGACCTTCGCGGCGGCGGCCGTCGTCACCTCGTGGGCGCGGATGTGGTCGGGGTGGCCGTAGCCGCCGTCGGCGGCGTAGGTCACCACCACCTGCGGCCGGAACTCCCGCAGCAGCTCCTCCAGGGCGCCTGCCTGCTCCTCGGCGTCGCCGACGGCGAAGGCGCGCGGATGCGCGTCCGGCAGCGCGCCGGCCTGCCCCGGCTTCTCCCAGAGCATCCCGGAGTCGCGCCAGCGGCCGACGCCGCCGAGGAACCGCTGGTCGGCGACGCGCAGCGCGGCGCACGCCGAGCGCAGCTCGCCGACCCGGTAGCCGCCGAGCTGGTCGGCCTGGTCGGCGGCCAGGCCGCGCAGGTTCTCCGGGATGACCTCGCCTTCCTCGCCGAGGGTGCAGGTCACAACGACCACCTGCACTCCGCGGGCGGCGTAGCGGGCGATCGTCCCGCCGGTCCAGAGGGTCTCGTCATCGGGGTGTGCGTGTACCAGCAGCAACCGCGGTGGGGCCGTCAGCGTCACCGGTCCAGCCTAGTTGGCGAGGTGCGGGCGTCGGCGGAAGGTAGCGGCATTGACCTGAACGTCCGTTTCACGAGAGCGCTGCCAGGCGCAACGGAATACGGCCGAACGATCCAGCGGCGGTTGCGTCATCGGAGGGTGCCGGGTTGGTTCGCGGCGTGCGAGGTCACCAGCGCGACCGCCCGGTCGCCCGGCTCCAGCAGCGAGTCGCGGCGAAGCGCGTCGATCCCGACCAACCCCGCGGCCGAGCTCAGCTCCGCCCCGACACCGGCCCTGCCCAGCCGCTCGGCCGCCTCGTGCAGGTCGGCGTCGGTGCACGCCACGGCGGTGCCGCCGGACTCGCGGATCACCCGCAGCGACATGACGGTGGCCTGCGGGTTGCTGATCGAGGTGGCTTCGACCGGCCCGGTGACGTCGTTGGCCGGGGGCGGTTCGGCACCCTCGCGCAGGGCCCGGCTCAGCGACGGGTAGCGCTCCACGGCGACCATCCTCGGGGTCCTCGACACCACGCCGAGCGCCTGCAGCTCCTGGAACCCCAGCCACATCCCGGCGAAGCCGTCGCCGCGCGACACCGGCGCGAGCACCACCTCCGGCACGTCGCCGAGGTCGCGCACGATCTCGTAGGCGATCGTCTTGTAGCCCTCGACGCCGACCCACAGGCTGCTGACCGGGACCTCGGAGGTGTTGGTCAGCACCGTCCACTCGTCGGCGTGCTCGCGCAGGATCGCCCAGCGCTGCTCGGGGGTGTCGCCGAACAGCAGCCGCCCGCCGAACCTGCGGACCAGTCCGCTCGCGGTGCCGCTGATCTCGCCGGTGGTGACCACCACCGACTCCAGCCCGGCAGCGGCGGCGTAGGCGGCGGCCGCGACACCGGCGTTGCCGCTGGAGGCGACCGCCACCGTGCTAGCGCCGGCCTCTCGGGCCCACGACACGGCGGTGGTGAAGAACCGGTCCTTGAAGCTGCCGGTGGGGTTGCGGCGCTCGTCCTTGAGCAGCACGCCCCCGTCCAGTTCGAGCAGCGGCGTCGCGCCCTCGGCGAGCGTGACCGCCTTCGCCGCGTCGACCGGCAGCAGCTCGTGGTGCGACCACAGGCCCGGCCTCCGGCGCGACCACTCCGCCCACAGCGCCGCGCCGTCGACCCCGCTCAGGTCGTGGTCGGCGACCAGCGCGGACGGCACGCCCGCGGCCCGGCAGCCGGAGCATCCCGAGGTGTCGTACCGCAGCCCGGTCCGCTCGCCGCACCGGACACAACGCAAGCCCCGCAGCACCCGCCCACTCCTCACGTATTCCGGTCGTGCCCGTTCACGGCTGGTGAGCTACCAGCCGTCGTTCTTGGCCGGTGTCCCCAGCCACTGGTCGGCAGTGGAGAAGGGCCCGGCGAAGCCGTGGCCGGGCTGCACCCCGCGCACGTCGCGGCCCAGGGCCAGCACCTGCGCCTGCTGGTACAGCGGCACCGCGACCGCCGCGTTCCACACCGCCGGCTCGACCCGTGCCGAGGCCGCCGCGAACGGCAGCCGCCCGGTGATCGCGGCGTCGACCGTCGGCTGCAGCAGCTCATCGCAGAATCCGGCCGCGTTGTAGGGGAAGGGCTGCTCGCTGTCGGGGGCGACGCCGGGGCAGCCGAAGGAGGCGGCCATCATCGCCGCCGGATCACCACCGGCGGGCCGCGGCGCGATCGCCATGTCGACCGACACCGCCGAACCCGGGTCCTCGGTCTTCGGGTTGGCCGCGAGCATCTCGCCGAAGAGCTGGTCGCCGGTCGGGGTCGTCACGGTCGCCTGGATGCCCTGCTCACGCAGCTGCCGCGCGGCGGCCTCGGCGATCCGCACGTACTGCTCGTGCTCGAAGGGAGCGGCGATCAGCAGGTTCAGCGGACGCCCGTCGCGCGACCACACACCCCCGACGCGCTGGTAGCCGGCCTCGCTCAGCAGCCGGTCGACCCGCGCCGGGTCGGGCCGCTCGGGGAAGGCTCCCGCGGGCTCGGTCGGGACGTAGCCGGGCTCGGACGGCGCGAGGACCTGCGCGTGCGCCTGCAACTGGTCGGCGGGGCCGCCGCCGGTGCCCGCGTCGATCAACGCGCCCCGGTCCAGCGCGGCGGCGACGGCGTTGCGGACCCGGACGTCGGAGAGCTGCCTGCTGCTGGGACGCAGCAGCAGCTGCATGGTCGCGGGCCTGGGCACCGTGATCAGCTGCACCCGGTCGCCCATCTCCCGCAGCGCGTTCATGGTCGCGGTGTCGGCGCCGAACACGGCCAGATGCGTGTCACCGCTGCGCAGCGCGGATAGCTGGCCCTGCTTGTCGGCGGCCCGGAACACGATCCGGTCGGAGACCGCGGGCGTGCCCCACCAGCGCTCGTTGCGCTCCAGGATGATCTCGCCGCGGTCCAGGTCCACCTGGCGGATGGCGAAAGGCCCGCCGGAAGCCGGATAGCCCTCGTCCAGCGCGGTCGCCCAGCCGCGGGGCGCGTCGCGCAGCAGGTGCGCCGGGAGCAGGTTGTTGAACAGCGTCTTCCAGCCGGGGAACGGCTTGGCGAAGGTGACCTCGACGGTCTTGCCCGCCTGCCGCGACGCCACGTCCTCGATGAGCTGGTATCCGGCCGGGTCGGCGACACCGGGCTGCGAGCGCAGCTGCTCCCACAGGTAGACGAAGTCCTCGGCGGCGATCGGCGCCCCGTCGGACCAGCCCGCCTCCTTGCGGATGCGGTAGCGGACGGTGAACTTGCCCGCCTCCGGCACCACCTCGGCGGACTCCATCAGCGTGGTGTCCAGTTGCAGGGAGCCGTCGGCGGCCGGGCGGAACACCGACGGCAGCATCAGGCTCGACAGCGCCGACGAGGTCGGCGAGAGGTCGGCCAGCGTGTGCGGGTTGAAGCCGCCTTCCAGGTGATCGAGCCCCACCACGACCTCGGTCGGCATCGGCTGGCCCGAGGACGACGTGGTCTCCGGCGCCGTGGTCGTGGGCTGCACGAGGGGCGGCGGCGGTGCGTTGGTGCAGGCCGCGACCGAGCTCAGCAGCGCCACCAGCAGAACGGCCGCGGTGAACGGGCGGCGTCGACCGTGCGACACGACGTACGAACCTCCCCTCACCGCACCACCGGCCGGAGGTGCGTCCGAGACAGCCAACCGCGCTCTCGCGGTAATGGACGTGCCGAAGTCCCCCATGGTTGCTTCCGCCGATCCGGTGGACGACACCGGGGGCCACCGCGCAGCGTTGACCAGCGCGGCATGTCAACCACCCGAAGGCGTGAAGAAGGACCGGTGGGTCTCGGGTGCCGCCGTGGCCGCCCGGCGCCGTCCATCCCGGCGTCCACCCGCGGGCGGGACGAGCCGGCCGGCTCGTCCTCCCACATTACGCAGCGGCCGGGCCTGCCACCCGGCAAGCCGCCGCTACGCCTGGTTGTCGCGGGCCTTCTGGCGGGAGCGCTCGCGGCCGCGGGTGGTGCTGTCCAGGATCATCTTGCGCACCCGGATCGCCTCCGGCCCGACCTCGACGCACTCGTCACCGGAGCAGAACTCCAGGGCCTCCTCCAGCCCGAGCTTGCGCGGGCGGGCCAGCCGCTCCAGCTCGTCGCCGGTGGCCGAGCGCATGTTGGTGAGCTTCTTCTCCTTGGTCACGTTGATGTCGAGGTCCTCGGCGCGCGGGTTCTCCCCCACGACCATGCCCTCGTACACCTCCGCGCCGGGCTCGACGAAGAAGCTGCCGCGGTCGGCCAGCTGGAGCATCGCGTAGCTGGTGACCGAGCCGGAGCGGTCGGCGACCAACGAGCCGCTGTGCCGGGTGCGCAGCTCGCCCACCCACGGGAAGTAGCCCTCGAAGACGTGGTTGGCGATGCCGGTGCCGCGGGTCTCGGTGAGGAACTCGGTGCGGAAGCCGATCAGGCCGCGGGACGGGATCACGTACTCCAGCTTGATCCGGCCGGTGCCGTGGCCGTCCATCGTCTCCATCCGGCCCTTGCGGCCGGCCAGCAGCTGGGTGATCGCGCCGAGGTGCTCCTCCGGCGAGTCGATCGTCAGCCGCTCGAAGGGCTCGCAGAGCTTGCCGTCGATGGTCCTGGTCACCACCTGCGGCTTGCCGACGGTCAGCTCGAAGCCCTCCCGGCGCATCGTCTCCACCAGCACCGCCAGCGCCAGCTCACCGCGGCCCTGGACCTCCCAGGTGTCCGGGCGGTCGGTCGGCACGACCTTGACGCTGACGTTGCCGATCAGCTCGGCGTCGAGCCGGTTCTTGACCAGCCGGGCGGTGACCTTGGTGCCGCCGTTGCGGCCGGTCAGCGGCGAGGTGTTGACGCCGATGGTCATCGAGATCGCCGGGTCGTCGACGGTGATCCGGGGCAGCGGACGCGGGTCCTCGGGGTCGGCCAGGGTGTCGCCGATGGTGATGTCGGGGATGCCCGCGATGGCGACCAGGTCGCCCGCCGAGGCCTCCGCCGCCGGCACCCGGTCCAGGTTCTCGGTGATCAGCAGCTCGGTGAGCTTGACCTTCTCCACGGTGCCGTCCGCGCGGCACCAGCCGACGGTCTGGCCCTTGCGCATCGTGCCGGAGTGGATCCGGCACAGCGCGATCCGGCCGAGGAAGGAGGAGGCGTCGAGGTTGGTCACCAGGGCCTGCAGCGGCGCGTCGGTCTCGGCGACCGGTGCGGGCACCCGCTCCAGCAGCACGTCGAACAGCGAGGTCAGGTCCTCGTCGGCTGGGAGGTCGCCGTCGCCGGGGGCGGTCAGGCTGGCCCGGCCGGCGCGCGCGGAGGCGTAGATCACCGGCAGGTCCAGGATCTGCTCCATGTCGACGCCGCCGCCCTCGCCGTCGAGCTCGGAGGCCAGGTCCAGCAGCAGGTCGTGGGCCTCGTCGACGACCTCGGCGATCCGGGCGTCGGGGCGGTCGACCTTGTTGACGACCAGGATCACCGGCAGCCCGGCCGCCAGCGTCTTGCGCAGCACGAACCGGGTCTGCGGCAGGGGGCCCTCGCTGGCGTCGACGAGCAGCACCACGCCGTCGACCATGGACAGGCCGCGCTCGACCTCGCCGCCGAAGTCGGCGTGGCCGGGGGTGTCCACCACGTTGATGGTCACCGGGCCGTCCGGGGTCATCCGGCGGATGGCCGTGTTCTTGGCCAGGATCGTGATGCCCTTCTCGCGCTCCAGGTCGTTGGAGTCCATCACGCGGTCGACCAGCTCGGCGCGTTCGGAGAAGGCGCCGGACTGCCGCAGCATGGCGTCGACCAGGGTCGTCTTGCCGTGGTCGACGTGCGCGACGATGGCGACGTTGCGCAGGTCGCTGCGTACCTGCTGGGTGGGGGCGACGCTCGTGGCGGACACGCGGGTACTCCTGTCGAACTGGAAGGTGGGCGAACTGAGTCGATCCTGGCTGCGGCGGTTCTCGTCGACTCGGGTTCGGCCGCGGCTCCGCTGTGTTGGTCGCCGCTGCGGAGCGGATTTACGGCACCTCCGGGGCCCGGCGGTGCGGCGCGATGTCGACGCGCGGCTCGCTCCAGCGTAGTGCAAGGTGATTGCGAGACCGCCGACACGTGCTCAGCGCAACATCCAACACCGCTCCCAACATCAAGTTCGCCCGAACGGGTTAGGTTCGCCTACCCTGTCCGCCGACGCACCCGAGGACCGGAAAGACCAGAGCAGCGTGGGCAAGACGATCAAGGTCAAGAGCAAGTGCTGCCGTTCGCGGCCACCGTGCAAGAGCTGTCCGATCGTGGTCCTGCGGGAGATCCTTCGCGAGGCGAAGGCCGAGGACCTGCGCAAGGAGCGCAAGAAGGCGCGCAAGCACGCGGACAAGGCCGCGAAGGACCCCGCCGCGGACGCGGACCTGGCCGGCTGGGAGGCCGAGCCAGGTGACGGCAACGGCTTGGGCGCCGAGGGCGACGACGGCCACGACTCGAAGAAGGACGGCAAGAAGAGCGACAAGAAGGCCGCGAAGAAGGCCGCCGCGAAGGACCGTGACCGGAAGGAGTCCGGCAAGAAGAAGCCGGGCAAGAAGGGCACGGGCAAGAAGTAGCCCCGGCCGGTTCCGCAACTCAGCTCCGCGGACCGGTCGTGGCGAGATCGACTCCGGCAGGACCGGTGGCGGCAAGATCAATTCTTGCCGAACGGGTGGCGGCGGATCAATCCCGACCGGACGGGGAAGCGGCAAGATCAATCCCCGCCGGACCGGGGTGGCGGCAAGATCGATCAGGTCGAGATCAATTCGGCCGAGATCGATTCCGGCGAAAAAGGACTTCGGCGATCAGTTCCGGCGCGGACGGATTCACCTGGAACATTCGGACAATTCCATCAAAAGGCACGCGAATTCACATGGCCTCGGCGCCGGCGCCGGGGCGCGGTCTTCTCGATGCGGTTATTCGCCCGCCGGAGCCAGGGGGTCGGCGTACCTGGCCAGCTCGGGCACCGTCCGCAGGGCCTGGAACTCGATCACCTCGTGCCGGGTCAGCTTGTGCAGGGCGAACGGGTCGGTGGCCAGGATCGCCTCCAGCCTGCCGCGGGGCATCGCCCTGGCGATGATCACAGCCCCGGCCATCGGCCTGCGATGCCCGGTCGCGATGAAGTCGCCCGCGTCGTAGTGCTGGGTGACCCATTCGTAGTGATCCACCAGCCATGCGTCTATGTCTGCTTGCGGGGCCGTGTAATTCAGCAGAACCACGTACATATCTTCAAGGTAACTCCGGCACCGGCACACCGCCGCCAACCCGGCCGCCGAATTCCCGCGGGTGTCCGGGCGGGAACTACCGGACTTTTCCGATCATCCGCGGATGCGCTTTCGGTGACCGCGCATGCCTTTCGGCACTTCCGGACGCCGTTTCCGGCGCTCTCGGACGCCACTCTCCGGCGCCGGCTGATGCACATTCCGGGTCGACGCGGTCCGCCACCGCACGCGGAACGGTTGACCGCCGCCACTTGCCGAGCGGTAAGCTTCCGGACATGCGCGAGCACCTGAGCATGTGGTGGGCCGCCCACGGGCGGCCCGGACGCATCGCGCACTGACCAACGCGAACCGGCCGCCATCAGGCGGCCGGCGCGAATCGCGGTCATCCTGGTGGCGGCCCGGACACCAGGAGATCATCATGACCCGTCTATCCGGCATCACGCCCTCCGGCCACGTGCACCTCGGCAACCACCTCGGCGCGGTCCGCCGGTGGGCGGCCGAGCGGGAGCCGGAGGACCTGTTCTTCGTCTCCGACCTGCACGCGATGACCGCGCCGCACCGCCCGGAGCGGCTGCGCTCGCTCACCCGCGAGGTGTTCGCGGTGCTGCTCGGCGCGGGCATCGAACCGGACTCGGTGTTCGTGCAGTCCGACCTCGCCTACGAGCTGGGCGCGCTGAACTGGGTGCTCGAGTGCACCTGCACCTACGGCGAGGCGGCGCGCATGATCCAGTTCAAGGAGAAGGGCGCCGGCCAGGAGTCGGTCCGCGTCGGCCTGCTCACCTACCCGGTGCTCATGGCCGCCGACATCCTGATGCAGGGCGCGTCCGAGGTGCCGGTCGGCACCGACCAGGACCAGCACGTCGAGCTGGCCCGGACCCTGGCCAGGAGGTTCAACTCCAACTACGGCGAGGTGTTCGTCGTCCCGCGCGCGGTGGTGCCCAAGACGGCGGCGAGGATCCGGGACCTCGGCGACCCGAGCCGCAAGATGGCCAAGTCCTCGCAGCAGTCCCCCGGCAGCGTGTTCGTGCTCGACGAGCCCGACGCGATCCGCCGCAAGTTCCGCCGGGCGGTGACCGACGGCGGCGACGAGGTCCGCTACGACCCCGAGGCCAAGCCCGGGGTCGCGAACCTGCTGGAGATCCTCGCGGCGTGCAAGGGCACCAGCCCGTACGCCGCGGCCGACTCGGTCGGCTCGTACGCGGAGCTCAAGGACACCGTCGCGGAGGCGGTCGTCGAGGAGCTGCGGCCCGTGCGCGAACGCGCGCGGGAGCTGCTCGACGACTCCGCGGAGCTCGACCGCGTGCGGGCGCACGGCGCGAAGCGCGCGGCGGAGCGCGCGCGCCCGCGGCTGGAGGCCGCGCTGCGCGTCGCGGGGCTGCGCTGAAGGGCCGCGGGCTGCGCCGATGACGGGCGAAGCGCCCTGACCTGCGGCGAAGCGGGTCAGGGCGCTTGCAGCAGCATTCGTTCACCAGTTCGAGTGGATCTTGATCCGATTCATGGCACTCCCCTGAGCGGTCCCGCCAACCTGGATGCATGGGTACTGTGGTGGACCAAGGGCAAACGTGGGTTTTCGAGAGGAGCGCTGTCATGGCCGCACCAGCGTTCGACCCGACTGCCAGGTTCGACCCGCTGGTCGATCTCGACGGCTTGTGGACACCCGAGCTCGCCGACCGGTACCTGCCGATCCCGGGGATGCCTCCGGCGAAGTACGAGTGCCTGGACGGAAAGCTGATCGTGAGCCCGCGTGAAGGAACCGCAAACATGTTCGCCGTGTGGATGCTGGGAAAGCTCCTGGAACCGGCGGCAGCGGCGAATGGAAACCGCTTCTACCTGACGGTGAACCTGCAGCTGGACCAGCAGAGATGGATCGAGCCGGACTTCGCCGTGCTCGTGAAGTCGGGGCACGGACGCGTGTGGGTTCCGGCCGGGGAAGCACTGCTCGTCGGCGAATGCGTGTCACCGTCCAGCCGGAAGAACGACCGCATCGACAAGCCGGCGCTCTGCGCTCAGGCGGGCATCCCGTACTTCATGCGCGTGGAGGTTTCGTACGCGCGCCAGCGAGTCGAGGTCGAGCTGCTGCGGCTTGTGGACGGCGAATACCGCGATCAGGCCAAGGCTCTCGACGGGCAGCGCTTCGAAACCGACCTGCCGTTCGAGCTGTCCTTCGACCCGGGCGAACTCCTCGAGCCCTGAGGGCTGTGGGAGCGTCCGGCGGCTGGTGGGCCGGGGCTGCGGAGCGGGGCCCGGGCGGCGGCTGGGGGCCGGGGAAGCCGGGCCGGGCGGTTTGGAAACCAGGGCACACCCAACGGGGTCCAGTGGGCACGCCGGGCCGGCGGTTGGGAAACCAGCGCAAACCCAACGGAATCCGGTGGGCAAGCCGGGCCGGCGGTTCGCGGCGCAGAGCGGAGCAGGCCGGGCGGTCCTCCTCCGCGGAAGCGTTGCCAGCGGGCGGAAATCTGGGCAGTGATCTGGCCCTTGCTTCAGCTCTTCCCGACCAGTTCCCGGAGTGAGTGGACCAGGACTCGGTCGGCGTCCAGCCAGTCCAGGGCGGGCAGGTCCGCCGCCTTCACCCAGCGGACGTCGTGGTGCTCGACGGCCTTCGGGGCCGCTGCCGGGTCGACCAGTTCGGCGCTGTGGATCCGCAGGATCATCCCGTTCGACAGGGGCACGTCGGTGCCGACCCGACCTGTGGGCCGCACCTCGACGTCGAGTTCTTCCTTGCACTCCCGGACGACCGCGTCGCGTTCTCCCTCCCCTGGCTCCACCCGGCCACCTGGCAACTCCCAGCGGCCCGCGTGGTCGGCGGGATAGCGGCGCTGCTGCGCCAGCAGGAGTCCACTTCGGACGATCGCGGCGCCGACGACGACCTTCCGGCCCGCCCACGACTCGGCCAGCTCCCGCACGGCCCTGATTCGCTGGGCCTGCACTGCGAGCACCTTGCGGCGCAACAGCGCCACGTCGGCCAGACGCCCGGCTCCGCCGAGCGGCGTCGTCCAGTGCACCGAGTCGGTGATCAGGGTGCGGTCACCGACGGCGGCGAGAACCGCTTCGTGCCGCAGCTCCCGCAGCGGCCCGGCGACCAGCACTGAGGTGAGGGCGTCCGCATCGGCCCGGACGATCCGCGTGCGCAGCGAGACCGGCACTCCGAGCACCGGCATCCGGAACGCAAGCTCGTCCCCCGGCACGAGCAGCGCCGACGCCTTCCCCACCACGCGGGCGCGCACCCCGAGCCCGGCCAGCGCGTGTTCGGCGAGTGGGATGTCGCGGAGCGCACCTCCGACGGTCGGCAGCGGCGCGTCGATCAGGCCCGTGGTTCGCAAGACTGGCACGTGACGACATCTTGCCCCACCGGGACTCCGTCCAGGTGGTGAGATGGGCGATGACCACACCGCGCCGGACACCTGGGCTGGTGGGGAGGACCACCGGCGACGACCCGGGCGTGGACAGGCGAGGGTCCGCTCGACCAGGAACGTCAACGGCGAGAACGAAGAACGGGCCGCCCGACCGCAGACGCCAACGGCGTGTACATACGAAGACCCTCCGGCCAGGGACATCAGCGGCGAGAACGGACGACGGAGCGCCCGACCGGCGACGGCTCGTGGCGCGCAGGGCTCAAGCGCTCGGCCCTGGCCGCTGACGGCTCCCGTGCGGAAGGGCGCGGGACAACGCGCCTGTCACCGTCGCCGTCGTCTCACAGCGCCTCCTACCGCTGTCGCCATCTCACAGCGCCCCTGCGGGCCGTCGCCCCACAGCGCCCCCGCGGCCATCGCCCCACAGCGCCCCCGCGGCCGTCGCCCCACAGCCCGCCCCAGCGCCGCCGTCTCACAGCCCGCCCGACCGCCGCGGTCGCCTCACAGCGCCCTGCCACTCCCCCGTCGCTACCGCCGCCCGTCGTCGCGGCGAACGGCGGGCAGGAGGGGACCCGAAAGGGGCCAGCGTGCCTCGATGCGGGCTCCGCCCTCGGGCGACTCGCCCGCGCGGACGGTGCCGCCGCGGCGGCGGACGGCCTCGGCAACCAGTGCGAGCCCGAGGCCGCTGCCGCCGGTGCTGCGCGCCCGGTCGGCCTCGACGCGGTGGAAGCGGTCGAAGACCTGTGCCCGGTGTTCGGCGGGGATGCCGGGGCCGTCGTCGTCGACCAGCAGCCGCACGGAGTCCGCCGCGGGCAGCAGCGACACCCGGACCAGTGCGCGGGCGTAGCGCAGGGCGTTGGAGACGAGGTTGTCCAGGACGGTGGCCACCTCGTAGGGGCTGGCGGAGACCACCAGCGCCGCCGCCGAGGTCTCGACCTGGACCCGTGGCCGGACTCCCCGCATGTTCGCCCTGTCGGCCGCCGCGCGCACGGCCGACACCAGGTCCACCGGTCGCGGCGGTGGCTGGCTGCCGCGCTCCGCGCGGGCCAGCGCCAGCAGCCCGTCCACCAGATCGGAGAGCCGCTTGGCCTCGTCGGCGATCTCCTGCAGCGCCTCCTGCGCCTGCTCCGGGTCGGGGTGCACCACCGCGACCTCGGCCTGCACGCGGATCGCCGAGACGGGGTTGCGCAGCTCGTGCGCGGCGTCGCCGGTGAAGCGGCGCAGCCACTCGGTGTCGGCGTCGCGGCGGGTGAGCATGCTGTTGAGCGCTTCGGCGAGCGCCCGCAGCTCGTCGTCGGCCTCGGGCACCGGCAGCCGCTCGCCCTCCGGCAGCGTCCCGGCCGCCACCCGCAGCCGCTCCACCGGGCGCAGGCAGCGGCGCACGACGATCCAGGTGGCCAGGCCGATCGTCGTCGCCGACAGGATCGAGCCGAAGACGAGGAAGTTCCCCGCGGTGCTGAGGGTGTCGCGGTACCCGACGAGCGGCGTGCCCGCCAGCACCAGGCGAGGTTCGCCGCGCGGGTCGGGGACGACCGCGCCCACCCAGCGGCGCCACTCGGCGTGGTCGCGGTGCTCTATGACGCCCTCGCCCTCCTTGAGGTCGTCGATCTCGCGACCGCCGAGCGCCCGCGCGGGCAGGCCGTCGACGGGGGTGCCCGCGACGTCGAGCACCCGCAGGTCGGGTCCGACCAGCGCGGCGGGGTCCGCGCCCGAGGCCAGTTGCGAGGTGGCCGCCGTGGCCCTGCGCCGGAGGTCGGTGTCGACCGAGTCGAGCAGCAGCCAGCCGACGAAGCCGGTGCTGGCGTGCGCGATGGCGCCCAGGGCGCAGAGCGCGACGACGGTGGCGACCGCGCTGGTCCGGAACTGGATCGTGCGGCGCGACCACCACGACCGCACTGGACGGGGCAGCCTGATCACGACGGCTCGTCGCTGACCCGGTAGCCGTGGCCGCGCACCGTCTGCACCAGGTGCCCGGCCCCGGCGGCGGTCAGCTTGCGGCGCAGGTAACCGACGTAAACCTCGACGACGTTGCGCGTGACGAACTGGTCCTCGCCCCACACGGTGCGCAGCAGGTCCTCCTTGGACACCACCGCCCCGGGACGCCCCGCGAGCGCGACGAGCAGCCCGTACTCACGGGGCGAGAGCGACACCTCGGTGCCCGCCCAGCGCACCTCGCGGCTGCTGCGGTCGATCAGCAGCTCGCCGACGCGCAGCTCACCGCGCCCGGCCGCCTCGCCGCGCCGCAGCAGGGCCCGGATCTGGGCCACGAGCACCAGGAACGAGAACGGCTTGACCAGGTAGCCGTCGGCGCCCAGGTCGAGCCCGTCGGCCTGGTCGACCTCGCCGTCCTTGGCCGACAGCAGCAGGACGGGCGTTGCGACGTCGTCCGCGCGCAGCCGTTCGAGCACGCGGTAGCCGGAGAGCTCCGGCAGCATGATGTCGAGCACGACGACGTCGAACGCGCCGGTGCTCGCCAGGCGCAGGGCCTCCACCCCGTCGGACGCGACCGTGACGTCCATGCCCTCGGCCGACAGCCCCCGGCGCAGCGCCGAGCGGACTCCCGGTTCGTCGTCGACCACCAACACCCGCGCCGCCATGGTTCTCAGCATGCCGAGGTCGGGGTCCGTCGTGCACCGTCTCTAAGAGAGTTCTCAGCTGCGGAGGCAGGTCTCAGGCTCTTCTCAGCGTCGGCGGGTCACTCTGGCAGTCCGGGAGCCACGGCTCCCGCAGGGGGAACGGACAGCGACAGGAGACAGTCCAATGAAACGAAACCACGTCACGCTCACCGCGACGGCAGGGGTGGTGGCCGGCGTCGCCGGGCTCACCGCGCTGGCCCTGCCGACCGGTGCGGGCGCCGATCCCGTGCTCCCGCCGGTCGCGCCGGAGGCGCTGGTGGAGTCGGTGATGACGGCCGCGCCGCCCGCCCTGTCCGGCACGGTGGAGGTCGACAACGCGCTGGGCCTGCCGATGATCCCCGGCCAGGACGCGAGCACCTCCGTGCTCTCGCAGAGCCACAGCGCCTTCCAGGTGTGGACCGACGGCCAGAGCAGGCACCGGGTGTCGCTGCCGTCCTCGGCGGGCGAGAACACGATCGTCGACGACGGCGCGACGGTGTGGAGCTGGGACTCGGCGGAGCGCACGGTCACCAGGGCCCCCCACGACCGCGCTCCGGCGCCGGAGCACAAGGCGCCCGCCGACCCGGCCGCGATGTCGCGGCAGCTCATCGACGCCGTGCGCCAGACCAGCGAGGTGTCGGTCGACGGCACCGCCAGCGTCGCCGGCCGCGACGCCTACGAGCTGGTGCTGAAGCCGAAGCCGACCGAGCGGACCGTGCTGCGCGAGATCCGGATCGCCGTGGACGCCGAGAAGCGCATCCCGCTCGCGGTCACGGTCGGCACCAACGGCTCCGACAGCCCCGCGCTGCACGTCGGCTTCTCCAGCCTGGACCTGGCGCAGCCCGACCCGGCGCTGTTCCGCTTCACCGCTCCCCCCGGCGCGCAGGTTCGCGAGGCGGAGGAGACCGGGCCGCACGGCAAGCCCGGCCCGGGTGCCGAGCACCCCGAGCCGACCGTCATCGGCGACGGCTGGGACACGGTCGTGCGGACCGAGCTGCCCAAGGGCGAGGGCGCCGAGGGCAACCCGATGGCCATGGTCGAGCAGATCGGCAGGCCGGTCAGCGGCCCGTGGGGCCAGGGCTGGCTCATCCAGACCAAGGCCGGTTCGGCGCTGGTTACCTCCGACGGTCGCGCCGTCGCCGGCGCGGTCCCGGAGCAGGTGCTGACGGCCGCGCTCGGAAACGCGTGATGACCGGAGTCGTCGAGTCCGCCGGGGTGGCCACCGCCGCCCCGGCGGGCGGTTTCGCCGCCCGCACGGCGGGCCTGCGCAAGACCTACGGGGAGACCGTCGCCGTCGCCGGGGTGGACCTGACCGTCCCGCGCGGCGCGGTCGTCGGCGTCCTGGGCCCCAACGGGTCCGGGAAGACGACCACGATCCGGATGCTGCTGGGGCTGACCCGGCCGACGGCGGGCACGGTCGAGGTGCTCGGCCACCCGGTGCCCGACGGGGCGGCGCACGTGCTGCCCGGCGTCGGGGCTCTGGTCGAGGGTCCCGGTTTCCACCCCTTCCTGTCCGGGCGGGAGAACCTGATGCGCTGCGCGGCGATGGAACCCGCGCTCGCCAACGGCAGGCTGCGGGACGCCGTGGCCGACGCGCTCGAACGCGTCGGGCTCACCGCTGCCGCGCACCGCAGGTACAAGGGCTACTCGCTGGGCATGAAGCAGCGCCTGGGGCTTGCCGCCGCGCTGCTGGTCCCGCGCGAGCTGGTTGTGCTCGACGAGCCGACCAACGGCCTGGACCCCGCCGGGACGCGGGAGATCCGGCGGATCATCGCCGGCCTGCACTCGGTGGGCACGACCGTGGTCGTGTCGTCGCACCTGCTGTCCGAGGTGGAGGCGACGTGCACGCACGTCGCGGTGATGAACCGGGGATCGCTGGTCGCCCAGGGCGATCTCGGGGAGCTTCTGGAGTCGGGCAGGCCGCACCTGGTGGTGTCCACCGCCGACGTCGAAGGCGGCCTGCACGCGCTGCGCGACCAGGGGATCGCGGCCCGCGAGGAGGACGGTGCGCTGCGCGTCGAGCTGACCGACGTCGACCCGCCCGAGGTCATCGCCGCCCTCGTGCACGCAGGGGTCGGGGTGCACGAAGCGCGCCGCGGCCGGGCGGGCCTGGAGGACCTGTTCGCCCAGCTCACCGAGGAGGCAACTTGACTTCTCTCCCGCGTGAACGCGGGAGATTCAGTCCTCGCGGACTGAGTTTCCTGCTTCACAGCCCAGCGCCGCCCGAGGAATCGCACCTCGGCATGTGCGGTGTGCCGCCACGGTCTTACCCAAGCTCCACAGGCTTGACATCCCGCCAGCCCGGCGGTAGCTCAGTCCGAGCTTGGTTTTCGCCCGGACCGGAGGCCCAACCCTACAACCGCCCGAACAACACCGATCTTCCTGGTAAAGGCCAACAACACCCGGGATCGACTCCTCCCCACCCTCAAGGATGGGGTATCCACCGATTGGAGCCCCGATGACCGCGGTCGCGGTGGAACGCACGTCGGCGCCGCTGGGCAGGGTGCTGCTCGCCGAGCTGCGGTGGGTGCTGCGGCGCCCGCGCAACCTGCTCGCCCTGGTCATGCTGGCGGGCCTGCCCGTCCTGATCGGCATCGGGATCGTCCTCACCGGAGGTCCGGAGGGCGGTGACGGACCGCCGCTGCTCGCCGCGGTCGCGGGCAACGGGCTCGTGCTGCCGGTGGCGACCATCGTGCTGGCGCAGACGATGCTGCTTCCGCTGGTCGTCAGCATGACCGCGGCGGACGCACTGGCGGGCGAGTCCGCGCACGGCACGCTGCGCGGACTGCTGCTCGCGCCGGTCGGGCGGGTCCGGCTGGTGGGCGTCAAGGCCGCCGGGGTGCTGGCGATGGTCGTGCTGTCGGTCGGTGTGATCGCCGTCAGCGGCGTGCTGACCGGGCTGGTCATCGTCGGCGGCGACGGCATGGTGTCGCTGTCGGGCACGACGCTGCCGCTGGGCAGCGCGCTCGGCCGGGTGGTGCTGGCCGCGGCGTGGTCGGCGGCGCAGATGGCCGCGATCGGCGCGATCGCGCTGGCGATCTCGTCGCTCACCGACCACCCGCTGGTGGTCATGGCCGCCACGATGGGGACGCTGATCGTCTTCGGCGTGCTGGGCAGCCTGCCCGCGCTCGACTGGTTGCAGCCGCTGCTGATCACCACCGGCTGGACGTCGGTGGTCGACGTGCTGCGCGACCCGGTCGTCACCGGCGCGCTCCTCGACGGTCTGCTCCGCGCCGGCTGCTACCTGCTGATCGGCGTCTCGGCGACCGTGCTCCGGATCACGACGAAGGACGCCTGACACGCCGAACACCGCCCGGACGAACACGCTCCGGAGTCCACCGACCGCCGTCCGCAACCGCGGGCGGCGGTCGGTTCGTGATTCGGGCCTCCCTCTCTGCCGCCTCGGCGCGCCTGTTGACGCTGACGGCGCCGACGCCGCCGGCACGCCCCGAGGGGCGGGGTCCCGGCCTGGCGAATCCGTTGCGCGGCACCACTTTCCACCTCTCGGCGGCGTTGCGAAAGTAGCAAGACAGCACAACGTCGTAACGACATCGCAACCCCTCCCTTGACATATACCCGCTGCATATGGCGTCTTGACAGCCGAGTTGAGGTCGGCAATGGTCGATGCGATCGATTGACTCATCAATCAGTCGCAGGCCGAGGACGCAACACGGGCGGGACTTCCCGCCCCAGGGAGGTTTCGCCGGATGCCGAGCAGAGGGCGGCCGATCACCGGTCCGAGTCGTCGCGACTTCTTCCGGTACGTCGCGGCGGGAGCGACCGCGGCCGGCGCGGGAGCGGTCGCAACCGGATGCGCCGGGGGCGCGGTCCGCAAAGCACCGCTGCCGTCCGGGCCACCGCGCTACGGAGGACGGCTGCGCGTCGGGATCGTCGGCGGCTCCAGCAAGGACACCCTCGACGCGCACGCGCCGGTGACCCACCCCGACCAGGCCCGGGTCTTCCAGCTCTACGACACGCTGCTGCGTTTCAACGACAACTACGAGATCGAGCCGTCGCTGGCCGAGTCGGTCGAGTCCGACCCGCAGGCGGTCACCTGGACGATCCGGCTGCGCGAAGGCGTGGAGTTCCACAACGGCAAGCCGCTGGACGCCGAGGACGTCATCTTCACGTTGCGGCGCATCAGCGACCCGGCCAACCCGCAGAGCGGCGCGGTCGGCCTGACGGCACTGGACCGCGACTCGCTGCGGGCGCTCGACAACCGCACGGTCCGGCTCACCATGCTGCGCCCGGACGTCACGCTGCCCGACCAGTTCGCCCAGTACGCCAACGGGATCGTGCCGGTCGGCTACGACCCCGACCGTCCGGTGGGCACCGGGCCGTTCGCCTTCGACTCCTTCGAACCCGGCCAGCAGAGCGTGTTCACCAAGCACCGCAACTACTGGCGGGAAGGCGAGCCCTACCTCGACGAGCTGGTCATCAGCGACTTCCCCGACGACACCGCGCGGGTCAACGCGCTGCTCGGCGGGCAGGTCGACGCCATCGACCAGGTGCCGCTGGGCCTGCTGCGAGTGCTCGACGCGGACCCGAACCTGCGGCTGCTGGAGTCGCAGACCGGTGCGTGGCTGCCGTTCACCATGCGCGTCGACCGCCCGCCGTTCGACGACGTCCGGGTCCGGCAGGCGTTCCGGCTCGTCGTCGACCGGCAGCAGATGATCGACCAGGTTCTCGGCGGCCACGGCACGGTCGGCAACGACCTCTACTCGCCTCTCGACCAGATGTACAACTCGTCGCTGCCGCAGCGCACCCGCGACGTGGCCAAAGCCCGCCGGCTGCTCAAGGAGGCGGGCAAGGAGAACCTGAGCGTGGAGCTGGTCACCTCGCCCGTGGCGGCCGGGACGGTCGAGGCGGCGCAGGTGTTCGCCCAGCAGGCTGCCGAAGCCGGCATCAAGGTCGGCATCCGGCGGCTGGACCCCGGCGAGTTCTTCGGCGACCAGTACCTGTCGTGGGACTTCGCGCAGGACTTCTGGTTCACCCGCAACTTCCTGTCCCAGGCGGGCAACGGCAGCCTGCCCGAATCCCCCTACAACGAAACGCACTGGGCGCATCCGGAGTTCACCGACCTGGTGCAGCGCGCGCGGGCCACGACCGACCCGGCCGCGCGGCGCGAGCTCATCTGGCGCGCGCAGCAGATCGAATGGGAAAGCGGTGGTCACATCATCTGGGGCTTCCCCAACCAGCTCGACGCGCACAGCGTCCGCGTCGCCGGTCTCGGCGTCGACCGCAGCGGGATTCCGCTGAACTCCTACGGATTCCGGCGCGCATGGCTGGCGCGGTGAGGGCGGTGCTTCGATGACTCGGTTGCTACTCAAGAGAATCCTGCTCGGCGTCCTGATCCTCTGGGCCGTCTCGGTCGTGGTCTTCCTGGCCACCCAGGCGCTTCCCGGTGACGCGGCGCGGGCGATCCTGGGCCGCGAGGCCACGCCGGAGCGGCTGGCGGCGCTGCGCGAGCAGCTCCAGCTCGGGGAGCCGCTGCACGTGCAGTACCTGTCGTGGCTGGGAAATCTGGTCCAGCTCGACCTCGGCACGTCGTTCTCGAACGGGATGCCGGTGTCGGAGCTGCTCGGCGAGCGGCTGAACAACTCGCTCGCGCTGATGCTGTGCGCGACGGCGATCAGCGTCCCGGTGGCGCTGCTGGCCGGCACCTACAGCGCGCTGCGCAGGGACAAGGCTTTCGACCACACGACGTCGGTGCTGACGCTGGTGCTCGCGGCGCTGCCGGAGTTCGTGGTCGGCATCGTGCTGGTGCTGGTCTTCTCCACCGGCGCGCTCAACCTGCTGCCCGCCGTCTACGTGATGACCGAGTCCGGCTCGGCGTGGAGCGACCCGGTGCAGCTGGTGCTGCCGACGATGACCATGGTGCTCGCCGTCTCGCCCTACATGGTGCGCATCATGCGCGCGACCATGATCGAGGTCCTGGAGAGCGAGTACGTGCAGCAGGCCCGGCTCAAGGGCCTGCCGGAGCGCACCGTGATCCTGCGGCACGCGCTGCCCAACTCCATCGGCCCGGTCGCGCAGGTCGTCGCGCTGCAACTGGCGTGGCTGGCGGGCGGCGTGGTGATCGTGGAGTTCCTGTTCCGCTTCCCCGGCATCGGGTTCGCCCTCGTCGACGCGGTCAACAACCGCGACCTGCCGGTGGTGCAGACGCTGGCGCTGGCGATCGCCGCGGTCTACATCGTGGTGAACCTGCTGGCCGACCTGGTGAGCCTGGCGGCGAACCCGAAGGTGAGGTCCGCGCAATGACCGCGACGACGAACGCACCCGCCGTCCAGCACGTGCCCCGCGCCGCAGGCGTGCTGCGCACCGCGCTCCGCCTGCCGCGCAGCAAGGTCGGGCTCGGGCTCGCCGCCCTGGTCCTGCTCGTCGCGGTGGCCGGCCCGTGGATCGCCCCGCACAGCGCGACGGAGTTCGTCAACACCCCGTTCTCCGATCCGGCCGCCGGTTCCTGGTTCGGCACCGACAACCTGGGCCGCGACGTGCTGACCCGCTTCCTGCACGGCGGTCGCACGCTGCTGATGCTCGCCGCGGTGGCGACGCTGCTCGGCGTCGGGCTCGGCGCGCTGCTGGGCATGTACGCCGGCTACCGGCGCGGGTGGCTGGACGAGTCGGTGATGCGCGTGGCCGACATCGTGCTGGCGTTCCCGCAGGTGGTGCTGGCGCTGCTGTTCGTCAGCGTGGTCGGCCCCGAGCTGTGGCTGCTGGTGCTGGTGGTCGCGGGCGGTCACCTGCCGCGCGTGATGCGGGTGGTCCGGGCGGCGACGCTGTCGGTCGCCGAGCGCGACTTCGTCAAGTCGGCGGAGGCGATCGGGATGTCGCGCACCCGCATCCTGCTCGGCGAGATCCTGCCCAACGTCACCGGCACCGTGCTGGTGGAGCTGGGCCTACGGCTGAACTACTCCATCGGCATCGTCGCCGGGCTGAGCTTCCTCGGCCTCGGACTGCAACCGCCGACCGCCGACTGGGGTTTGATGATCAACGAGAACCGCATCGCGCTGACGGTGCAGCCGTGGGCGGTGGCGCTGCCGGTGCTGGCCATCGCGGTGCTGACCATCGGCACGAACCTGGTGGCCGACGGGCTGGCGCGGTCGGTGGCCGGCGTCGACCGCGGAATCGAGAAGGGAGGCCGGAGCTGATGACGACTGCGCTGAACGCCGCCGGCGTCGAGGTCCGCGGCGTGCCCTCGGAGGCCGCGATCGTCGCCGACGTCGACTTCACCCTCGCACCGGGCGAGATCCTGGGCCTGATCGGCGAGTCGGGTTCGGGCAAGACCACGCTCGGGCTGGCGATGCTGCGCTACTGCAAGCGCGGCACGCGCATCGCCGGTGGGCGCATCACCGTCGGGGACACCGACCTGGTGGGGCTGTCCCCCTCGGAGGCCGCGGCGATGCGCGGCAGGCGGGTCGCCTACATCCCGCAGTCCCCGGCGTCGGCGCTCAACCCGGCGTTACGGCTGCTGACGCAGCTCTCCGAATGCGTGCACGACGTGTCGGGCTCGCGGGCGCGGGAGCGCATCCGGCAGGTGCTGGAAGAGGTCGCGCTGCCCGGCGACGACGAGTTCCTGCGCCGCTACCCGCACGAGCTCTCGGGAGGGCAGCAGCAGCGGATCGCGATCGCGATGGCCTTCGTCGGACGCCCGGAGGTCGTGGTCCTCGACGAGCCGACCACGGGGCTCGACGTCACCACGCAGAAGCGGGTGCTGACCACCATCCGCGAGATGTGCGAGCGGCACGGCACCGCGGGCGTCTACATCTCGCACGACATGGCCGTCGTCGCCGAGCTGGCCGACCGCATCGCGGTGATGTACTCGGGGCGCATCGTGGAGACCGGGCCGACCGGGCAGGTGCTCGCGCACCCTCGCCACCACTACACCGCCGGGCTGGTGCTGGCGGTGCCGGACCTGGACGGCTCCCGCGCGATGCAGGCCATCGACGGCCACGCGCCCTCGCCGCTGGACCGGCCCGACGGTTGCGCCTTCGCGCCGCGGTGCGCGGCGGCCACCGCCGAATGCCGCGACCAGGTACCCGAGCTGGTGGAAGTGTCGGCGGAGCACCTGATCCGCTGCCTGAACCCGCGCTCGGAACTGCTCGAGGTGACCCCGCGCGACTCGGATCCGGCGGCGGTCGAAGCGAAACCGGTGCTGGAGGTCGAGGGAGTCGGTGCCTGGTACACGAAAACGCCCGTGCTGCGGGACGTGACGCTGTCGGTGCCCGCCGGGTCGTGCCTGGCGCTGCTCGGCGAGTCCGGCAGCGGCAAGACGACGCTGTCGCGCTGCTTGGCCGGGCTGCACCCGAAGCACCGGGGATCGGTGCGCCTGCACGGGACGGAACTCGCGCGCAGCAGCGCCAAGCGCACCCGCGAGCAGCGCCGCCAGGTGCAGTACGTGTTCCAGAACCCGTACGAGTCGCTGAACCCGCGGCGGCGGGTGCGCGACCTGGTGGCTCAGCCGATCTCGGTGCTGGGCGACGGTTCGGCCACCGGCACCGGCGAGCGCGTCATCGAGGCGCTGGAGCTGGCGGCGCTGCGGCCCGACATCGCCGAGCGCTACCCCGACCAGCTCAGCGGCGGCGAACGGCAGCGCGTCGCGATCGCGCGGGCGCTGGTCACCAGGCCCGAGGTGCTGGTCTGCGACGAGATCACCTCCGCGCTGGACGTCTCGGTGCAGTCGGCGATCGTGGACCTGCTGCGCGGACTCCAGGAGAAGATGGGGCTGTCGCTGGTCTTCGTCACGCACAACATCGCGCTGGTGCGCAACATCGCCCAGCAGGTCGCGGTGCTGCAGGACGGCCGGATCGTCGAGCAGGCACCGGTGGCGGAGCTCTTCGCCTCCCCTCAGCACGAGTACACGCGCTCACTGCTGGTCGACGCCCCGAACTTCCAGATCGAAGGGGCGCTCTGATGGCGGTGGTGCACGGGCGCTTCGACGAGGCGTTCGACCACGTCGCAGCGGAGTTCGCGGCGGTCCTGGACGCCGACGGCGGCGCGGGCAGCGCCTTCGCGGTGTTCCGCGACGGCCGTCCCGTCGTGGAGCTGCACGGCGGACACCGCGACCCCGACGGCGAGCAGCCGATGACGGCGGACACGCTGATGCCGGTCTTCTCCGGCACGAAAGGCGTCGTGTCCACCGCGATCGCGCTGCTCGTCGAGCGCGGGGCGATCGATCCGGACGCGCGGGTGGCCGAGTACTGGCCGGAGTTCGCGGCGGCGGGCAAGCAGGACGTGCTGGTACGGCACGTGCTTTCGCACGCCGCCGGGCTGCCGTACCCGGAGCGGCGGATCACGCCGGAGCAGTCCCTGGACAACCCGGGCATGGCCGCGCTGCTCGCACGGCAGAGTCCACTGTGGCCGGTCGGCGAACGGGTCGCCTACCACGCCCTCACCTTCGGCTGGCTGGCAGCCGAGCTCGTGCGCCGCACCGACGGCCGCGAGATCGCGCACTTCGTGCGCGACGAGATCACCACCGCGCTCGGCGTCGACGTGTGGCTCGGCCTGCCGTCGTCCCAGTGGCACCGCACCGGACGGTGCTGGCGCTCCCCTGACTACCGGGTGGCGAACCGCCTGGACACCGCGGAGAGCCGCGCGCACACCGAGAAGGTCTACGGCAACCCGCCGTCGCTGGTCGGCGACGGCACGCCGTGGAACACCGAAGGGTGGTGGACCGGCGGCGTGCCCGGCGGCGGGGCGATGGCCACCGCCGGCGGCATGGCGGGCGTGTACGCGGCGCTGGTGAGCGGCAACCTCGTCAGCCCGTCGACGCTGGACCGCGTGCACCGGGAGGAAAGCCGCGGCGAGGACCCCGGCACCGGTCGCCCGCTGGTCTTCGGCCTCGGCTTCGAGGTGCAGGATCCGCTGGGCACCTACGGCCCGGAACCGGTCGCCTTCGGCCACAGCGGTGCGGGCGGCTCCCTCCACGGCTGCTGGCCGCACCGCGGCGTCGCCTTCTCGTACGTGCCGTGCATGATGCGCCCGGAGGAGGACGACGGCCGCGCCCAGCGCCTGCTCACCGCCCTGCACACCTGTCTGGGGTGACGGCAGGCCGCCGTCGGTGACCGTCCCGCCGAAAAACCCTGGACCGGCACGCCGCCCCGGGTCGTAGTCTTGGCCGATGGACTTCGAGTTGGACGACTCCCTCGACCGCGTCGACCGGGACGTGCTGTGGGACTTCATGTCCAGCCAGGCGTACTGGGGCCGCTGGCGCTCTCGCGAGGACCTGGAGCGCCAGCTCGCCGGGGCGTGGCGCGTCGTCGGCGCCTACGAGCGGCCCGGCGGCCGGATGATCGGGTTCGCCCGGGCCTTCTCCGACGGCGTTGCGAGCGCCTACCTGGCCGACGTGTTCACCGTCCCGGAGGCCCGCGGGCACGGCGTCGGCAAGGCGCTGGTGCGGACGATGATCGACGAGGGGCCCGGACAAGAGTTCCGCTGGATGCTGCACACCGACGACGCCCACGGCCTGTACCGCGGTTTCGGCTTCGCCGAACCCGACCAGACCTACATGGAGCGCCGGGCGTCCGGCAGCCGCGCCCAGGCCCCGGAGGGCGGCGTTCAGCGACAGTCCGGCGCCGCCGGGAGTCAGCCCACGAGCTGAGCGAGCTGCTCGTCGAGGTAGCGGGCCATCTTCGGGACGTCGGCGGCGGCGAAGGTGTTCCACCGCTCGCCCGCCTGGTTGCGCCGGGTCGTCACGCTGTAGCGGCCGTCCTCGGTGTCGCGCCAGCCGATCGCGGGCAACCGCACCGGCTGCCCCGCGCCGTCGTGGCCGCTGACGACGAAGTAGCCGACCCGCAGCAGCGGCAGGGCCATGATCGCCTGCGCCTTGCGCAGCTCGCTCCCGCTGCGGCCGCCGGCCGACTTCTGCACCGCGCCGAGCCAGGACTGCTCCTCGTCGTCGGCACGGCGGTTCGCCGGTTCCGGTGTCCCGGCCGACACGGTGGCCGCCTCGAGACGTCCCTCTGGGTGGGTGGGCAGCAGCTGCGCGCAGATCCGGGCCAGCCCGCGCACGTCGACGTACTCGAACCGCACGCCCCGTGGCTCCTGTCGCGCGAGCACGCCCGTGCGGCCGGAAACCGCCACACAGCCGCGGAACACGTCCTCGGACCCGACTTCGTAGGAGGTGATCGCGATCGACAGGTTCGAGCGGTCGACGAGCTTCACCGCCGTTTCCACGTCGGGCTCCGGACGGCGCTGGTCGGCCAGTCCGCGACTGCTCAGCTCCGCCCAAACCTCCCGGCGGATCGCCGCGCGTTGATCGAGTGTCGTGCCGAAATGGGGGATCTCGAACGGGAACCGCCGCAAGTTGACTCGCAGGTCCTCGCCCAGGATGTCGGCCGCCTCCAGCGACAATGCGAACGAATCGACCACCACTTCTCCCTTCGGGCACGACGTCTTTCCCCGGGAAGCCCAGCTCCCCGGGGAAAAACCTGTTCGCAGTTCCTTCTTCGCGGCGGCTACGACGGCAACGGTTGCGCCGACCAGTCCGCTACCGCATTCGCGTCTCGCCGCTCAATTCCCGTCACCGGTCCGGTTCCGGCGAATTCCCCTCATTCACCGAAAACCGGTGGTGCGACCTGGGGCAACCCGAGGTCGTCCCACGCCTCGTCGGTTTCCACCATGTACTTGTTCTGGTGTTCCTGGTCCTCTTCGGAGTCGCCTTGGCCACCGCGCCCGCCTGCGCCGGCACCCATCGCTCCGGCGCCGCGGCCGCTTCCTGCCCCGGAACCCGTCGCTGAGCCGCCGCCTGCTCCAACGCCGCCGAGCGCACCGGCCCCGGCGCGGCCTCCGGCGCCGAGCTGGCCGCCGGCGCCGACACCGCCAACGCCACCGACCCGGCCACCGGCACCCACGCCTCCGCCAACGCCTCGGCCTGACCCTCCGCCTGCACCGCCACCACCTGCGCGGCCGCCACCTGGCCCGGGTGTACCCCGGCCACTGCCCGCGCCGGGCGGACCGCCCCTACCTTGCTGCTGCCCCGGCGGAACCGGTGCCCACCGGCCGTTGTAGGGATTGCGCCGCTCCCACTGGCCCGTCTTCTCGTTCCACCGCATGTCCGACTGGCCAGGCCGCGAGGTGCTCGTGTGCTGGAGCCACTCCGGAGTCGTGGTCGTCGGCCGTCCTGTCGTGTCGCGCGGGAGCGACGTCGGATCGTCCGTTCCCACCCGCGCCCACGAGGACTGGGTCGTGGCCGGCGTGCCCGTGGTGTTGTTCGTGCTGGTCGAGGTCGTGGAGGTCGTCGTGCTGGTCGTCTCGTTCGGTTCCTTGAAAGTCGAGGTCGGCCTGTACTCGCTCCGCAGCTCGCAGTTGGTGGGCTCGATCGGCGGAGGCGGCGGTGGGGCGAAGGACGGCGTTCCCGCGGCGGCCTCCCCGAAGCTGCCTTCCATGGTCTGCATGACCTGGGCGGCTTCGGTGTGCGCGGCCTGGCTCTTCTCGTGCTTCTCCACCATGTCGTTGACCCGGCTGATCATGGTGAACGGATCGCCGCTGGCGGCGACGCCGGCCATCTCCTTGCGGAGGTCGAACTCGACGACCTCGGGCATCGAGTTCCGGGCCCGCTCGGCGGCCTCGGCCTGCATCCCCATCTGGTTCGCCGTCAGCTGCGCGGCCTGACCAGAGCTGCCCATCCGGTCGGCGACACCGGTGACGTGCGCACGCATCGCGTCACCGGCCTGGCCCTGCCAGGTCTGCTCGGTCCTGGTCGCGGCTTGGCGGATGCGGTTGGAGAAGTCGATCAGCGTCTGGCCGTGCCCGTGGTAGGTCCTGCCCACGTCGTGCACCGCACCGGGGTCGAAGTTCTCCTTGACGAACCTGTCGAGCTCCTTGTGCTCGAACGACAGGTAGTGCGTGCCCCCGAGCGCCGCCGGGCGCTCCCGCAACTCCTGGTTCTCCGACAGCGCCTGCGCCTGCTGCCGGGCGTACTCCGAGGCCGCCTTCTGCGCATCCACCCGCGACTTGACCTCGGCGATCACGTTGCCGACGTTGCCAAGGAGCGGAATGTCCTCCAGCCCGCGGTTCTGCTCGCGCGCCTGCTCGTAGGCATGCTGCTCGCGATCGGCGACGTACTCCGACCCCTCGTACGGCGACGTCATCCTCGCCCCTCCCCCTCCATCCCTCGGCGGCTACCGGGGAAGCTTCGCTTCCACCATCGGCGCGACCTGCTGTGCCAACTGACAAGCCGTCTCGTTGTTCATGTCACTCGCGACCGCGTGGACCGTCGCCGACGACGAGTCAGCGACCTCGAACGCAACCTGGCATGAGCCGGCACCGGGGTCGCCTTCGGCGAGCTTTGCCGTCCTACCAGCGAGATCGGTGTCCGTGACGTGGAAGTCCGCAAAGTTCAGGCCCGAAAGGGCACGCTTGTCGTCGAATCCCACGGTGAGCGTCCCGGCCGGGACCTGCCACCGGCAGGTTCTCGATCCTGCGAGTTCCTTGGCCCGGCCAGGTCCTTCCGTTCCGAGCTGGGCTGCCTCATCCGCGGTGAAGCTCCGGCACGGGTCCATCCCCGCCAGTGCGTTGGCGGAACCCGATTCCGGAGATGCGGTACCGCTGCTCGGTGAGGGCCCGCTTCCCATTCCGGATCCGCACCCGCCGAGTACCAGTGGAACCACGGCGAATGCGACCACGGCGGCCGTCGACATCGTTCTACGCAAGGTCACAACCCTCGAATTCATACCTGCACACCGAAATTGCGGTTGCCTTCGTCCACGTCCTGGTAGAGCTGGATGCCCTTCCTGATCGCTTCGATCACCTGTGGCACCCGCTCCCTCGTCTGCTTGAGCATGTCCTCGTACGAGCGCCCGTCCCCGCCCCCGACGACCTGATTGTTGAATTCGGCGATCGCCTGCCCCGCTGGACTGTCGCCGAGTGGGGTCCGTACCTTGAGGTATTCGAGATCGCCCCACATGCCTTCCAACTGCTCCTGCAGGTCCTCGAAGGTGCGGATGAGTTCGTCGCCGGCTTCGGGGGTGATCTGGAACTGGCCGCTGTTGGCGGCGCTGATGATGCCCTGCATGGCGCTGTCCGTGGCGGCCAGTCCCGCCGCGGCACCGACTGCTTCCGTCATCGCCGATGTCCCCCAGGAAATCCGGTATTCAGCTCTCAAGCCAGGAGCAAGCTACCACCAGGTGTGCACGGAAAGTGTTGGCATGCGGTGGATTCAGCGACTCGAGGTAGGGTCACACCCGAACGGAGCAGCGACGGAACGGGAGGAACAGAACCGGGCGGCCTTCTACGGCCCCACTACGGCGACGCCGTCGGGGTCGAGGGACAACCGTACGGCTTCGCCGACGCCCGGCGCGTCGGCCGTTCCGGCGACGGCCTCCACACGGCCGACCTCCGGTGCCTCCGGCACCGCGACGGCCAGGCGCACGTGGTCGTGGCGGTGCACGCGCTCACGCACGGTGCCGACCACGGCATCCGTCGAGGTCACGGTGCCGGTGCGCCGGTGCGTCCGGACGGCGACGGGGTGACCACCGTTGCCGTTCCCCAGGCTCAACGATGCCGTCCCGACGCCCCCGGCGTCCGCCCCGCCGCCCCTGGCGTCGGCGACGCCCCCGGCGTCGGCCCCGTCGCCGCCAGCGGCGCCCCCGCCGCCGCCCGCGCCGCCCGCGAGCCGCTCGGCCCGCACGCCTGCGGCGCGCAGGCCGAGACGCGCCTCGCCGTCGGGCTCCGCCACGGCGACGGCGCCGAGCGCGCAGGTCGCGACTCCGTCGCGGACCTGCGCCGGCAGCAACGTCGTGCAGCCGAGGAACTCGGCGACTTCGTCGCCTGCGGGGCGCTGCCAGAGCCGGGCCGGGGTGTCGACCTGCAGGATCCGCCCGCGCGCCATGACGGCCACCCGGTCGGCCAGGGTGAACGCCTCGTCGTGGTCGTGGGTGACGACGATGGCGGTGGCGTCGTCGCGGGCGAGCAGCGCGGCCAGGTCGACGGCGAGCTGTTCGCGCAGCATGCGGTCGAGGGCCGACAGGGGTTCGTCGAGCAGCAGCAGCCGCGGGTCGGCGGCGAGGGCGCGGGCCAGCGCCACGCGTTGCGCCTCGCCGCCGGACAGCTCGGTGACCCGACGCCGCTCGTAGCCCGCGAGGCCGACGAGCTCGAGCAGCTCCGCCACCCTCGCGGTGCGCCGCGCACGGCTCACCGAGCGCATGCGCAGGCCGAACTCGACGTTGCCCGCCACGTCGCGGTGCGGGAACAGCTGCCCGTCCTGGAACACCATGCCGAAGCCGCGGCGGTGCACCGGCACCCGCGCGAGGTCGGTGCCGTCCCAGTGCACGCTTCCCGTCGATGGACGTTCCAGTCCGGCAACGGCGCGCAGCAGGGTCGACTTGCCGCAGCCCGACGGCCCGAGAAGCGCCAGCACCTCGCCGTCGGCCAGTTCGACGTCCACTTCGGACACCGCGGTCAACGGCCCGTAGCGGACGGACAGGTCACGGACGTCCAGCCCCATCAGAAGCACCCCAAGAAACACGTCGAAGCCACTCGACGACCGGCATCAGCGCCAGGAACCGGCGGCAAACCCACCCGGCGAACCAGCGATCGCATCAGAACTCCCCCACCGACTCGGTGCGGCCCCGCACGCGCTCGATGGCGATCACCGCGACGATGGTGACGATCATCAGCAGCGCGCACGCCGCGTAGGCCATCTGGCTGTTGAGCTCCCCCGGCCGGGAGACGAGCCTGCCGATGGCGACCGGCAGCGTCGGCGCGTCCGGCCGGGCCAGGAAGCTCGTGGCGCCGAACTCGCCGAGGGCGACCACGAAGCCGAAGCCGGCCGCCGCGACCACCGCCCGCGCCGCCAGCGGCACGTCGATCTCCCACCGCACCCGCCAGGGGTTCGCGCCGAGCGTCGCCGCGGCCTGCCGCAGGCGGGTGTCGATGGACCGCAGCACCGGCAGCACCATGCGGATCACCAGCGGCGTCACGACCAGCGCCTGCGCGAAGGGCACCAGCAGCGGCGAGGTGCGCAGGTCGCCGGGCAGGGCGTCGAGAGTGACGAGGTAGCCGAAGCCGACGGTCACCGCCGACACGCCCAGCGGCAGCATCAGCACCGTGTCCAGCAGCTCCGCCGTCGTCCGGCGCTGCACGCCGATCAGCACGAACGAGGCCAGCAGCCCGATCAGCAGGGACAGCCAGGTCGCATCCGCCGCGGTGCGCACCGAGTTCAGCGCCGCGTCGATGCCGGAGACCTGGAGCGTGCCGCGCTCGCCGGTGCCCGCCAGGGCGCGGTAGCCGGCCAGGCTCCAGCCGTCCCGGGTGGACACCGACCGCAGCAGCAGGCTCACGATCGGTGTTGCCAGCGCGGCGACGACGACGCCCGCCGCGCCCACGATCCACCACTCGCCGCCCTGCGGCGGGCGCGCGGTCTCCTCGGCCTTGCGCAGCCGCAACGCCGTTTCCCGCCGCCGGCGCGCCAGCGCGGCGATCACCAGCGCCGCGACGATGGCGGCGAGTTGCAGCAGCGACAGCGCCGCCGCGCCCCGCAGGTCGAGCAGTTGCACCGTCCGCAGGTAGATCTCGGTTTCCAGGGTCCGGTACCGGCCGCCGCCCAGCACCAGCACGACGCCGAAGCTGGTGGAGCAGAACAGGAAGACCACCGCCAGCGCCGATCCGAGCGCGGGCAGCAGGGCGGGCAGCGTGACCGACGTGAAGGCCCGCAGCCGCGAGGCCCCCAGCGACCTGGCGGTGTCCTCCACCCGGCGGTCGAGGTGCGTCCACAGGCCGCCGACGGTGCGGGCGACGACCGCGACGTTGAAGAAGCCGTTGGCGAGCATGATGCCCAGCACGCTGACGCCGTCGTCGCCGCCGAGCAGCGCCCGGAAGGCCATGCCGACGACCAGCGTGGGCAGCACGAACGGCACCATGATCATGGCCCGCAGCACGGTCTTGCCCGGGATCGCGAGCCGGGCCAGGACGTAGGCCAGCGGCATTCCCGCCAGCAGCGCGAGCAGCGTCGAGCCCGCGGCCTGGCCGAGGGTGAAGGCGACCAGCCGCCAGGTCGCCGGATCGGCCAGGACGCCGGTGACGCCGCCGTCGGCGCCGAGGCCAAGGATCGCCGCGACCGGCCACGCGAAGAACAGGCCGAGGAAGCCGAGCACCACCGCCGCGGCCACCCCGACCGCGATCCGGTGGCCGCTTCCCGCCTGGGCGGGGGCGGTCAGCCCCGCACCACCGCGCGCCACTGCTCCACCCAACGGTCGCGGTTCTGCTCCACCTGCTGCGCGGGCAGCTCCGCCGGACGCGGCGGCAGCGGGGCGCTGACCGCCCAGCCCTGCGGCAACGGCACGTCGCGCACCGACGGGTAGACGTACATGGTGTCGGCCACCTGCGCCTGGAACTCGGGTGAGAGCAGGAAGTCGACGACCCGACCGGCCGCCTCCGGGTCCTTCGCGCCGCGCAGCACACCCGCGTACTCGACCTGGCGGTAGCAGGTGCCGGCCAGCGCCTTCGTGCGAGGCGAACCGTCCGGGTTCACCTCGGCCGCGGGCGAGGAGGCGTAGGAGAGCACGATCGGCCGCGGCCCCTTGCCTGCGGATCCGGAGAAGTCCTGGTTGTACGCCTCTTCCCAGCCCGACGACACCTTGGTGCCGTTGGCGGCGAGCTGGCGCCAGTAGTCCTGCCAGCCGTTCTCGCCGAAGGCCGCGACGGTGCTGAGCAGGAACGCGAGGCCGGGTGAGGACGTGGTCGGGTCCGGGACGGAGAACAGGTCGCGGTAGCGGGGATCGGCCAGGTCGCGCAGGTTCGCAGGCTCGGGCAGGCCGCGCTGGGCGAACCAGCCGGAGTCGACGTTGACGCAGACGTCGGCGACGTCCACGGCGCTGAGCCGGTGCTCCGGCTCCAGCGCGTAGCGCTGCGGGCCCTGGTCGGCGTTGGGCGCCCGATGCGGTTCGAACACGCCCTCGCGCAGCGCGCGGGAGGCGAAGGTCGAGTCGACGCCGTAGGCCACGTCGCCGATCGGGTTCGCCTTGGACAGCACCAGCTTGTTCGTCAGCTCCCCGGCGTCACCGCTGTTGAGGACGTTGACGCGGATGCCGGTGGTCTCCTGGAACTTCGCCAGCAGCTTCTCGTCGGCGGCGAACGAGTCGTGCGCTACCAGCGTGACGGTGCGCGCGGACTGGTCCTGGTTCTGCGTGCCGGCCAGCGAGCAGCTCGCGGTGAGCGCGGCCAGCGCGGCGGCTCCGGCGAGTCGCAGGAAACGGTTCAACGGTCCTCCCGATGTCGCGCCACGCGTCCGGCATCGAGGGCCTCCCTGCGCCGGCATGATCCGGTTCAGGTTCGTACGGTCGAGGGGCTCGCCCCTCCTCTCAGCCCAGCGCGCTGGACTCCCGTGGCGACCCCGGAGTCTACGTCAGGCCCCGCCGCCGCCCCGGACCGCGGGCCGGGACCGCCGATTGGACGAACGCGGTTTGCGCAGCTCCAACGGCTCTTCGCGGCGCGGGAAGGTCGCGAAGAGCGGCTTCGTCCACCATCATGGTCGACATGGCAGAGCTGCTGACCGACGACCAGATCTCCACCGCCCTCGAACACCTGCCGGAGTGGCGGCACGAGGAGGGCAAGCTCACCCGCAGCGTCGAGCTGGCCAGCTTCCCGCAGGCCATCCAGGTGGTGAACCGGATCGCCGAGATCGCCGAGAAGGAGAACCACCACCCCGACATCGACATCCGCTGGCGGAACCTGACCTTCCACTGCGTCACGCACTCCAAGGGCGGGATAACGCAGGCCGACGTGTCGATGGCCCAGGAGATCGACTCCGCCATCGACGCCTTCCAGCAGAGCTGACACCGACCCCGACACGACCGGACGGGACGCCGGGCGCCAACCGCGACGCGGGGCGTCCGGCACCGGCCGTCAGGTTCCGACGAGGTCGGCGACCTCGAAGGCGCAGCCCCAGGACAGCGCGACCCCGCACCCCGCGTGGCCGTAGTCGTGCACGATCCGCGAGCCCTCGAAGTGCTCGACCTCCAGCCGGACCTGCTCGCGGCCGGGGCGCAGCCCGACGATCTCGTCGCGGACCTCGGCGCCGCCGAGCTTCGGCTCGACCTCCGCGCAGCGGCGCAGGATGCCCTCGCTCACCGTGCTGGAGGGCACCAGGTTCCAGTCGTGCTCCACCGCCACGCCGCCGAGCACGACCCGGTCGCCGTGCGGCATGTAGCCGGCGAACTCGGAGGCCGTGGTCAGCTCGATGAAGTACTCCTCCACGCCCGGGTTGGCCACCACCACGTGCTGGCCGCGCACCGGGTGCACGGCGGGGTCGCCGACCAGCTCGCGGGCCCCGACACCGGTGCAGTTCACCACGACCCGAGCCTCCGCGACCGCCTCGCCCAGCGTCGGCACCGGGCTGACCACCAGCTCGCCGCCCGCGGCCCGGAAGCGGTCGACGAGGTGGTCCAGGTACTTCGGCATGTCGATGAGCGGCACGGTGGCGTGGTAGCCGCTGACGAAACCCTCCGGTAGCTCCTCGGGCCGGCATTTGCGCAGGTCGTCAAGGAGTTGCGCTTCCGGCGGCACGACGTCGCCCAGGTCGAAGCGGGCGGCCATCCGCCCCGGTGCCAGGTGCACGCCCGACGCGCTGTCGCGGCACAGCGCCATGAACTCCGCATACGAGCGGGTGACCCACCGCAGGACGCGGTCGGCAGGCCGGAGCATCGCCGGTCCCCACATCGCGCCCGCGACGGCGGAGGTGGTGTCGCGGGGGCGCTCGGCGGTGCGGATGCGGACCGGGACTCCCGCCTCGGCGAGGACGATTCCCGAGGTCAGGCCCTGCACCCCGGCTCCGATGACGAGCACGGACTCACCGCTCACGCGTCCACGCTAACAGCACGGCACGACGTCGCGGCCCCCTCGAACGGGGCATTCCAACCGACCGGCGTGACCTGCGCTCGATGCCACCGACCGGCCTCACCGGCGCCACTGCCCGCCGAGGGCCGGGGCGAGGCCCGCCCGTGCGATTTCGCGGAAAGCGGCCGGGTCGGCGGCCGCGCCTTCGGGCAGGACCCCCAGCAACGGCGCCCCCGTCACCTCCGGCAGGTCGTCGAGGTTGCACCGGCACGCCAGGTCCGGAGCCGACGGCCAGCTCCCGACGACCACACCCGCGCACTCGACACCGCGCGCCCGCAACGCCTCTGCGGTGAGCGCGGCGGCGTTGAGCGTGCCGAGGCCCGCGTGGGCGACGACCAGCACCGGTGCCGACAGCGCGACCGCGACGTCGGCGAGCGTGCCGCCGTCGTCGTCGTAGTGGACCAGCAGCCCGCCCGCGCCCTCCACCAGCACCAGGTCGTGTTCGCGGTCCAGCTCCCGGGCCGCCTCAGCGACCTGCGCCGGCCGCACCGCCGCCGCGCCCGCTCGGCGGGCGGCCGTGGCCGGGGCCAGCGGCTCCGGGTAGCGGGCCAGCTCGACCGCCTTCACCGGGCCCGCGAGCCGCGCGACCTCGGCGACGTCACCGTCCTCGCCCGCCTCGACACCAGTCTGCGCGGGCTTCAGCACCGCCACGCGACCGGGTGCGAGGGCGGCTATCGCCGCCGTGACGACGGTCTTGCCGACCTCGGTGCCGGTACCGGTGATGACGAGAACGGACATCCGTGGGCTCCAGGAACGTTGTCGGGACGACGGCGTTTCGGGCTCGATTTCCTCCTGCGGCAAGGAGGTCGACGCCATGCGCGAGCATGCCGCACGGGGCGGCCCGGGAGCACCACGCCGCCCGGACAAGCTCCAGCCCAGCGCCATTGTGCACATCGGACACTGGATTCCCGGCGCGTACCGTGCCAGAGTGCGCGCCATGCGACCGATCAGCCGGGAGTCGGCGTTCGCCTGGATCGACCGCGGTCTCGACGAGCGGGACAGCGCCGGGTTGTCCCGCACGCTGCTGCCCCGCGACTCCGAGGACCCGCTGCTCGACCTGGCAGGCAACGACTACCTGGGCCTGTCCCGCCACCCCGCCGTGATCGGCGCCGCGGCCGAGGCCGCCGCCCGGTGGGGCGCGGGTTCGACCGGATCGCGACTGGTCACCGGTACCACGGAGCTGCACCACGAGTTGGAGGAAGAGCTCGCGGCGACCTACGGCACGGAGGCCGCACTGGTGTTCTCCTCCGGCTACGCGGCGAACCTGGCAGTGCTCACCGCGCTCACCGAACCGGACTCGCTGATCGTCTCCGACCAGCACAACCACGCATCGCTGATCGACGGTTGCCGCCTGTCCCGGGCTCGCACCGAGGTGTTCCCGCACGCCGACGTCTGGCGGGCCGACGGGATACTGCGCGCGCACGGCGGCCCCGCGGTGGTGGTGACCGAGTCGGTGTTCTCGGTCGACGGCGACATCGCCGCGCTGCGCGAACTGCACGACGTCGTCGGTGCGCACGGTGCGGCACTGCTCGTGGACGACGCGCACGGCTTCGGCATCATCGGCCCCGGCGGCGCGGGGGCGTTCAGCGAAGTCGGGCTCGTCACCCCGCCCGACGCCGTCGCCACCGCCACGCTGTCGGAGGCCCTCGGCGCGCAGGGCGGTGTGGTACTCGGACCGCGCCGGGTGATCAGGCACCTGACCCAGACCGCACGCACGTTCGTCTTCGACACCGGGCTGGCGCCCGCGTGCGCGGGCGCGGCGCTGGCAGCGCTGCGCGTGCTGAGCCGCGAGCCCGGCCGCGGGAAGCGCGTCCGGCTGGTCGCCGAGCAGTTGCACGAGGGCCTCACCAACGCCGGACTGGTTGTCAACCCGCCGGGTGCGGCGGTGCTGTCGCTGCCTGCCGGGTCACCGTCCAACGCGGTCGAGTGGGCCACGGCGTGCCGTGCCGGCGGTGTCGCCGTCGGCTGCTTCCGCCCGCCCGCGGTGCCGGACTCGACGTCGCGTCTGCGCCTGACCGCCGGCGCCGACCTCACCGAGCAGCAGATCGCGCAGGCCGTGCGGGTCATCGCCGACGCCGCACCGCACCATCTCCGCCTCTGAAGCGGCGCAGCCGCTTGGCCGCGCGGGCAGCACATTTGGTTTCGAACCAATTCCGATCAGTGACGAGAATTGAATCCGGGCACGAAGACGATCTTTTCCGCAAGATCCCGGAAAACATCTCACACATCGTCCTCCGGAATTGTTTGACGATCACGGACCCGCCGGTTCTTTGATCAGTTTCGACTTCTCCGCCGAGGGGTAGCCCTCAAACCAATGGGCCAGGTCGTCCCGTTACCTCAACGGAAAGTCAACAAGGCGGAGCGAGTGTCGCCGCAGGTCCGGGCATCTGGCGCGCCGGCGCCGGAAATCCGGGGGCCGGTGAGGCGGCTCCGGCAGGAGGTCGACATGAAATCAGGGCCTCAAATCGCCATGGCCGTGGCGGTGGGTTACATCCTCGGCCGCTCGCGCAAGATGAAACTGGCGATCACCGTCGGCGGCATGATGGCCGGCAGGCGGCTCGCGGGCAATCCGGCGAAGTTGCTCGAGCAGGGCGGCAAACTGCTCGCCGAGTCGCCAGAGCTGAAGAAGCTCACCGGTGACGCCAGGCAGCGGCTGCTGGAGGCGGCCAAGGGCGCCGCGTTGGCCGCCGCCAGCAACAAGATCGACTCGCTGGGGGCGAACCTCTCCAAGCGCGCTGAGGGCCTGCGCACGCCGCACCTCTCGGATGTGTCGGCGCCCACGCAGGATACCGGTCAGGACGAGTCGCAGGACGAGGGCGAGGACCGGGACGAGGAGCAGGAGGAGCGCCCGGCGCGATCCTCCTCCCGCGAAGGGGGACGTTCCACGCAACGCCAGGAGCCGGAACGCCGCCGCAGCGGCTCGACGGGGCAGCGCACCCGGTCCGGCACCGCGAGCACCTCCAGTCGTTCGGCGGGTTCGAGCGGCAGCCGTTCGTCGGGGGCGAGTGGCGCGGGGCAGAGCCGGTCGGCAGGCCGGGCCAGGTCCGGCGGGGAGCGCCGGAGCACGCCGGCGCAGCGTTCGAGGCCCTCCGAACGGAGGTCCGCGAAGACTCGGGGTGATGACGATGGCTGAACCGGAGCGCGCCGGGCGCGCGGTGACGGGCGACGTGGGCAAGCTGCTGCAGGACCTGCCGCTCGACCCGTTGAAGAGCGGCCTGCAGGACCTGCTGGGCGCGGTCGCCGAGCGCGCGGCGGGCGTGGTCACCGACAAGGTCGAGGACATGACCGAGCGGCTGACCGAGTCCGCGGGCAACGGGGGCGCCGGACTGCTGGCCGCGGTGACCGGCGGCACGGACCTCGCGTCCGGGAAGTCCCCGGTGTCCTCCGCGCTGAGCGCCGGGCTGACCGGAGCCAAGGAGAAGGTCAAGCAGGCGGTCGGCCTGGGCGGTGGCGGCAAGGGCGGCAAGAAGGGCAAGGCCAAGGTCGTCAACATCATCGAGACCAACGACATCGGGCTGCCGCTGCGCGTGGTCTACGACAAGTGGACCCAGTTCGAGGACTTCCCCGACATGACCAAGAAGGTCGAGAGCGTAGACCAGCAGTCCGACGAGACGGTCAACTGGCGCGCGCGGATCTTCTTCTCGCGGCGCAACTGGGAGGCCACGATCGTCGAGCAGGTCCCGGACTCCCACATCGTGTGGACTTCCAAGGGCGCCAAGGGAACCGTGGACGGCTCGGTCTCCTTCCACGAGCTCGCCCCGAACATGACTCGCGTGCTGCTGGTCGTCGAGTACTACCCGCAGGGTTTCTTCGAGAAGACCGCGAACCTCTGGCGGGCGCAGGGGCGCCGCGTCCGCGCGGATTTCAAGTACATCAAACGCCACATGATGACCCGCACGATCCTCGAGCAGGGAGAGATCGAGGGCTGGCGGGGCGAGATCCGCGACCGCGAGGTCGTCAAGACCCACGACGACGCGCTCGCCGAGGAGCAGGAGCGGGAGTCCGGCTACGAGGACGAGGACCGCTACCGCGAGGACTACGGCGACGAGGAAGAGGACTACGGCGACGAGGAGGACGAGGACCGGGACGAGGACCGGGACGAGGAGGACGAAGAAGAAGACCGCGGCTACGACGACGAAACCGGCGAGCGCGACCGCTACGACGAGGAGGAGGAATACGCCGAGGAGGAGCCAGCGGACGAGGAGGAAGACCGCAGCAGCCGCAGGCAGCAACCGACAACGTCAGGCAGGAGAAGGTGAGAGAGCATGACGCTCGCCAACACGCAGGGCGGCGGGGCCCAGGTCCAGCGCGGCGGAGCCGGTAGCGGCAACCTGGCCGACGTCGTCGAGATGATCCTGGAGAAGGGCATCGTCATCGACGCGTTCGTCCGGGTTTCGCTGGTGGGGATCGAGCTGATCACGATCGACGCCCGCGTCGTCGTGGCCAGTGTGGACACCTACCTGAGGTTCGCCGAGGCCACCAACCGCCTGGACCTGCACGCCAAGGGCGGCAAGGACCTCCCCGAGCTGATGCAGGGCATGTCGCAGGGCGTGACCCAGGGCGGTGCGCACGGCAAGACCAAGGGAGTGCTCGACGCCGCCAAGGAGAAGATCGACGAGTTCCGCACCGAGGAGCCGGAGCGGGAACGCCAGCCCACGCGCCGCCGCGAGTCGCGCGGCCGGGAGCGTGGTGGGTCATGACCACGCAACCGCGGCACGACGCTCGCGAGCAGGGGGACGTGACCACGGAGCGCGGTGTCTACGTCTACGGCATCATCTGGTCGCCGGACGACCTGCCCGCCGACCTCCCGTCGGTCGGCGACGACAAGGCGCCGGTGCGGCTGGCTTCGCACCGCGGGCTGAGCGCCCTGGTCAGCGAGGTGCCGCTGGCCCGGCCGCTGGGCACCCGGCAGGACCTGCTCGCGCACGAACGCGTGCTCGACACCCTCGCCGAGGAGACCACGGTGCTGCCGATGCGGTTCGGTTCCGTGGTGAGCACGGTCGACGCCGTCACCGACGAGCTGCTCGCACCGCACCACGAGCACTTCGAGTCGGTGCTGTCCGAGCTGGACGGGCTCGTCCAGCTCACGGTGCGGGGCAAGTACACCGAGGACGCGCACTTGCGCGAGGTGGTGACCGAGGAGCCGGAGATCATGCGGCTCCGCGAGTCGCTGCAGGGCGTCGCGGAGGACGCCGGGTACTCCGAGCGGGTTCGCCTGGGTGAACTCGTGAACGAGGCCGTGGCGAAGAAGCGCCAGTCGGACGGCGAAGACCTCGTCCGGTCGCTGGAACCGGCGGCGGTGGCCAGCGCCTCGCACGAGGTCGGGGGTGTCGAGGACGCCGTCGACGCGGCGTTCCTCGTCGACCGCAGACGGGTGCCGGAGTTCGAGCGCGCCGTGGACGAGCTGGCCGAGCGGTGGACCGGACGGGTCTCGTTGCGGCTGCTCGGGCCGCTGGCTCCCTACGACTTCCTACCGGAGAGCTGACATGGGGCTTCTCAGCGGAATTCTCACGTTGCCGCTGGCGCCGGTGCGCGGCGTGGTGTGGGTCGCCGAGCAGATGAAGAACCAGGCGGAACGCGAGTACTACGACCCCCGCGTGATCCAGCGGCAGCTCGCCGAGGTCGACGAGGCCCACGCCAACGGGGAGCTGACCGACCAGCAGCGGGACGAGCTGCAGGAAGGGCTGCTCGCCCGGCTGTTCGAGGTGCAACGCCGACGCGGGGCAGGGGAGATGTGATCGTGTGGTCAAGGCTCGAGACGACGACGCCGAAGACCGCGAGCGCCCCAGGCGCCGGCGGCCGAGCACGGACGCCGAGGGGCGTCGCAGGCGCACGCCGCGGGCCGAGGCGGAGGTCGGCCGGGAACGCCGGTCGCGCGCCGAACCGGAGCGGGAACGCCGATCGAGTGGCGAAGCCGAGCGGCGTTCCGACCGCGAACGGGATCGGGAACGAGACGGCGACTCCCGGCCCCGGCGCAGGCCCAGGAGGGCGGAGCCCGAACCGGAGCCGACGGCCGGACGAGCCGGCGAAGCCGAACGGGAACCCGATGTCGAGCCGGAAACGGATGCCGAGCTGGAAGCGGAACCCGATGCAGAGCGGGAACCCGAGCCCGAGCCCGACTCCGATGTGGAACCGGAAGCCGAGCGCGAGCGCGAACGCGAACCAGAACCTGAGCGCGAGTTCGAAGCCGAACGCGAACCAGAGCCCGAGCGCGAGCTCGAAGCCGAACGCGAACCAGAACCTGAGCGCGAACCAGAAGCCGAATCCGAGCCGGAGCCCGAACCCCGACGTGAGCCCGAGCCGCGCGCACCGGGGCGTCGAATCAAGGCCGCGCAGGTCGCGCAACTCGCGCTCCAGCAGGTCTACGAGCTGACCGGCAGGGACACCGAGGGCGTCACGTCGCTCCAGCGCGGCGGCGAGGGCTGGATCGTCGGGGTCGAGGTGGTGGAGAGCCGCCGGATTCCCGACACCACCGACGTGCTCGCCGTGTACGAGGCGGAGCTGGACGAGGAAGGCGACCTCGTCTCCTACCGCCGCGTCGACCGATACGCGAGGGGGCGAGGCAACGAACGATGACCGGGTACGACGGAGAAGAGCGCAGGCCGGCCGCGGCCGGTGAGGCGCGCGCCCCCGCCTGGTACGGGCAGCAGCGCACCGCACCGCCCGCGCGCCAGGAGGGCACGAACCTCGCCGACATCCTGGAACGGGTGCTGGACAAGGGGATCGTCATCGCCGGTGACATCCAGGTCAACCTGCTCGACATCGAGCTGCTCACCATCAAGCTGCGGCTGGTGGTGGCCTCGGTGGAGCGGGCGCGCGAGATGGGCATCGACTGGTGGGAGCACGACCCCACGCTGTCGTCGAAGCAACGAGACCTGGTCGAGGAGAACCGGCGGCTCCAGGACCAGGTGCGTGACCTGGAGTCCGAGCGCGACGCGGCGATCGGCGCAGGCCAGGGCTCCGAACCCGTGGAAGCGGAGTACGAGGAGGACGAGGAGCGCGACCGTGGCTGACTCGGTGACCTACGTCTACGCGATCACCCGCGCCCCGCGGGACGACATCGCCGCGGGGCTTGAGGGCATCGCGGGTTCCCCGGTGCGGCTGGTCCGCTCCGGAGAGCTGGCCGCGCTGGTCAGCACCGTGGACGCCGAGGAGTTCGGAGAGCAGGGGCTGCGCCGCAACCTGGAGGACATCCACTGGCTGGAGACGACGGTGCGCGGCCACAACCACGTGGTCAACGCCGCCGCGGCCGCCGCACCCGTCGCACCGCTCGGGATGGCCACCGTGTACTTCAACGACGACCGGGTGCGCGCGGTCCTCGACGAGCGCGCCGAGGTGTTCGGCGAGGTGCTGGCCGAGATCACCGGACGAACCGAGTGGGGCGTGAAGGCCTACACCGATCCGGAAAGCGCGCAGCCCGAGCGGGAAGGCGGCGCGGACACCGCCCCGGAGCGCCCGGGCGCCGCCTACCTCCGCAAGCTGCGCGAACGCCGCGAGAGCAAGGAGAGCTCGCGGCAGGAAGCCGTGGACCAGGCCGAACAGGTGCACGCGACGTTGAGCGAGCTGGCGCGGGCGAGCCGGGTGCATCCGCCGCAGAACCGCGAGCTGGCCGGCTACCGGGGCCAGATGGTGCTCAACGGCGCCTACCTCGTGGACGACTCCGCGACCGACGAGTTCACCTCGCTGGTCGGCGAGCTCGCCGGCACGCACCCGGCGCTGCGCGTGGAGCTCACCGGGCCGTGGCCGCCGTACTCGTTCGCCGTGCTGCGGGACGGGAACTGACGATGTCGCAGCTCAGCACCGACCCCGTCCGCTCGGCCGAACCCGTCCGCGCCTCCAACGAGATCGCGCTGGTCGACCTGCTCGACCGCCTGCTCGCGGGCGGAGTGGTGCTGACCGGGGACCTGACGATCTCGCTGGCCGGGGTGGACCTGGTGCGGGTGTCGTTGCGCGCCATCATCAGCTCCATCCGGGAGGGCGACACCGACCTGCGCGACTGGGAGCCCGAACGCGATGGCTGAACGACCCGGAACCGGCGGTCGCACCGGCCGGCTGCCGCACCGCATCGAAACCGACTCCGAGGCGGTGCAACGCGACCTCGCCAAGCTGGTGCTGACCATCATCGAGCTGATCCGGCAGCTGATGGAACGCCAGGCGCTGCGCCGGGTCGACGAGGGCAACCTCCACGAGGACCAGGAAGAGGAGCTGGGGATGGCTCTGATGAAGCTCGAAGAGGCGATGGGCGAGCTACGCGACCACTTCGGACTCACCACAGAGGACCTCAACATCGACCTGGGCCCCCTCGGCCCCCTGCTACCCCGCGACTAAGCCGCTTCCCTGCTCGTTCCTTCCACGCCGGCCAGGAAGTCCCGCACCACGTCGAGCCATTCGCCGGTGCGTTCGTCGGCGATCAGGTGCCCGGACTCGATCTCGGCCAACCGGGCCCCGGCGATCCCGTCCGCGATGCGCCGGGAGTTGTGCGGCGGCACGAGCGTGTCGCGAGCCGTTGCCACCACGAGAGTCGGGACGGCGATCCCGGGCAGGTCCGCCCGCACGTCGACGGTCCGCAGCAGCGCGAGGTGGTCGTCGGCCCCGGGCGCCTGTCCGTGCGCTGCCTGCGCGACGGTCTCCTCCCACGGCTCGACGGCGTCGAGGGACGCCGGGGTCAGCCCGTTGAGCAGCAGGAACCTCGACAGCGCGAAGTGGTCCCCCGTTTCGCGCAGCCGCTGCCAGAGGTCGAGCGTGAGCCGCAGGTGCCGGTCCGGATGCGTGAGACCGGCAGTCAGGACCAGCGCGGACACCCGCCGCGGATGCCGAGTCGCGGCGCGGATCGCGACGGCCGTTCCCATCGAGTAGCCCAGGATCGCGAACGTCTCCACGCCGCCGTCCACGGCGGTCGCGACCAACTCGTCGGCGAGGTCGTCGAGCCGCAGCGGGCCGTCGGCCCTCGGCGTCGCGCCGGAACCGGGGTAGTCGGCCGCGACAACGGTGTGGTCGGCGGCCAGCTCGTCCAGGAACGGGAAGTTCCCCTCGATGCTCCCGGTGGCCCCGTGCGCGAGCAGCAGTCCCGGCCCGGATCCGACGATCTTGTGCGACAACGGCATCGCGGTTTCCCCTCACGGTCGTGCGGCGGGCGGTCGGCCCTTCCGCGGTCGGTGCCGTGAACGCTAAAGTCTTACATCGATGTCAGAGTCAACCCGCTATGCGCCGGATCTCATGAAGATCGGCGAGCTGTCCCGCCGCACCGGCGTGAGCCAGCGCCTGCTGCGCTACTACGAGCAGCAGGGCCTGCTGTCGTCGCACCGGGCGCCGAGCGGCTACCGGCACTACTCCCCCGAGGCCGTCACCGTCGTCCGCCAGATCCGCCGGTTGCTGGCCGCCGGGCTCACCACGGAGGTCATCCGCGACGTCCTGCCCTGCGCACGCGGCGAGATGCCGGCCCTCGACCCGTGCCCCGAGCTGCTCGCGACCCTGCGCTCGCAACTGAGCGGCATCGACGACCGCATCAGCTGCCTCCAGCAGACCCGGGGCGCGCTCGTCGACTTCCTGACCGCGGCGGAACGCGAGTCGGCCACGCACTGAGCGGTTCACAGGTGCCGCAAGGGGATCTGGTGGCCAGGTGGTACCCGAACGTCGCGGCCGCGAGCGCGACACCCCACAGCAGGAACACGGCTTCCGTTGCCGCGTAAGCCCAAACCTGGCCCAGCTCTGCCCACGTCGTGCCGGTCAGCAACGCCCGGGCGATCAGCGCGACTCCCAGCAGCCCGTAGGACACCAGCGCCACCGACGCCACCCCGGCAGGGATGACGGCGAGCAGCCGCGGGACCTGGCGTCCGCGCAGCACGGGCACCCAGCGCGGGACGACCTGACCGCTCGCGATCTCAGCGGCGCTCGACACCTCGGTCCGGTCGCACGCCGTATAGCCCAGCCGCCCACCCGCCGCCCAGTACAGGCGCAGCAGCCCGTACCCGACGGCGCAGGCCACCGCCCAACGCGCCCACAGCGCGCCTTGCGCGGTCGTCCTCGCCTCACTTCTGGCCATGCCACGACGATGCGCCGGGCCGCCGCACCGGACCTCCCCCGCGAGAGGTATCTCCACCTGAGACTTACTTAAGTTTAGCTAACCAATAGTGCCAGATTGTTTCACTTGTTCTTCCTGGTTTTGCGCGGCAATGTTCTTGCCAAGCGAACCGGGCTGGGAGGCGATCGTGAGCAGCAGTGGACGTGGATCGGTAGTGCGCATCGCGGTGCTCGCACTGCTGTGGGGGTCGGGTTTCCTCTGGATCAAGCTGGCACTGAACAACGGCATGTCGCCGGTCCAGATCACCTTCGCCCGCTGCGCGCTGGGCGCGACCGCGCTCCTCGTGCTGGCGGCCCGGGCCCGTCAGCGCCTCCCGCGCGACCGGGCGACCTGGGGCCACCTGCTGGTCGCCGCCTTCTTCTGCAACGCCCTGCCGTTCTTCCTCTTCAGCATCGGTGAGCAGACCGTCGACTCCGGAGTCGCCGGTGTCCTGAACGCGACGACCCCGCTGTGGTCGCTGCTGATCGGCATCGGTCTCGGCACCGAACGGCGGCTGCGCCCGCTCCGGGCGGGCGGTCTCCTGCTGGGCTTCGCGGGCACCCTGCTGATCTTCGCGCCGTGGCAGCAGACCGGGCTGCTCAGCTGGGGAGCCTTCGCACTGCTGGTGGCAGCGGTGAGCTACGCCGTCGCATTCGCCTACATGGCGCGGAAACTCGCCGGGCGGGGCACCTCACCGGTCGCCCTGTCGGCGGCCCAGCTCCTCACCGCGACGGGATGGAGCGCATTGGCGATCCCCGTCAGCGGTGCGCCACCGGTCCACTTCGACCTGACGGCGCTGGCGGCCGTGGCGGCACTCGGCATCTTCTCCACCGGACTGACCTTCCACCTCAACTTCCGCCTCATCGAGGAGGAGGGCCCCACCAACGCGGCGACCGTCGGCTACCTGCTCCCCGTGGTCTCGGTGGCGTTGGGCGCGCTCGTCCTCCACGAGGACCTCAGCGTCAGGGTCCTGACCGGCATGGCCGTCGTCCTCGTCGGTGTGGCCCTGACCCGCTGGCAGAAGTCCACCCCGCAGCCGCAGTCGAACCGGACGGCGGCGCGGCCGGTGGCGTCTCAGTAGCTCAGCGTCGGGTACCAGTCGCCACGGCCACGGCGGGTGAGGTCGAGCAGGTGCCACACCGGGGTGAGCAGGTCGATGCCGCGCTCGTCGATGTCGTCGGCCATCCTCGGGTGCACCGAGTAGAAGTGGCGCACCGACCCGTCGTCGCCGCGGACGAACACCGACACCGTGGAGTCCTGGTTCCCCTCGGCGTCTTCGCTGCCCAGGTCCTGTTTGAACGTGCTGTCCCCGGCGCTGAGCAGGCGCACGTTCGTCCACCCCCGGTTCCTGGCGTGCGCGCGCAGCGCGGGCAGGTCGGCCGCGGCCACGACGGCGAAGTCGGCGTTCTGCCTGACGTGGTGCGCGATCCCGTTCAGCCCGTCGATCCACATCGTGCACATCGGGCAGGGATCGGTCTGCTTCTTGCCGTACATCAGGTGGTAGACGAGCAGCTCACGCCCGGTACCAGTGAACAACTCGCTCAGCCGCACCTTGCGCGCCGGGGCGTCTCCGGCGTCGAGGTCCTCGGGCCCTTCCTCGAACGTGTAATCGTCGACGGCGGGCCCCAGCGGCAGTTGGCGGCGCAGGTCCGCGACCCGCTCGCGCTGCCGCATCAGGTCGATCTCGGCTCGGCGCAGCTCCTCGCGAGCGTCGAGGTACTCGGAAGGCTCCCCGGTGAGGTTGGTCTGGCGCATCGCTGCCTCCGTGGACGGACGGCTACTGACCTGGTCACATGGTCTGATGGCACGCGGTGGCCCGCCAGACGGGCCGCCCCCGTCCCGCGACCGCGCCGACGCGGCATAGCGGGCGGGCCGGCGGCGTTCACCTCTGCATGAGGGATCGGAAACCGCAGGACAGGCCGGAGCCGCGGACGGCGCGGGAGCTGCTGGCCGAGGAGCGCGCCGGCGCGACGGCCAGGATCAGCTCCCTGCAACGCCATCTGTCGTCCATCCGCGAGGTGTCGACGTGGACGGGCACCGACGACGAACACGACCCCGAGGGCGCGACCATCGCCTACGAGCGCGCCCAGGTACAGGGCCTTCTCGCCGACGCCCGGCGGGACCTCGAGGCGCTGGAACGCGCCGCCGCCCGCCTGGACGAGGGCACCTACGGCGTGTGCGAGCAGTGCGGGAAGCCCATCGCACCGGAGCGCCTGGAGGCCCTGCCCGCCACGACGACGTGCATCGCCTGCGCAACCCACCGCCGCTGAGCGGGGCGGCGGATCATGAGCTCGCTACCAGCGAAAACGTCCGATCAGACGTTGAAGCGGAATTCGACCACGTCGCCGTCGGCCATGACGTAGTCCTTGCCCTCCATGCGGACCTTGCCCGCGGACTTGGCGGTGGCCATGGAGCCGGCCTCCAGGAGGTCGTCGTAGGACACCACCTCGGCCTTGATGAAGCCGCGTTCGAAGTCGGTGTGGATGACACCCGCGGCCTGCGGGGCGGTCCAGCCCTGGCGGATCGTCCACGCCCGCGCTTCCTTCGGGCCCGCGGTCAGGTAGGTCTGCAGGCCGAGGGTGTGGAAGCCCGCGCGGGCCAGCGCGTGCAGGCCGGGCTCCGGCTGGCCGATCGACTCCAGCAGTTCCCGCGCCGACTCCTCGTCCAGCTCGATCAGCTCGGACTCGACCTTGGCGTCGAGGAAGACCGCGTCGGCGGGCGCGACCAGCTCGCGCAGCTCGCGCTGCTTGTCCTCGTCGGTCAGCACGCCCTCGTCGGCGTTGAAGACGTACAGGAAGGGCTTGGTGGTGAGCAGGTTCAGCTCGCGCAGCTCGACCGTGTCGGCACCCTTGCCCGCCCCGAAGAGGGTCTGGCCCGCGTCGAGGATGTCCTTGGCCTCCTTGGCGGCCTCCAGCGCGGGACGCTTGTCCTTGTGCGTGCGGGCTTCCTTCTCGAGGCGTGGAAGTGCCTTCTCAAGCGTCTGGAGGTCGGCGAGGATCAGCTCGGTGTTGATCGTCTCGATGTCGCTCGACGGGTCGACCCGGCCGTCGACGTGCACCACGTCGGGGTCGTCGAAGACCCGGATGACCTGGCAGATCGCGTCGGCCTCGCGGATGTTGGCCAGGAACTTGTTGCCCAGGCCCTGCCCCTCGGACGCGCCCTTGACCAGGCCCGCGATGTCGACGAACGACACCGTCGCGGGCACCGTCTTGGCGGACTCGAAGACCTCGGCGAGCTTGTCGAGCCGCTTGTCCGGCAGCGGCACCACACCGACGTTGGGCTCGATGGTGGCGAACGGGTAGTTCGCTTCGAGCACGTCGTTGCTGGTCAGCGCGTTGAACAGGGTGGACTTGCCGACGTTGGGCAGCCCGACGATTCCGAGGGTGAGACTCACGGGTGAAAAGTCTAGGCGCTGGGTCTGAACGATCACCGAGGCATGGGGCCGGGAGGCGCACGGCGCTGGCCAGCGGCCACCGCGACACCCAGCGGCCACCGCGACACCCGGCAGCCACGGCGGCACCCAGCGGCCACCGCGGCAGCGGGACGAACGCCCGCTGGCCGGCGGACGGGCGAAGTGCACCGACCTTGCCGCTGACGTGGGCCCGGCCACCGGAGCCCGGAGCGGGACGTGCGGCGGACAGCTGTCCGCACGCATCCGCACGCCCCGCTCCGGCGGAGTCAGCGGTCACACGACGGAATCAGCGGTCAGTTGTCGTCCTGCTGCTGCTCGCCTTCACCGTCCTGGTCGGGCTGCTGCTGTTGCGGGGGCTGCTGCTGGTCGTCGCCGTCCTGCTGCTGTTCCTGTTCCTGCTCCTGGTCGGCGGGCGGGGCGGTGTCGTTGCATCCCGCGGTGACCATCAGGGCGAACACGGCGGTCGCGACCGCCCCGACGATCTTCGGGCCACGGGCGTTTCGGATCACGGATCGGGTCATGACACGACATTAGGGATGAAACGCCCGATACGCACCCATCTTGATCAGATTCCCTCCCAGGCGGGAGGCAGACCCCGCCGGAGCGGGAGGTGACGGCCGGGGGCGCGGGCGAGCATTCGTGGTGATCTCCTCCACACCCCCGGAGCCGTCATGGAAACCCCGCATCCCCGAGCTCACGTCCACGCCGCCGCGGCGCTGGCCGCATCCGCGGCGACGCTGTCGGCGTTCCTGGCCAGCCGGGTCCTCTCGCGTGGCGAGATCCTCTTCGCGATCCCCGTGTGGGTCACGCCCCTGGCCGCTGCCCTCGGTATGACGGCGGCCGCAGCGATGATGTTCCGCCACCACCGCGCCACCACCGTCCTGACCGCCATCGCGCTCGGGACGATGCTCCTGACCGCCGGTGGCGTGTTCTTCGACATCGCGACGCCGATCAGCTACCTGCTCGTCGGCGAGCCGGTGCCCGACTGGCCGATGGCGGTCACCCGAGCACTCGCGCTGGTCGCGGCGATCCTGCTGTTCAGGGCGCTGGTCCGCTACCGGCGGCGGGCTCTGGCCCAGTGCCTCGGCTGCGGCCGGAACCCCACGGCTCCACCTGTCGAGCAGCGGCTCTGGCTCGGCTATGCGGGTTTTCTGTTCGGGCTGCCCTATCCGCTGCTCAAGACGCACTGGGCGCTGGGCGGGACGATCGGACTCGACCACTCCGACCTCGCCCGCGACGGGTTCACCAGGGGTTGGCTCGTGGTGCCTGCCGCGCTCGTCGGCCTCGTGCTGTCGCTGGCGCTCGTGCACCGCTGGGGCCGCGTCTGGCCACGCTGGGTACCTGGCCTGGCAGGGAAAGCGACACCGCGCGGCCTGCTGTTGTTCGGAGGTTGGTTCGGCTCCGGCCTGCTGCTGACGATGGGGCTCCCGGCCGCCGTGCAGATGCTCGGGGTCGCGGGTGCTCCGGCTCCCAGGCCGATCGAGGGCATGCACGCGTGGCCGTCGATGGTCTTCTACGGGAGCTGGCTGCTGTGGGGTCTGCTGCTGACACCCGCCACGCGCTCGTACCAGCTGCGAACCCGCGGGCGGTGCGGTCTGTGCGGGCTGGGGCCCGAACCCGCGTGAGCACCGAGGAGGATGCGGTGGTGTCCACGCTGTCGCGGCTCGTCCGGCCGTTCGCCGCCCGCTCCACCTACCTGCGATGGGCGCACCTGGTCCTCGGCTCGGCGCTGGCGATCCCCTACCTGGCGCTGGCGGTCACCGTGATCGGTCCGCTGCTCGACCGAGGACTGCTGGTGCCCCCACTGCCGGCGGGACGGGTGCTCGCCGTGCAGGTGGTCTTCGTGCTGGCGGCGTGCGCGGCCACCGCGTTGGTCCCGGTTACGCGGCTACTGGAAGGCTCGGTGTCGAAGGCCCTGGTGGGCGGGCCGATCACCGAGCACGAGATCGGGCGCGCCGAGTCGTGGGCGGACCGCTGGCGCACCGCGGCCTGGTACCTCGTCCACCTGTCCGCCGGAACACTGGTCGGTGCGCTGACGCTGGTGGTGCCGCCGTTCATCCTGGTTCTGACCGTCTCGCCGGTGCTGGACGGCGTCGGTCCCTTCCACGCACACCCCGTCTACCAGTGGTCCGGCCTCGGTGAACCGTGGGCACCGCTGGTGGGGCTCGGCCTGGTCGCCGCGGGTGTCTACCTGGTCGCCGGAATCGGAGAGCTGCTGAGCAGGCTCGCGCCGGTGCTGCTCGGCCCCTCTGCTCGGAAGCAGTTGCTGCACCGCGTCGAACAGCTCTCCGAGCGGAATCGCATCGCCTCGGAACTGCACGACTCCGTCGGCCACACGCTCAACGTCGCGACCCTGCAAGCGGGCGCGGCCGGTCGCGTGCTGGACTCCGACCCGGAGTTCGCCCGTCAGGCATTGCGGGCGATCGAGGAATCCACGCGCTGCGCGCTCGACGACCTCGACCACGCACTCGGCGTGCTGCGCGCGGAGGCTCCGGCCGACCGCAGTACCGCGCAGAGCCTGCGCGACCTGGCAGAACTGGCCCGGTCGACCGACCTCGCGGGCCTGGAGCTGCGCACCGACGTCCGAGGAGACGTGGACGCCGTCCCGCAACACATCAGCAGGGAGGCGTACCGGGTCGCGCGGGAAGGACTGACCAACGTGCTGCGGCACGCTGGGCCCGTCCCCGTCGAACTGCGCGTGGCCGTCGACGACGGCGACCTGACCCTCGACATGACCAACCCGGTCGGCTCCGCTCGCTCGAAACGCCGGTCCGGGCTGGGGCTGCCGGGCATCCGGCACCGCGTGCAGGCCCTCGGCGGCGAGGTGAGCACGGGGGCGGACGGTTCGAGCTGGCGGCTGCGGGTGCGCATCCCGCTACGGTCTTCGTCGTGAGCGTGACGGTGCTTCTGGTCGACGACGAGCCGCTGATCCGCACCGGCCTGCGGGCCGTCATCGACGCGGAGGACGACCTGCGGGTGGTCGGTGACGCCGCCGACGGCGCGGAGGTCCTGCCTCTGGTGCGACGGCTTCGCCCCGACGTCGTGCTGATGGACGTGCGCATGCCCGCCGTCGACGGCATCCGCGCCACGACGGCGGTGCTCGACGCGGTCGCCGACCCGCCGGCGATCATCGTCATCACGACCTTCGAGCACGACGACCACGTCTACGACGCGCTGCGCGCCGGCGCGACCGGATTCCTGCTGAAACGCTCACGCCCGGAGGAGATCGTGCAGGCGATCCGCATCGCGGCGCAGGGCGAGTCTCTGCTCTTCCCGGCGGCGATCCGGCGGCTCGTCGCATGGCAGGCGCCGGGGGCGCGGCGCCCCGCCCCGGCGCTGACCGAGCGCGAGGCGGAGGTGCTGCGGCTGATGGCCAAGGGGCTGTCGAACACCGAGATCGCCGCGGAGCTGTTCATCGGCATCCAGACGGTGAAGACCCACGTCGGCAACGTCCTCGCGAAGCTCGGCGCCCGCGACCGAACTCAGGCGGTGGTCTTCGCCTACGAGTCCGGCTTCGTGAGTCCGGCTTCTTAGCCGTGTCGGACGCGCGGTGTTCGGGTTTGCCGTGGCCGACGCTCTGGTGCCAGGCTCTGCGGTGTCCGATTTCCGCTAGTGGGGTGTGGCGGCCGCTGGGACGATTGGCGGCATGCTGGTCGCGGCGGAGCAGGCGTACAGGGCGGTCACCTCGCGGGACGCCCGCTTCGACGGCTGCTTCGTGCTCGCGGTTCGCACGACGGGGATCTACTGCCGGCCGTCCTGCCCGGCGCGGACGCCCAAGCCCGGCAACGCGGAGTTCTTCCCGACCACCGCCGCGGCGCAGGCCGCCGGCTACCGGGCCTGCCGACGCTGCCTGCCCGACGCGGTCCCCGGCTCGCCGGAGTGGAACCTGCGCGCCGACCTGGCCGGACGCGCCATGCGGCTCATCAACGACGGTGTCGTGGAACGGTCCGGAGTCAGCGGCCTCGCGGCGCGGCTCGGCTACTCGACGCGGCACCTGACCCGCGTGCTCACCGCCGAACTGGGCGCCGGACCACTCGGACTCGCCCGCGCGCACCGGGCGCACTCGGCCCGCATCCTGATCGAGACCACGGAACTGAGCTTCACCGACATCGCCTTCGCCGCCGGGTTCTCCAGCCTGCGGCAGTTCAACGACACCGTCCGCGAGGTTTTCGGAGCGACGCCGACCCTGCTGCGCCGCCAGGCACCGAGGGCTGGCCGCGTTCGGAAGTCCGCCGGGCCGGTAAGGCGCACGCGTGCGGCGGCTGTTGGGGACGCTGTGGGCGGAGCGGGAGCGCGAGCTGGAGCTATCGGCCCGGTGCGAACGGGACTTGGAGCGGGACCGGCAGGGGCGGTGACTGCGGGGACGGCGGTCACAGCCGGTGCGAGTGCGGGCGCAGCGGCGAGTACGGCGGCTGGTTTGAGTGCGGCGGTACCCGCGAACGTGGCGTCATCCACGAGCACGGCGGCGGTCGGGAATGGGGATGTCTCCGGGAATGCCGGAGTCTCCAGCGCCGCAGGGGTTCTCAACCTCCGGCTGCCATACCGATCCCCCATCGACACCGACGGGCTGTTCGCGTTCCTGGCTGCGCGGGCGCTGAGCGGTGTCGAGGACGCCGGGCCAGGCCATTACACGCGGTCGTTGCGCCTGCCTCATGGCACGGGAATCGCGACGCTGCGCCCGGCGGACAACCACGTCGCGGCCGCTCTGCAGCTGACCGACCTGCGTGATCTCGGCTCTGCGGTGTCGCGACTGCGCAGGCTCCTCGACCTCGACGCCGATCCCGTGGCAGTGGCGGACGTTCTCGGTGACGACCACGCCCTCGCGCCGGTCGTCCGCACCGCGCCGGGCGTGCGAGTGCCTGGCAGCGTGGACGGCACCGAGATCGTGGTCCGCGCCCTCGTCGGCCAGCAGGTCTCGGTATCGGCAGCGCGGACCACGCTCGGACGTCTCGTCGCGGCCTTGGGAGAACCGCTGTCCCACCCCGACGGAACCGTGACGACGCTGTTCCCGACCGCGGAGGCCATCGCGAAAGCCCTGGCGAATGGAGCGGACAACGTCCTGCCCGGGCCGAAACGCCGCACCGAGACCGTGCGGCGTGTCGCCGAGGAGCTGGCCGGCGGCAACCTGCAGGTCCACCCCGGCCGCGACGAAGCCGACCTCCGGCGGGAGCTGGAACGCATACCGGGAATCGGGCCGTGGACAGCCGGCTACGTCGCCATGCGCGTCCTCGGCGCCCCCGACGTTCTCCTGGACGGCGACCTTGTGCTGCGCAAGGGCGCAGCGGCCTTGGGCCTCCCGGCTGATGCGCGGACCTTGCGAGCACACGCCGACCGGTGGAGTCCCTGGCGCTCGTACGCCGGGATGCTGCTGTGGCGCTCGGGGCGAAGCGGAGCGGCGTAAGGCCGCCTTGGCATCGCGGCTCACTTTGAGAGCGCGGGCGCGGGAGTATCCGACGCAGCCGCCTAAACATCGATATAGCAGTGCGCGGAAAAGCAACTGCTCCCAGCGGGAGCGCTTCAGTGGTGGCGGCGTCGTCGGGCTGACCCCCTGTGCAGCCCGACGACGCCGCCACTCCGCGCCCCCTCTCCCGCTACTCGCTCGGCTCCGCCGCGCAGGCGAGGTCCTGTGGAGGGCGCTGCCCGGCGGTCAGGAACGCCGTCACCGCGTCGTTCGCGCACGTGTTGCGGCCGAACGGATAGACACCGTGCCCGCCCTGGTCGGCCGTCACCATCGTGGCCCGTTCCCCGAACGCCCGCCGCAGCTCCTGGGCGCCGGCCAGCGGCGTCCCCGGGTCGCGCTCGTTCTGCACCATGAGCACGTTCGACGGGCCCCGGTCACCGATGCGCACCGGCGGCTCGGGCCGCTCGTCCGGCCAGAACGCGCAAGGTCCGATGCTGGCTGTGGACCCGCCCAGCATCGGGTGCCTCAGCCGGTCGGCCGCGGCATTGCGCTGATAGTCCCGGACCGTGCCCGGCCAGCGCGAATCACCGCACATCACCGAAAAACGGGCGGACATGAAGTTCTCGATGTTCGCCATCGGCAGGTCGGGCGGCAGCGGCCGGTCCGTGTCGAGTGCCTGCCAGGTCTTGGCCAGCAGGGGCATGAGCGCATCGTTGTAGAGGCGGTCGAACGTGATCCCGCGGAACAACGTTCCGTCGATGCCCTGGACCGGTTTCGCCTCCAACCGCTCCGCTAGTTCGAAGAACTTCGCGGTCACCTGTTCCGGGGTGGTGCCCAGACCGTACTCGGGGTGTGCGGCGGCGAACGCCGCGAAGTCCGGGAACCGGTCGTCCATTCCACGGGCGAGCAACCGCATGGCGGTGACGTCGTAACCGCCGGGGCCCAGGTTGCTGTCGAGCACGATCCGGTCGCTGCGCTGCGGGAACATCGTCGTGTACACCGCACCGAGGTAGGTCCCGTAGGAGGCACCGAGGTAGGAGAGCTTCGACTCGCCCAGCGCCGCCCGGATCCGGTCAATGTCGCGCGCGGTGTTAGCGGTGGTGGTGTGCGGCAGCATCCACGCTGTCGGCGAGGTGGCGCACTGCTCGGCGATGGTCCGCGCGTTCCCCGCCTCCCGTGCCACATCGGCCGCGGTGTGCGCGTACGGCGGGAAGTTGCGGCGTGCCTGCTGCTCCGGCGTCAGATCGCAGGTCACCGGCGTGCTGCGGCCGACGCCGCGCGGGTCGAAGCCGATCACATCGTAGGAGTCCAGCACCTCCCGCGGCAGCTTTGATCCGGCGAGAACGGCCGGGTAGTCGAGTCCCGTGCCGCCGGGGCCGCCTGGATTGGTCAGCAGCACGCCGCGGCGCTGCGACGGTTTCTCGCTCGCCAGCCGGGAGATCGCGATCTCGATCTGCCGGCCTCCGGGTCCCGGTAGTCCAGCGGGACTTCGAGCGTCGAGCACTCGAGGCGGGGTGCGGCGACCTCCTCCGGGCACGGGCCCCACCCCACGGTGTCCGGCGTCGCCGCCACCGACACTCCCGTAATCATGATCGCCGTCGTACAGATCGCACTCCTGGTCCGCGATGCAGAACTATGACCAGCCTGGCGCGATGAAGGCCGACGCTACTCCGAGGGGAGCGTCGTGGAGCCGCTGATTCGAACCAACCGCTGAGCCTTGAAGATCTTCATCCACAGGTCTTGACGATTTCACCCATCGACCTCCACGAGGGCCATCGGCCGGGCGCCAGGCCGACGGGATGAGAACCGTGTGCGGTTTCCCGTGGAACATGGAAAACCGCTGGTCGTCAGCGCTCCAGAACGAGGGTTGAGCCGGTGCGGGACTTGCGGACGCGCAGTCGGACGGCGATGCGCTGGCGCATCTCCTCGACGTGGGAGACCAGGCCCACGACTCGGCCGCCGGTGCGGAGGTCGTCGAGGGTGTCCATCACCAGGTCGAGGGTGTCGGCGTCGAGCGTGCCGAATCCCTCGTCGATGAACAGGGTGTCCAGCAGCGCACCGCCGGTCTCGGCGGCCACGACGTCGGCGAGGCCGAGGGCCAGGGACAGGGACGCGAGGAAGGACTCCCCGCCGGACAGGGTCTTCGCCGGGCGGATCTTGCCGGAGTAGTCGTCGAGCACGTCGAGGCCCAGGCCGCCGCGGGTGCCGCGGGCGCCTGCTGCGTCCGAGTGGACGAAGGAGTAGCGGCCGTCGCTCATGCGCTGCAACCGGCGGGTCGCGGCCTCGGCCACGTCCTCCAGCCGCGCCGCCAGCACGTACGAGCGCAGCGACATCTTGCGGGCGTTCTGGCCGCGCCCGTTGACCACGTCCGCCAGGGCGGCGAGCTCCTCGTACTCCGCCTGCGCCGGTCCGAGCTGCGCCCACGCCGCGCGCAGCCGCTCCGCGAGCTGCGCCACGTCGCGGTGCCGCTGCTCCGCGCGGTGCGCCATCGCGGCTGCCCGCTCCGCGGCCTCGCGCGCCACCGTGGCCTGCTCGGTGGCCTCTTCGAGACCCACCTCGGCGTCCGGGTCGACGCCCGCCAGCTCCGCGCTCTCCAAGGTCGCGCGTGCACCCGCGGCGCGTTGCTCCACCTCCGACAGCGCCCTGGACAGTTCGGCGAGGCGGTCGTCACCGCGCTCGGCGGCGAATGCCGCCTCGACGCTTTCGAAGCCCGCGGCGGTCGCCGCTTCGCGCAGGGCGTTGCGCTGGTCCTCGACCCGCGTTTCCGCGTCAGCGCACGCAACCCGGGCGTCGACGAGCCTCTCGAGCTTGCCTGCGAGGTCGAGCAGGTGCTCGCGGCGGGCGCCGATGCCGGGGAACTCGCCCCTGGCCTCTTCGAGCCGCTCCTCCCTCTCCTCCACTGTGGACGTGAGTGCGGAGTGCTCGGCGCGCGATGTCGCAAGCCGGGTGCGGACTTCCTCGACCTGCGTGGAGATCCGATCGGTCGAAGCTTCGAGGTCCGCGAGCTGCTTGGCGCGCTGCTCGGTGCGGCCCGCCGTGTCGCGCAGCGCGTCGCGCTCCGCGGTCAGGTCCGCGAGTTCGGCGGTGAGCTGCTCCTCCGTGTGCTCGCCGAGGCGATCCCGCAGGCTCTCGCACGCCTGCTGCGCACGTTGCGCTTCTGCGGCGGCTTTCTCGCGACGCGCCTGCGCCTGCTGCTCGGCGGTCTGGGCGCGTTCCTCGTCGTCCGCGCTGACCTGGTCGTCGACCGGACGTCTCGGGTCCGGGTGCTCGGCCGAGCCGCAGACCGGGCAGGGTTCGCCCGTGGTCAGCCCTCCGGCCAGCTCGGCGGCCATACCCGCGAGGCGGCGCTCCCGGAGGTCCTGCAACCGGTCGCGGGCCTGCTGGTGCTCGTCGACGGCCAGCCGGGCCGATTGGGACGCGGTGGTGGATTCCCGTTCTGCTGCGGGAAGTTCGCGTGCGGCGGTGAGTCTGGCCGAGAGGTCGTCGAGCTTCGGGACGAGCGTCTCCAGGCGCAGTTCGCTCTGCTTGGACTCGTCGAGCTCCCTGCGTGCCTCTGCGATGCGTTCGGGCAGCGCCGCTTGCTGCGCGGTGATCTCGGCCTCGCGACGCGAGTCGGCCTCGATGCGGTCCGCGAGCTCGGCGAGCCGGCGGCGGTCCGCCTCCTGTTGCTCGGCCTGGGGAAGCAGCTGTGCGAGTGCGCCGGCCTGTTCCCGGTGGCTGCCCGCGAGCGTGCGCAGCCGGTCGGCCGGCTCGTCGTCGCCCACCTCGGAACAGGCGGCGGCCGCTGCCGACAACTCGGCCCGGGACTGTTCGAGCGCGGCCGCGGAGCGGTCGACCGACTGCCGCGCGGTGAGAACCGGAAGAACGCGCTGGGCGGCGTCCTGCTCCGCACGCCAGGCGTCGTGCTGTTCGCGGTTGCTCGCCAGCTCGGCGAGGTCGGCGTTGGCCTTGCGCACGCGCCGCACCTTGTCCGCGAACTCCCGGCGCTCGGCGAGCTTCGCCTCCGCCGCCTCGCGTTGCCGGCCGAGCTGCGCGTGCTCGGCGCGGGTGCGCTCCAGCTCGCGGATGCCGCGCTTCTCCAGCTCCTCCAGCCAGCTCGGGTGGTCCTCGTCCTCGGCGGGTCCGTTGCCCGAGACCTGGGAGAGCCGGGCGAGCAGCTCGCGTACCTGCTGCGTCTGCGACTCCAGTTCCCGGCCGCGTTCGCGCCGCCGGTCGACGAACCACTGCTCGACACCACCGAAGCGCTGCGTGGCGAACAGCTTCTCCAGCAGTTGCTCGCGTTCGGCGGTGTCGGCCCGCAGGAACCGCGCGAACTCCCCCTGCGGCAGCATCACGACCTGGAAGAACTGCTCGACGCTCATCCCAAGCAGCCGCTGCATCGTGCGAGCGACCTCGTCGATCCTGGACAGCCCCTCCCGCGGCTGCCCGTCGGGCACCGCGTCCAGCCACGTCAGCGACGCCTTCGCCTGCTGCGTCGTGAAACCCTGGCCGCGCTTCTTCGGCCGCTGGTACTCCGGGCTGCGTTCCAGCCGGAGCCGGTGGCCCTGGACCGTCAGCTCCAGGGCCACCTTCGTGGTGACCTCGGGATCGGCCGTGTCGCAGCGCAGCCGCTTGACCTCGCCGCGCGCCCCGGGAACCGCCCCGTAGATGGCGAAGGCGACCGCGTCGAGCAGCGTGGTCTTGCCCGCGCCGGTGTCGCCGTGGAGCAGGAACAGCCCATCGGAGCCGAGGGTGTCGAAGTCGACCGACTGGGTGTCCCGGTAGGGCCCGAAAGCCGTCACTTCCAGGTGGTGCAGCCTCATCGCCGGACCTCCGCGATGTCCATGGCTCGAAGCGCCTCCTGCAGCAGCAGGCGCTCGGACTCCGTCGGCTCGGATCCCCGGCAGTCGGCGACGAAACCCTTCGCGATGGTCTGGTCGTCGCGTCCGCGCACCGCCTCGGAGTAGCGCAGCGGCGCGGTCGCCCGGCCTCCCTCCGGCTGCCACTCCAGGTGCACGGCGTGCGGGAACCGCTGTTGCAGCCGCCGCATCGGCTCGAGCGGGCGGACCTCGTCGGTGAGCGTCGCCGAGAGGTAGCAGTCCTCGTGCTCGGCGTGCTCGGCGGACGTCAGCAGGTCTTCGAGTTCGCCCCGGACGGTAGCGAGCCGACGCGGCACCGGCAGCTCGCGACGATCCACACCGGACAGTCCTCCTGCGTCGAGGTCCAGCAGCCACACCGATTTCCGGTGCGCGGCCTCGGAGAACGAGTACGCCAGCGGACTGCCCGAGTAGCGCAGGTGCTCGTCGAGGCGCTGCGGACCGTGCAGGTGCCCCAGCGCCACGTAGTCGACACCGCCGAAAACCGAGCCCGGCACGTCCTCGACGCCCCCGACCGCGATCGAGCGCTCGGAGTCGCTGGAATCGCCACCGGTCACGAACGCGTGCGCCAGCACGACGGAACGGGTCTGCTCCCCGCGGGTGGAAATGTCGGCGCGGACGCGGTTCATCGCCTCGGTGAGCACGGCCGCGTGAGTGCGCGCCTCGACGCGGGCGGCCGCGCCTGCGACGTCGGCCGACGCCTCCAACGCGTGCCGGGCGGGATCCGGTTCGAGGTAGGGAACTCCGTAGAACGCGACCGGCCCGTGCTCGTCGTCGATCAGCACCGGCTCGTGCAGGCGCGAGATTTTGGTCCGCAGGTGCAGTCCACCGGCCGAGGCGAAGTCGGCGAACGCGCCGACGCGGGCAGCCGAGTCGTGGTTGCCCGGTGTGACGACGATTTCGGCACCGGCGGCGCGGATGCGCGACAGCACGCGCACGCAGGTCTCCACCGCCTCACCCGACGGCACGGCGCGGTCGTAGAGGTCACCGGAGATCACCACGACGTCGACGTGCTCGTCGGAGACCAGGTCGGCCAGTCCGCCGAGGACGGCCTCCTGGTCCCGGAGCAGGTCGCGACCGTGGAAGGTCCGGCCCACGTGCCAGTCGGAGGTATGCAGCACCCGCATGCGGCAAAGCTATCTACGCGGTCCGGGGAACGCGGCAACCCCCCAGGACGCTTCGGCGTGTCGTGCACCGGTCACGGAGTGGGACGCCCGGATGGAGCAACCGGACGCAACAGCCGCCAGAGGCCGGTCAGGCGGGTGCGGGCCGAGGCTGTCGGTGGGGTTCGAGATGATGCGGTGCGGAGCACCGAGCGGCACAGGGAGCGGATGTGGGCACCGGCGTCCTGATCACCATCGTCATCGTGCTGACGCTGCTGTTCGCGGCGGCGCTCATGCTGGTCTGGCGCCTCTACACCGACAGCGCCCGGCGGGCCGACGAAGCGCTGCGCATGGTCGAGGCCGAACGGGCGCGGACGGTGTCGCAGCAGGCGGCGCTGCGCCGGTACGAGGTCGCCTTCGCCTCCATCAGCGGACGCGGTGAGCTGGGCGAACAGGTCCTGCTGGAGACCGCGCGCTCGCTGGGGCTGCGCGAGGACATCCACTTCACACTGCAGACCGACCTCGCGGGCGGCGGCGCGGCCCGCCCGGACATGGTCCTCACCGTCGGCGGTGGCAGGCAGGTCCCCGTCGACGCCAAGGCCAGCCTCGCCGTCTGGGCGGAGGCGATGGAGACCGACGACCCCGAGGAACGCCGCGACGCGCTGCGGGTCCACGTGCGCAACATCCGCTCCCGTGCGGCGGAACTGGCGGGCAAGGGCTACCAGAAGTGGGCCGACGCGATCTACGGCTCGATCATGTTCGTGCCGTCCGACGCCGCCGTCATCGCCGCCATGGACACCGACCCGCAGCTGCTGTCCTGGCTGCTGGGCAAGCGCGTCTTCCTGTGCGGGCCGACCGGGTTCGCCGTCCTGGCCTCCGCCTCGATGTTCGCCGCGACCGAGCGCACGATCGCCTCCGACATCGAGCAGGTGCGTGCGCAGTCGGTGCGCGCCCAGCGGGCGGCCGCGGGCGCGGTGGAGGCGGTCAACCTCTCCAGCACGCACCTCCAGCGGTTCGTGTCCGCGCGGAGGCGGGAGCTCGACGCGCTGGAGGCGTTCCGCAGCGCGGCGCAGCCTCTGACCGACGCGGCCGGCGGCGCCACCCCCGTCGGCGAGGTGCGCAGGGACGAGGACGGGCTGGTGGGCAGCGCCGTGCCGGAGCTGGACGGCGGACGGGGCAACGGCGGGTACACCAACGGCGGATAGTGCCGTGGCCTGCCGGAGGCGGGAAGACGGCGGGCACGGCAACGGCGGACGCAGCGGCGGGCAGGCAGCAGCGCGGCGATTACGACGGCGGGCGGGCACCGTCCGACACAGCGGCGGCGCAACGATGGGTAGAACGGCGTCGGTTACAGGACGCACCTGGTCGGCAGAGCACCCGCGACTACCGCCGCCGGGAACGCGACCGCGGCTCGCGAACGCCGCCGATGACGCAGCGCGCCGCCGCCGGCCTCAGCGCGCGAGGCGGGTGTCGACGAAGGCGACGGCGGTGTCGACGATGAGCGGCGTGCGCGGCCCGCGCCCGAAGCCGTGGTCGAACCCCTCGTACGGGTGCATGTCGACGTCGACGCCGAGGCCGCGCAGCTTCGCGGCGAAGTCGAGGCTCTGGTCGATCGGCACGAGGGAGTCGCTGGTCCCCTGCTGGATCAGGAACGGCGGTTCGTCACCGGAGACGTTCTTGATCGGGCTCGACGCGTCGGCCGTCGCCGGGCACTCCAGCGGCACGCAGCCCAGCAGCTTGCGGACCGAGCGCTGCGAGTAGTCCCGCAGCTCCGGGTGCGAGACCTGAGCCTCGGCGCTCATGTCGGTCGGGCCGAACCAGTTCAGCACCCCGCGGATGCCGGTCAGCCCGCCTCCCGGCTTGCCCGGGTCGCCGGCGACCGCCGCGACCTGAGAGACGAGGTGCCCGCCCGCGGACGCGCCCCACAGCACGACCCGGTCGCCGTCCACGCCCCACTCACCGCCGCGCTGCTGGAGCCAGCGCACCGCGTCGGCCACGTCCACCACCTGCGCGGGGGCCTGCGCGACGCCGGTCAGCCGGTAGTCCACAGTGGCCACCGCGTAGCCGTGTTCGAGCAGCCGCTCGGCGGTCAGGGCCTCGACTGCGGACGGGTCGGCGTCCAGCGTCCGCACACCCGCGTCCCAGCCGCCGCCGTGGGCGTACACGACCAGCGGTACGGGTCCTGACCTGCGCTTCGGCAGGAACAGGTCGAGTTGCAGGGCACCGGAGTCGCGCTGCGCGTAGACCTCGCCGCGCAGCACGCGAGCGGCACCCAGGTCGCGCCCGGCCGCGGGCGGGGCCTCGTCGGTGCTGGACGCCGCGGGGCGGGCGCATCCGGCGGCGGCCAGCGCGACCAGGGCGAACGCCGCCGCCAAGACACGTCGTGCCACCGCCATCGGATCTGCCCTCCCCCTCCGCCGCACTGCACAGGGTGCGGAGACGGAGCGAGCCTAACAAGATCGCCCCTCAGTCCGCGGCGCGTTGCTCCGCTGCGAGGAAGTGGGCTGTGCCGACCGTCGCCTCGTAGAGGTCGCGGTAGTGGCGGTAGAAGGCGTCGTAGCGGTCGTGGTTGGCCGGGTTCGGCCGGACGGTGGTGGCGATCGGGTTCCACTCGTCGGGCGCGACGGCGGCCCCGGTGCCGATCCCGGCGAGCAGCGCGTCGCCGAAGGCGGCGCCGACCGTCTCGCCCGGCACCTGCTGCTCCTGCCCGGTGACGTCGGAGACGATCTGCGTCCACAGGCCGCCCTGCGTGCCGCCGCCGACCGCGACGAGCCTGCCCGCGGTGCCGCCGGCCTCGCTCATCGCCTCCAGGTTGTGCCGGACGCCGTATGCGATGCCCTCCAGCGCGGCCCGGTAGAGCTCACCGCGCCCGTGGCTGGTCGTCAGGCCCACGAGGACGCCCCTGGCGTCCGGGTCGAAGATCGGCGTGCGCTCCCCGGCGAAGTAGGGCAGCAGCAACAGCCCGCGGCTGCCCGCCGGCGCCTGCGCCGCCTGCTCGACCAGGTCGGCGAACTCGCCGCCGACCAGCTTGCGCAGCCAGTCGGTGACCGCGCCGGAGGTCGCCATTCCGGCAGCGAGGGTGTAGGTGTCCGGGAACGCGCCGCACGTGCCCCACAGCGCCGGGTGCGGATGCGGGTCGGTGAGGACCTGCACGAAGAACATCGTCGTGCCGTACATCAGCATCACGTCGCCGGGCTTGCGGACGCCGACGCTGGTCGCCTCGGCCCAGGCGTCGACGGTGCCCGCGGTGACCGGCAGGCCCTCGGGCAGCCCGGTCTCGGCCGCGGCCCGCGCGCCGACGTGGCCGACGACCTCGGTCGGCCATGCCAGCTCCGGCAGCGGCAGGTCCGGGGCGACCCGCGGCGCCCACTCCGCCGACCAGTCCCGCGCGGCCAGGTCGTAGAGCGGGTCGCACTGGCTGGCCGAGTGGTGGTCGAGCACGTAGCGGCCGGTCAGCCGGTGCACCAGGTACGAGCTGCACATCAGCAGCATCTCGGTGCGCCGGTAGGTCTCCGGCTCGTGCTCGGCGAGCCAGCGGATCTTCGGCCCGACCGCCTGGCTGCTCAGCGCCGACCCGCCGCGCCGCAGGATCTCGTCGGCGCCCAGCTCCTCGGTCAGCGCGGCGATCTGCTCGGTGGCCCGGGTGTCGACGCCGTAGAGGATCGCCGGGCGCAGCGGGTTGCCGTCGCCGTCGGCGGGCAGCAGCACCGGCCCGATGCCGCTGACGCCGAGGCCGGCCAGCGTGCGGCCCTCGACCGCGGGCAGCAGCTCGGACACCAGCGCCCGGAAGTCGGTCCACCACACGGCCTCGGCGTCGTGCTCGACCCAGCCCGGGTGCGGGTAGGAGGTCTCGTGCGGCTTGATCGCCCGGGCTACGACGCGCCCGTCGGCGGTGACCAGCACGCCCTTGGAACTCGACGTGCCGATGTCGATGCCGAGCAGCACTGTTTCGGCCATCGCGAAGTCCTCTCCTGGTGGTGGCCGGCGGGTGAGCCGGTCCGGCCGGAGCGCCCCGGCCGGAGCGGTTCGGCTACGGGTATGCGTCAGCCGCGGGTCCACTCGTCCAGGCGGATGCCGAGCTGCTCGGTGACGGCGCGCAGCGCGGCGCGGTGGTCGCCCGGAATGGCGTGGATGTGGTTGGCGCCGAACTTGGACAGGAACACCTCGCCCGGCGCGTCCAGCCGTGCGAAGGCGTGCGGCCACTCCGGCGTCGACTGGTCCATCAGCACCTTGTTGGTGGCCTCGTCGTAGCTCTCGAACTCGCCGAGCATGAGCTGGAGCCGGTACTGGCCGTCCTCGCGCGTCAGCCTGCCGAGGGTCATCTGACCGGGAGCGGCGATGTGCTGGACCGAGGCGCCGCCCGCCGGGAAGAAGAACACCTCCGGGTAGAAGTTGACCTTCGCCAGGTTCTCCGCCGGGTCGTCGCTGCGGGCGGCGAACCAGGTGGCGTGCTGGCCGGAGTTGCACAGGTCCCAGATGTCGCGGTCGGCGTGGTAGTGGCGGACGTCGGCGAACAGGACCGGGGTCTCGGCGATGCTCTTGAAGATCTGCATCGTCAGCGCCCCGTCCATGTCTGCCTCGGTGGCGCAGACGTGGGTCTTCTTCGGACCGTTCCAGTCGTAGGGGTCGTTGAGGAACGCCTCGGTGACGTCCATCGTGGCGAAGTGCTCGGTGAGCTCGGGCTGGCCCTTGATGCCGGAGAAGTCCAGGTTGCGCTCGGCGATGATGTCCCGGACCGCCATGTAGGAGCGGATCTGGCGCTCCAGCAGCTCCGGGGTGAGCTTCTTGCCGTCGTAGTGCACGCCGGCGGCATGGCGCTCGATCCACTCGCGGGCGTGCTTGGCCTCGGCCGCGTCGGCCTTCTCCGCGCGCAGGACCAGCTCGTACTGGTCGATCTCCTCGACGTCGATGCCGAACTGGCGCTGCCACTGGTCGGTGTTGGCCACCGCGGTGTTCATGCCCATCGGGCGGCCGCCGAAGCGCCCGAACGTGGAGCCGTGCAGCGCGGAGACCGCGGCCGCCGCCCTGGCCCGCACGCTGATCTTCTCCGCCAGCTCGGTGTCGTCCGGGGCGCCCCACGCCCGGGTGTGCGCGCGGCCGATCTGGTCGAGCGCGCCGCCCGCTGCGAGCATGCCGACCAGGCCGGGCTCGGTGGGGTCGGTGCTGGCGACCAGGACCAGCGGGCTGCGGGTGGCGTCGGCTGCCAGCATCGTGAAATGCGGGAAGGCCCAGACGGTGTAGTAGAAGACCGTGACGTCGACGTCGGAGGCGGCGACCTTGCGCGCGACCGAGGTGGCCAGGGTGTTGGTGGCGACCAGGTCGTCGCCCGCGACGACCTCGTGCCCGGCCTGCTTCAGCGACCGGACGAGGTCGTCCTGTTTGGACTGGATGAACTCCGAGTTCCGCGCGTGCACATGGTCACGCCCGTCGGAGATGCTGATGACACCGATGCGAGCCACGGGTTCCTCCCAAGTTCTTCCAGACAGGCGGCGTTGACTGCTGAGAGCACGACGGCGGGGGCGGGATCGCAGACGACCTGCGCCCCGGACGCCCGCGACTCCCCGGTGGCGAGCACTCGAACGGGAAGGTTTTTCACAATGCACCGTACGAGCTATGAGCAATCGTTTTCTCGGACGCTATTCTCGTATAACACGGGCTGTCAAGGCTGGCGGCCGGTGATCACGCGGGAAGAGGACAACGGGAGGAACGGTGGCGACGATCAGTGACGTGGCGACCCGCGCGGGGGTCTCCACCGCGACCGTGTCCAGGGCGCTCAACGGCAAGAGCACGGTCGATCCGGAACTGGCCGCCCGGGTGCTGGCGGCGGCCGACGAGCTGGGCTACCGGCCCAACGGTCCGGCCCGCAACCTGCGCAAACAGGAGACCGCGGTGCTGGCGCTGATCATCTCCGATGTGGAGAACCCCTTCTTCACCGCGATATCGCGCGGTGTCGAGGACGTGGCGCACTCAGCGGGCTACTCGGTCGTGCTGTGCAACTCCGACGACGAACCGGAGAAGGAGCGCGAGTACATCGACGTGGCGTTGCAGGAGCGGGTGGCCGGGGTGCTGCTGTCCCCGGCAGGTGCCGGGGACAGCGCCGACCTGCTCCGCACGCACGGCACGCCGGTGGTGGCGCTGGACCGGCCGCTGCCGAACTCGTTCGGCGACACGGTCCTGGTGGACAGCCGCGACGCGGCCCGGGACGCCGCGCTGCACCTCAGCGCACAGGGCTACCGCGACATCGCCTGCATCACCGGCCCCACCGGTGTGCTGACCGCCGACGACCGCCTCGCCGGCTACCAGGACGGTCTGCGCGAGGCGGGCCGGACCGTCTCCGACGCACTGGTCCGGCGCTGCGAGTTCAAGGCCGCGGGCGCGAAGGAGGCGGCGCGGTCGCTGCTCACCCAGGACCCGCGGCCGGACGCGGTGCTGGTGGCCAACAACGCCATGGCGGTCGGTGTGCTGGAGACGATGGCCGAGCTCGGCCTGCGAGCGGGCCGCGATGTCGGCGTGGTGGCGTTCGACGACGCTCCCTGGGCGACGCTGCTCGACCCGCCGCTGACCGTCGTCTCCCAGCCCGCCTACGACATGGGTGCGGTGGGGGCGCAGCTGCTGCTCAGCCGCATCGGCGGCGACGGCACCGACGCCTCGACCACCACCCTGTCGGCCCACCTGGTCACCCGGGGTAGCAGCTCCCGGGGCTGACGCCGTGGCGATGCGGGAGTGGCTCGACGGGCTCGACGAGCAGGCGCGTGCCCAGGCGCGAGAGCTCGCGGCGCTCGTCCTGGGCACCGAACCGCGCGTCGAGCACGCGGTGAAGTGGGGCCGGCTGACCTTCACCGTCGACGGCGACTGGCACCACTGGGTGTGCGCGGTCGCCGCGACGGCCCGAGGCGCGCGGCTGGTGTTCCACAAGGGGGTGCTGCTCGACGACCCCGAGGGGCTGCTGACCGGTTCCGGGCGCTACGTCCGCGAGGTCTCCGCCTCCGCCGCGGCGAGCCACCCGGACGCGGTCAGCGCGCTGCTCCGCGACGCGCTCGCTCACCGAACCGACCTGCTCTGACGAACTCGAAGGCCCGCGCCCGCCGCAGCAGGGCGCACGTGCGGACACGGGCCTGGTGGATGTGGACGAAGGGGCGTCCCCGGCGCCGGGGACGCCCCTTCAACGCGCTCATCCAGCCACCCCTAGCGCGAGTAGACCGAATACTTCGAGGCCGACCAGGCGGGTGCCCCCTGGACCGGGAACAGCTCCACCCGCACCGACTGCTTGCCGTCGGTCAGGCCAGGCGCCACGTCGAACTCGTCCTCGAGCCACCGGTGGTGCGGGTTGCCCAGCGGCTGCAGCCAGCGCCCGGCGGGCTGGCCGTCGATCCGCACGTCCACGGCCTGGTAGGCGTTCTGCTGGTCGCCGAGCCGCCGCAGCCGCACGCCCTCGCCGTTCGCGTCGACCGCCACATCGAAGCTGATCGGGCCGGTCGCGGTCGTGGTTGCCCTGGTCATCGGCGACGGGTTGCGCCCGCCCTCATAGGTTGCGTTCAGCGACGCGACAGCCTCGCCCTGCGCCCGGTAGCCGTGCCGGTCGCGGCTGGCCGGGTCGGCGAGGTCGACCTCGTCGGTGAGCCGCTGCTCGGCGGGGTGGCCGCCGTACCAGTAGGCCACCGAGCTGTAGTCGCCCGGCTCGTCGTTGAGCGGCCCGTGCTCGATGCCGGCCAGCAGCCCGTCGGCGAAGGGCACCGCGTCGGGCACCATCAGCCGGTAGGCGCCGGTGCAGTCGTAGCGGCAGCCGTCCGCGTTCAGCTCGTGCGACGGGTTGCCCGCCAGCGGCATCGAGAACGTCGTGCCGTCGCGGAAGTACCACCCGGCCTCGTAGTAGTCCTCGCTGCCGGTGCCGTGCCAGGCCGGGCTCGACGACCCGTTGACGTAGAAGCGCTCGTCGCCCTCCAGGTAGTTGCGCTGGTTGGCCGCTGCCTGGTTCTCCACCGAGAGCGGCCGCGCGGCGCTCCTCATCCCCGGCGGGATCAGCCCCCGCATGGTGTGCGTGACGCCGTAGAAGGTGCCCGCGCCCTTGGCGTCGACGAACGTCCAGTCCTGGCCCGGGGTCGTGGGGGCCCGCCGGTGCGTGGCGTGGAAGTAGCCGGTGTTGGTCCCGATCTCCATCGGCGCGCTGACCACCTCGGCGGTCGCGCCCCTGACCACGGCTCCTCCGGTGTTGACGATCTCGACCCTGGCGTTCTGGCTGAACGGCATCGGCCACCAGGCGGTGTACCAGCCGTCGAGGCCGGGGTCTACCGAGCTCATCATGGTCCGCACGTCGTGCTCGCCGAGACCGGTGCCGAAGAACTCGCCGATCGGGGCGTCCACCGTGGTCCTGCCGTCGAAGGTGATGCGCACCCGCGTCGTCTCCAGCATCGCGTCGGACGCCGCGACCTGGTCGGGCGGGAACCCGTAGCGGCCGACCAGCTTGGACCGCGCGAACACCGGGTTGTCGATGCGGTACCCGTGCGCGGCCTCCTCGCCCGGGTGGGCCGGGCCGAGGTCGAGCACGTCGGTGCGCACCCACTCACCGTTCACCTTGCTGTGGACGTCGTAGCGGAACTCGTTGACGTCCAGCGAGGACGAGATGAACTGGTTGGCGATCTCGACCGAGGACTTGCCCGCGGTGAGCGCGGGCGGCACCTCGATGATCTGCACGCCCCAGGCGCCGGGCGCGGCCGCCCCGCTGCGCCACTCCCCCGCGGGCACGCCGTCGACGTTCATGCGCGCGACCTGGTTGGCGATCTGCGGGTCGTAGCGCCGGATCACCCGGATGCCCTGGTTGCCCGGGTGCACCGCCATCCGGAAGCGGCTGCCGCCGCCCTGGCCGTAGGCCATGCCGTCGTCGACGACCTGCGGGCTGGCCAGCACCTGGGGCAGGCGCACCCGGAGCTGGTTGATCTGCGCGGGCCCGCTGAGCTCGGCGACCCGCACCGACGCACCGGGCGCGAGTTCGAAGTCGCGGCGGGTGGGCCGCGCCCCCGGGGCCGGCGGCTTCGGGTCGGCGACGCCGAAGCCGCGCAGCCTGCGCAGGACGTCCGATGCACCGTCGGCGGGGTTGAACGTCTGCACACCGTTGCTGTCGGGGAAGGTGCGGGTGTTGACGTGGTAGAAGTACGGGTTGTTCTGCACGGTCACCCGCATCGACTCCCGGTAGGGCATCGGGACCTTGATGACCGCGCCGCCGGAGGCGTCGTCGGCGTTGCCGACCAGCGGCCACTGGAACGGTCCGCCGACCCGCCCGGTGACCACGTCGATCAGCGGCCGGTCGAGCACCACCCTGCCGTCGAGCTCGATGATGATGTTGCCGGTGCCGGTGACGTCGCCCCAGGGCTCCCGGGTGAACCAGATCGAGGAGATCTCGCCGGGCCCGGAGTGCTCGGCGATCACGCAACCGCGCTGCCAGGTGCGCAGGCAGGAGAAGGTGCCCTGGAATCCGTCGTTGTTGCTGCCGTCCCGGGCGAAGCTGGAGAACTGCCTGCTCTGCTCACCCCCGCGGAGCTGCGTCAGCCCGTTGACGTCGCGGTAGGTGTCCCAGCCGACAGCGCCCCGCGCGGCCGCGTTGCGCTGCGCGAACGCCGCTTCGGGGCTCAGGCCGGCGTCGGCCACGACGGTGGCCGCCGCCAGCGTCGCGACTCCCAGGTACACTCCGAACCTGCTCGGGCGACGGCGATACGCCGAATTCGCTTCCCTCGAGCCGTCTCTCATCCTGCTTGCCCTCCCCACACACGGCACCGTCCTCTGCGGACGGTGCCGTACCGGTTCCATCGGTCACGCGCGCGATTCGACTTCGCCTTCCCGGTTCGACTCGGGAACAAGACATCACTCGACTTTGTGCAAAAGGGTATGAGCGGGACCCGCCGCCGCAGTCCGAACACCTGTCGGTGCACGGGAAAACGGTGCGACGCATTCACCTAATAGAATGGTTGCCGGGCGGAGTAGCGCCGGACAACCCCCATCCAGGTGGCATTCGGCCATTCATTGCAAATCGGACTCACGGTCAGTTACGCGTCCGGCATCGTCAACCGCCGCAAAGGAATTAGCTTCTCCACAATGGATGAAAACCGTAGTCCCAACGTGACCTGGGGGCATGCCCAGGCGGACTCGCCGATGCGTCCCGCGGAATTCTCCCCAGCGGGACGCACCGGCGAGTGCCGGTTCCTGCTTCACGCGTCCGGGCGTTCGCGGCCCGGTTCAACCAGGTGTGTCCGGTCGCCGACCGGGTGACCGTCCGGCAATCGGGTGACACTCCGGCGGAGCAGAAGTTCGCCACCCGGTTCTCGAAGCGGTCAGCCCTGGTTCAACCGCGTGTAGACCTGGGTCGCGTTCTCCTTGGTGACCAGCTCGGTCGGCAGCGTCTGCTCCTTCGGCAGGGGCTGGCAGTCGATGAGCAGCTTGCGCGCCGCCTCGACGGCCTCCTCGCCACCGGTCGGGTAGAGGTTGGTGGCCGACAGCCTGCCCTGCTCCACGGCCTTGATGCCGCCCGACTCGATCGGCAGGCCGTCGATGCCGACGAACTTCAGGTCCTTGCGCCCGGCGGCCTGGGCGGCCAGCCACGCGCCCTCGGCCATCGGGTCGTTCTGCGCGTACACCGCCTGGATGTCGGGGTGGGCCTTGAGCAGCGCGTCCATCTTCTGCTGCCCGACCGAACGCTCCCACTCGCCGTCGGCGGTGTCGACGACCTCGATCTTCGACCCGGCGATGCCCTCCATGAAGCCCTTCTCCCGCTCGGCGGCGGGGGTGGACCCGGAGAGGCCCTTGAGCTGGACGATCTTGCCGCCCTGCGGCAGCAGCGTGTTCTTGAAGTACTCGCCGGCCTGCCTGCCGATCTGCACGTTGTCCGCGCCGATGTAGGTGGTGAATGCCTCGCCCTCGACCTTGCGGTCGAGCACCACGACCGGGATGCCCTCGTTGTAGGCCTTGCGCACCACGTCGGTCAGCGGCGCGGCCTCGTTCGGCGAGATCATCAGCAGGTTGACCTTCTTGGTCATGAAGTTCTCGACGTCGCTGACCTGCTTGGAGTTGTCCTTGGCCGCGTCGGCGAACAGCACTTCGAACTGCGGCACCTTCTCCGCGGCCTTGCGGATGTCCTCGTCCATCCGCACCCGGTAGGGCTCGGCGAGGTTGGCCTGGCTCATGCCGATCGTGTACCTGGTGTCCGGGCCCTTGCACGCCTTCGTCGGGTCCTGCTGCTGGACCTGGCCGGTGTTCTCACTCGTCGTACCGCAGCCGGCCGCGGCTATGGCCACCGCAGCGCACGTCATCGCGAACAAGGACCTCGTTGTCTTGCGCATCGTGCTTCCTCCCGGATGGTTCCCGCTTGCGGCTACGACGTGGGGCGCAACCGTTGCAATGCCGCAGCCGCGACGATCACCAGACCCTTGATCAGCAACTGCATGTCGGTGTTGACGCTGTTGAGGCTCAGGATGTTGTTGAGGATGCCGAGCAGCAGCGCACCGGCGATCGTGCCGATCACCGACCCGCGACCGCCGGCGAGACTGGTCCCGCCGACCACCACCGCCGCGATGCCGTCCAGCTCGTAGGCGATGCCGTCGTTGGGGCTGCCCGCGTTGAGCTGGCCCGCATGCACGATGCCCGCCAGCGCCGCGCAGAACCCGGCGATGCCGAAGGCGATGATCTTGACCCGGTTCACCGGGACACCCGAGAGCCGCGCGGCCTTCTCGTTGCCGCCGATCGCGTACAGGTGGCGCGAGAAGGCGCTGGTGCGAAGGAACAGGATCGCCGCCACCGCGACCGCGGCGAAGATCAGCGCCGGGATCGGCACCACACCGCCGAAGGTGCGCTCGCCGAGCAGCGAGAACGTCATCGGCGCCTGGTCGGGCCCGTCGCCGTAGGAGATCTGCACCGTCTCGCCGCCCGACCACATGCGCGCGAGACCGCGGGCTATCTGCAGGCCCGCGAGCGTCACGATGAACGCCTGCACGCCGAGCAGGGAGACCGCGGTGCCCTGCAGGAGGCCGAACACGACGCCCGCCAGCAGCACGATCGAGACCGTCGACAGCACCCCGAAGTCGCTGTTGATCATCAGCACGGCCGAGCCGACCGCGGCCAGCCCGAGCACCGATCCCACCGACAGGTCGATGCCGCCGATCAGGATGACGAAGGTCAGCCCGATGCCGATGATCCCGATCTCCGACACCGCTCGGACGATGTTGAACAGGTTGTCGCTGGACAGGAACAGGATCTCGCCGTCCTTGCGCGGCGAGAAGACCACCGCTGCCACGAACACCGCGAGCAGCCCGAAGAAGCTCTGGAACCGGAACAGCGTCTCCACGGTCCCCGCCCGCGAGGACCGCGGCGGCGCGGCGGGCGGCCCGCCGCCGGGTTGCGTCGCCGGAGTCGGGGCCCGCTCATCGGTCCGGTCGGTCACCGCGCACCTCCCCCCGCGACGGGGCCGGTCCCCGCCGCGTCACCGCCGCCGGCGGAAACCCTCTCGCCCATCGCGGCGGCCAACAATTCGGCTTCACCCGTCTCGGCGGTCCGGAACTCGGCCACGCTGCGCCCGCCGCGCAGCACGACGACCCGGCTGCAGACACCGACCAGCTCGGGCAGTTCGGACGAGGCCAGCAGCACCCCGATGCCCTGCGCGGCGATGTCGCTGAGCAGCTGGTAGATCTCGGCCTTCGCGCCGATGTCCACGCCGCGCGTCGGGTCGTCGAGCAGCAGCAGCCGCGGCTCGGTCAGCAGCATCCGGCCGAAGACGACCTTCTGCTGGTTGCCACCCGAAAGAGTGCCGACCGGGTCGAGGATCCTGCCGAGCTTGACCTTGAGCCTGCGGACGCTGTCCTGGGTCGTGCTCACCTCGGAGCGGCGGCGCACCAGCCCGCCGACGCCGAGCCGGTCCACCACCGACAGCACGGTGTTGGCCATCACCGAGTGCCCGAGGACCAGACCGGACGCGCGGCGGTCCTCCGGGACGAACGCGATGCCCTCGCGCAGCGCCTGGCGCGGCCCTCTCGGCCGCACCTGACGTCCGCCCAACGTCACCGTGCCTTCCCAGCTCCCGGGCGAACCGGCGCCGAACAGCGTCTCCAGCAGCTCGGTGCGTCCGGAGCCCAGCAGACCGCATAAACCGACGATCTCGCCCGCGCGCACGGTCAGGTCGATGCCGTCCGGCTCCCGCCTGCCCACGCGCGGCCTGCGCGGGCGGACCGCGAAGCCCGACAGCGTCAGCAGCTCGTCGCCGATCTCGGTCTTCCCGGTGCGGAACATGGTCTGCACCTCGCGGCCGACCATCGCCTCGGCGGCCTGCTCCGCGGTGACCTGCCTGGCGTCGAACTCGGCGACCCACCGGCCGTTGCGCAGCACGGTCGCCCGGTCGGCGATCTGGCCGATCTCGTCCATGCGGTGCGAGATGTAGACGACGCCGGTGCCGCCGCGGCGGAGTTCGCCGATCACCGCGAACAGGCGCTCGACCTCGGTGTTGGACAGCGCCGATGTCGGCTCGTCCATGATCAGGACCTTGGCATCCAGCAGCAGCGCCCTGGCGATGGTGACCAGCTGCTGCTCGCCGACCCGCAGCTCACCGACGGCGCGGGCGGGGTCGAGGTCGATGCCGGTTCGCTTGAGCAGCTCGCGGGTGCGGGCGGCCATCCGGCGCCGGTCGACACCGCCGAACCGGTTGCGCAGCTCCCGGCCGAGGTAGAGGTTCTCGGCCACCGAGAGCGCGGGCACCAGGTCGAGCTCCTGGTGGATCATCGCGATGCCGGCCTGCTGGGCGTCGGCGGGCTTGCCGAAGCGCACCTGGCGGCCCTCGATCGCCACCGAGCCGTCGTAGTCGCCGACGTCGCCGGAAAGCACCCGCATGAGCGTCGACTTGCCCGCGCCGTTCTCGCCAAGCAGCGCGTGCACCTCCCCGGCGCGGACGGTGAGGTCCACGCCGTCACAGGCCACCACGCCCCCGTAGCGCTTGGTGATCCCGGTCATCTCGACCAGCGGCGCTGCTGTGCTCATACGACCCCCAGTCGCGGTGGCATGCGCATGAGAAAACGATTGCCCGGACGCTAAGATGCTGGTGGGTCCTGTGTCAAGACTCACACGCTGGGCCTGGTGAACGGGCATCCATTCGGCTGCACGGACATCACATACCGGTCACAACGGCAGGAACCGAACCGGTTCATGAGCAAGTTCGCCGACAGTGTCTCCGAACCCCGGTACTGGACCGTTACGGTTAGTACCTGTGACCGCCACCCGCGAGCGCCCGGACGCACCTGCCCCCGACAACGGCGCGCCTTCCTGGTCGGAACTCTCGGCTTTCGGCACCACCAGGGGCGTACCACTTTGGGGTGCATTGCTCCTGGCAGCAGTACCGACCGCAGCGGGCACCCTGCTCGACATCCTGATCTGGTCGCAGCCGGGGCTGCTGTTCAAGGCGTGCTTCTTCGTCGGCTCGATGCTGGCGGTCGCGTTCATCAAACGTGCCAACATGTTCGGCCCGATGGTCCAGCCGCCGCTGGTGCTGGCGATGGTCATGCCGGTGCTGGTACTGCTCACCGGAAGCGGCACGCCCAAGGACGGCGGGCTCGCCGCCAAGGCGCTGGCCGTGGTCAACCCGCTGATCGGCAGCTTTCCGGTGATGGCCGCGACCACCGCGCTCGCGGTGGTGGTCGGTCTGCTGCGGATGTACGTGCTCCAGCGCTCGCCGCACGCCAACGCGGAAGCGGCCACCAAGAGGCGACCGCTGCCGAAGCTGCCGCCCGAGGACGGCGACACCCCGCCCCGCAAGCAGTCCGCGGACGGCCGGGCGAAGCGATCCTCCGACCGCGACGCGCGGCGGGACGCCCGGCGCGACGCGAAGCTCGCGGCGGGCTCGGCGAAGATGGCCGAGCGCGACGCCAAGCGCCCGCAGGAGGGCGGCGCGAAGCGCCCCCCGGAGCGGGACCCGCGCCGCGGCGCGGCGAAGCGCGGCGACGAGCGCGGGGCGGGACGCCCGTCGCGCGACGCCGCCGACCCGCGGGCGCGCGGGCAGGCGCCCGGGCGCGGAGCGCGGGCGCGGACCCGCGCGGACGCGCGGCGACCCGAGGCCGGAGCGCGAGGGGCGCGCGATGCGCCGCCGGGGCGGGCGCGCCGCGGCCCGCGCCGGGGCGCGGGCGGCCGCCGGAGCCGAAGGCGGAGCCGCCGCGCCGGCCGCGGAGGCCGCGGCGCGACGACTCGTTCGAGTAGGCCGGGGCGCGGTGCCGGTCCTGCCGCGGGTGGCGGAGGACCGACGGCGTCCGGACAACACACAACAGGCCCGTGGCTCCGGTTGGGAGCCACGGGCCTTGTTCGTCATCGCGGGGTCACTGGACCCGTTCGGTGTCGCCGCTTTACGTCGCCGCCGTGCGCTTCGGCTCGACGGGTGCGCGCCCGGAACGGCATGGGCGCTGCCTTGAGCGCGCGGAAAAGCCGACACGGCGTCCGCCCTGGCCTAGCGCGCTCGACGGCAGCCCGATCGCGCTCCGGGGACTGCTGGACGGGACCTCCACCGGGCGCTGCGGCCCGGGCGGAGAGCGGTCAGCGCACGCCCTTCGGGCCGTTCGGGTTGTCGCGCAGGTCCTTGCGCAGTTCCGGCGGCAGCGCGAAGGCGATCTTCTCGTTGGCCGTGGTGACCTCCTCGACATCGCCCCAGCCGCGCTCGGCCAGGAAGTCGAGGACCTGCATGACCAGCACGTCCGGCACCGAGGCACCGCTGGTGACGCCCACGGTGGTGACGCCGTCCAGCCAGGACTCGTCGATCTGCTCGGCGTAGTCGATCAGGTGCGAGTCGCTGGCGCCCGCCTGCAGGGCCACCTCGACCAGGCGCTTGGAGTTCGACGAGTTCTGCGAGCCGACCACCAGCACCAGGTCGCACTCGGAAGCCATCGCCTTGACCGCGACCTGGCGGTTGGAGGTGGCGTAGCAGATGTCGTCGCTCGGCGGCGCCTGCAGGTCGGGGAACCGGCCCTTGAGCTGGTCCACCCGCTCCATCGTCTCGTCCACGCTCAGCGTGGTCTGCGACAGCCACACCACCTTGGAGGGGTCGCGGACGGCGACCTTGTCGACGTCCTCCGGCTTGTCGACCAGCTGCACCCGGTCCGGGGCCTCACCCGAGGTCCCCTCGACCTCCTCGTGGCCCTCGTGGCCGATCAGCAGGATGTCGTAGTCCTCCCTGGCGAACCGGTTGACCTCCTTGTGGACCTTGGTCACCAGCGGGCAGGTCGCGTCGATGGTCCGCAGGTTGCGGCTCTCGGCCTCCGCGTGCACCGCGGGCGAGACGCCGTGCGCGGAGAACACCACGAGGGCGCCCTCGGGCACCTCGTCGGTCTCCTCGACGAAGATCACGCCGCGTTCGCGGAGGGTCTCCACCACGTGCTTGTTGTGCACGATCTCCTTGCGCACGTACACCGGAGGGCCGTAGGTCTCCAGGGCCTTCTCGACGGTGATGACGGCGCGGTCGACTCCGGCGCAGTAACCGCGGGGCTTGGCAAGCAGCACCCGCTTGTTCGACGCCGCGCCGGGGCGGTCCTGGTCAGCGTGGTCGGCGGCCTGGGGCGAGGTCGTCATGCCATCCAGGGTACGGACCCGCCCGGATCGGGTCAGCCTCGCCGTCGGCGGGATCACCGGACGGTGTCCGCCGGGGTCCGCACCGTTCGCTCGTACGGACTAGTCGTGGCTTACCGGGTGCGCATGCGGCAGGCTGTGGCCATGCGATCGTTCCCCCTGCCGGTGCGGGTCGCCGCCGGGCTCGCGGCCACCGCCGTCGAGCAGACCCGCCAGCTGCCGGCCACCCTGCTCGGGATGCCGGTGACCGTCGTGAGCCAGGCGTTGCAGGTGTCGATGCGGGTCCAGCAGCAGATCACCGAGCTGGCGATCAAGGGTGACGAGGCTCTCGCGGGCCTGCGCACCTACGAGGAGCAGCCCGCCTGGGCGACGTTCGACGAGGACGAGGAGCCTGCCGCGCCGCAGCGCCCGTCGCCCGCCGCGCCGGAGGAGGAGACGTCGCTGCTCGCCGACTACGACCGGATGAGCCTGCCGCAGCTGCGGGGCCGTCTGCGCTCCTACACCGAGGCCGAGCTGGTCGAGCTGCTGGAGCACGAGCAGGCCCACGGGAACCGCCCGGAGTTCGTGCGCATGCTCGCCAACCGGCTGGAGCGCGTGCGCAACCAGTAGCCGCGCCGAGCAGCCGGGCGAGCTGGGCGTCGGGAGCGCGAACCCGGGCGAGCGACCGAGGTGCGGCGTTCGGGACGCGCGAGTTTGGCGAGCGCCCCGAGCGTGCCGGGTGATCGCCCGTTCTGCGCGCGGCCGGGCGCGCGGCACCTCGGCACGCGGGTCGTGGGCGGACGGGACTCCCTGGGCGTCAGCAACGCGGGCTGTCGGCCAGGGCGAATACCCTCGGACATCGCCGGCCCGGTAGCTGTTGGCGGGCGCGTCCGGGTCCGGCCGCGAACCCGGCGCCGCCAACGACCGCACGACCGAAAAGGAGCGGACCTGTCCTCCCCGACCAGCCCCGAAGAACCGTGGCCCGTGCGCACGGTGGCCCGCAAGATCGCCGACTGGATCAACCGGCTCGGCTCGATCTGGGTCGAGGGCCAGATCACCCAGATCTCCGCGCGCCCCGGTGCGGCCACGGCGTTCCTGACGCTGCGCGACCCGTCGGCCGACGTGTCGCTCACGCTGACCTGCTCGTCGGCGCTGCTGCGCAACATGGAGCCGCCGCTGACCGACGGCAGCCGGGTCGTCGTGCACGGCAAGCCCACCTTCTTCGTCGGGCGCGGCACGCTGAGCCTGCGGGTCGACGAGATCCGCGCGGTGGGCATCGGTGAGCTGCTGGCCCGCATCGAGCGACTGCGCCAGCTGCTCAAGGCCGAAGGGCTGTTCGACCCCGCGCGCAAGCGCCCGCTGCCGTTCCTGCCGAACAAGGTCGGCCTGATCACCGGGCGCGCCTCGGCCGCCGAGCACGACGTCCTCAGCAACGCCCGGCTGCGCTGGCCCGCCGTCCGGTTCGAGATCCGCAACGTGGCGGTGCAGGGCTCCACGGCGGTGCCGCAGATCCTCGAGGCCCTCGGCGAGCTGGACCGGATGCCGGAGGTCGACGTGATCGTGCTGGCCCGCGGCGGCGGCAGCGTCGAGGACCTGCTGCCGTTCTCCGACGAGGCGCTGTGCCGGGCGGTGTCGGCCTGCCGGACGCCGGTGGTCAGCGCGATCGGGCACGAGCCGGACTCGCCGCTGCTGGACCACGTCGCCGACGTCCGCTGCTCGACCCCCACCGGAGCGGGCAAACGGGTCGTACCGGACGTCGCCGAGGAGACCCAGCGCATCCACCAGCTGCGCGACCGGGCGCGTCGGGCGTTGCACGGATGGGTGGACCGCGAGCGCAGACTGCTCGACGCGCTGCGCAGCAGACCGGTCCTGGCCGATCCGATCGGGCCGCTCGACCGCAGGTCCGAGCAGGTCAGCGGGCTGCGCGACCGGGCGAGGCGGGCGATGACCTCGGTGCTGACCACCGAACAGCACCGGGTGGAGGGAGTTCGATCACGCTTGACGACCCTCGGGCCTGCGGCCACTCTTGCTCGCGGGTACGCGATCGTGCAGCTCGTCGATCCGGACGGGGTGGACGGTGTGCTCAGGTCGGTCGACGAGGCACCGCCGGGGACCAGGCTCCGGGTCAGGGTCGTCGACGGGGCGGTGTACGCGGTCACTGACGAATGACGGCGAGGACGGAGGAGCTGGTGCACCCGAAGCAGGAGCCCACGTTCCTCCCGTTGACCGTGGGCGTGGCCCGGTCGGCGGCCACCGAGCAGGCCGACCACGCGCGGCGCGAGCCCGCCGGCGAGGTGTGGCGGCGGGCCGAGGAGGCCGACTCGGCGGCGGCGGGCTGCTGGGCCGCCCTGCTGGGCGGCTGCGACTCGGCCGAGCGCAAGTCGCTGCCCGCGCGGTTGCGCGCGCTGGCCGAGGCGACGACGGGCTACGTCGGTCAGCGGTGGTGGCTCGGGCACGGGTCGGCGCTGCGACGTAGGGTCGCGGAGGCGCAGTTGCGCATCAACGACGCGGTGCGCGAAGGCGACGGTGCCGAGTTCGCCGAGGCGTTCGTCGGCTACGACCAGGCGATAGCCACCGCGGTGGTGTCGGTGCAGAGCAGGCTGGAGAGTCCCACCCCGTGAGTGAGAACGACCCGAAGGACGAGCACTTCGACCCGGTGGCCGCGCACCCCGAGGTCGCCGAGATGGGCTACGAGGAGGCCAGGGACGCGCTGGCCGAGGTGGTCAAGCAGCTGGAGGCCGGCGGCCTCTCGCTGGAGGACTCGCTGGCGCTGTGGGAGCGCGGCGAAGCGCTGGCCGCGGTGTGCGAACGCCACCTGGCGGGCGCGCGCGAACGCGTGGAACGCGCCCTGGCGTCGGTCGAGGACGAGTAGCGCCGCGCGGTACGCGGAGCGGGCCGTCGGCCGGGAAAGCGGGCGGTGCACCGCGCCTCTCGCGCTGGGCGGCGGAAGCGATACGGGCAGCGGGTAGCCGTAGCGACACGGGCTGAGAGCGGCGCACCCGCGAGGCGGCAGAGAACCGGCGAGGCCGCTGGACCGCCGTGAACCGGGGAGGCCGCTGGACGGCCGTGAACCGGGGAGGCCGCTGGCAGCGGCCGTGGAAGCCGCGGCATCCAGTCGCATCACTCGCACCACCCGCATCTCCAAGCACACCGGTGCGGCCAGGTCTGTCCCGCTTCCACCCGCCGGGCCCTGCGACCTGCTGCGACGCCGTGCGCGCTCGGCGGTCCCGCCCCGGGCGCGCGGCGCCGCAGGCGTAGTGGGCTGCCCCACGTGACCCCGCTGGAGCCCCGCCGATCTGGGAAGATCTGTCGCAATGAGCCTGCGCGCGGCGCACGTCACACCGCACACCGCGCCCGCGGGCCGTGGAGAACACGAAGAAACCCGCTCACCACCCGGGAGGCGCGATGAGCACGTCCACCACCGAAAGCCGCAACGAGGCACCGGACCGCAACCTGGCGATGGAACTGGTTCGGGTCACCGAGGCCGCTGCGATGGCCGCCGGTCGCTGGGTCGGCCGGGGCGACAAGAACTCCGGTGACGGCGCCGCCGTGGACGCCATGCGCAAGCTGATCGGCACCGTCTCGATGCGCGGCGTCGTCGTGATCGGCGAGGGCGAGAAGGACGAGGCCCCGATGCTGTTCAACGGCGAGGAGGTCGGCAACGGCGAAGGCCCGGACTGCGACGTCGCGGTCGACCCGATCGACGGCACCACGCTGCTGAGCAAGGGCATGCCCAACGCGCTGGCGGTGCTGGCGGTCTCCGAACGCGGCGCGATGTTCGACCCCTCCGCGGTGTTCTACATGGAGAAGCTGGCCGTCGGCCCCGAGGCCGCCGGCGTGATCGACCTCTCCGCCCCCACCGGGGAGAACGTCCGCCGGGTCGCCAAGGCCAAGCACATCGACGTCTCCGACGTCACCGTCTGCATCCTGGACCGCCCCCGCCACGAGCAGCTGGTCAAGGAGGTCCGCGAGGCCGGCGCCCGCATCCAGTTCATCTCCGACGGCGACGTCGCCGGCGCCATCGCCGCCGCACGCCCCGACAGCGGCGTCGACATGTTGATGGGCATCGGCGGCACCCCGGAAGGCATCATCACCGCCTGCGCGCTCAAGTGCCTCGGCGGTGAGATCCAGACCCGGCTGTGGCCCAAGGACGACGACGAACGCCGCAAGGTCGCCGACGCCGGCCACGACGTCGAACGCGTGCTCAGCACCTCCGACCTCGTGCGCGGCGACAACGTGTTCTTCTGCGCCACCGGCATCACCGACGGCGCCCTGCTCAAGGGCGTGCACTACCGCGCCAACCGGTGCAGCACCCAGTCGATCGTCATGCGCTCCAAGTCCGGCACCGTCCGCATGATCGACGGCTCGCACCGCCTTTCCAAGCTCCGCGAGTACGCGAACGTGGACTTCGGGCAGGAGAGCGAGACCGCCCGGCACGGCCTGTTGCCCTGATTTCGCGGCACGGCAGTTTTTCCCGCGTTTCACAGTTTCACCCGAAACCCGCCAATTCGGGTTTCGGGTGAAACCGCAGGAAATCGAGGGTTTCCCGGTCATCCGGAGTTCGTGGACGGCTAAGCACCCCGTTCCTTGGACACGACGCATTTACTCCCTAAGTGGGTACACCTTTCGAGGAATGCCGCATACGGTCTGTGGCCATCCGGCGACCGGCGCCGGGGTTCACGGAAGGACTCCACGGATATGCGAAAGCGTTCCGTTCTGATTGGGGTACTCGCTGCCGTCAGCAGCGCGATCAGCCTCCCAGCGGTCGCATCCGCCGACGACGCGGGTGTGCGCATCATCGGTGGCCACGACGCCACCGAGGAGTACTCGTTCATGGCCTCGCTGCAGATCGGCGGCAGCCACGGCTGCGGCGCGTCGCTGATCAAGCCCGACTGGGCGGTCACCGCGGCGCACTGCGTGCAGGGCGGCAGCCCGTCGGACTTCAGCCTGCGCATCGGCAGCAACGACAACACCACCGGCGGCGAAGAGGCCGGCGTGACCAACGTCGTGACCCACGACTCCGGTGACATCGCGCTGCTGCAGCTCGACCACGCCGTGCAGGCCGCCCCGATCAAGATCGCCGCCGAGTCCGGCGCCCCGGGCACCGAGACCCGCATCATCGGCTGGGGCCAGACCTGCCCCGAGCAGGGCTGCGGCGAGGCCCCGACCATGCTGCAGGAGCTCGACACCTCCATCGTCGACGACGGCGACTGCACCAGCATCGACGGCCCGACCGAGATCTGCACCGCGAACCCGGGCGGCAACTCCGGCGCCTGCTACGGCGACTCCGGCGGCCCGCAGATCAAGGGCACCTCGGGCAACTGGGAGCTGATCGGCGCCACCAGCCGTGCGGGCAACAACAACCCGACCTGCGCCACCGGCCCGTCGATCTACACCGACGTGGTCGCCTTCACCGACTGGATCAACCAGAACACCGGCGGCTGATCCGGCCAACCGCCCGGGTGAACCCCGAACAACCCGGGTCGCGGCGAATTCTCGCGGAACTCCCCAAACCCCACACTTTCGCGAGCAATCGCCACCGCATCGGCTGACAGAGGCCGTGGGCGAATGCGCCGGAACCCCGTCCGGCAGTGCCGCCCGCGGCCTCATCCCATGTTCGAGGAATGCCCGGGGAACAGGTGGGCTTCGGGGTTGAGCGCGACCGCGATGTTGTTGACGGCGGTGGCCGCCTCCCCGAATCCGGTCGCTATCAGTTTCACCTTTCCCGGATAAGCGGCGACGTCACCCGCGGCGTAGACGCGTTCCCGATTCGTGCGCATCGTGCTGTCCACCCGGATCGTGCGCTTTTCGAGTTCGAGTCCCCAGGACTCGATGGGTCCCAGGTCGGCGGTGAAGCCCAGCGCCGCGACCACGGCCTGCGCGGGCAGTATCTGCCGGCGGTCGCCCCCCAGCGCGAGCTCGACCTCGTGCGGGCCCGCGTCGTCGCCCCTGATCTCGGCGACCTCCGCGTCGGTGATCAGCGGTACGCCCAGGTCCTGCACCTTGGCGACCAGACCGGCGTGGGCGCGGAACCGGGCTCTGCGGTGCACAAGGGTCACGCTGCGCGCGACCGGGTGCAGGGCCAGCGCCCAGTCGAAGGCCGAGTCACCGCCGCCGACGACCACCACGTCCTGTCCACTGTGGGCGCCCAGCTCGGGGATGAAGTGCACGACGCCACGGCCCAGCCAGTCGTCGGCGGCGGGCAGCGGGCGCGGGGTGAACTCGCCGATCCCCGCCGTGACCAGCACCGCCCCCGCCCTGACCGACTCGCGCTCGCCGATGTCGACCAGCAGGCCGTCCTCCACTTCGGACAGCTTCTCGGCGTGGCGTCCCAGCAGGTAGACGGGGTCGTACTGGGCCGCCTGCCGCACCAGCGCGTCGACCAGGTCGCGGCCGCGGACCTCCGGGAACCCGGCCACGTCGTAGATCATCTTCTCCGGGTACATCGCGGTCACCTGGCCGCCCGGCTCCGGCAGCGCGTCGACCACCGCCACCGACATCCCGCGGAAACCGGCGTAGTACGCCGCGAACAGTCCGGTCGGGCCCGCCCCGACCACGAGCAGATCGACTTCGCCTGGAACCGGGGTCATGCCCACCCCATTCGGTCGCCACCGTGCGGATGCTTCCCAGGCTAGACCCGGCAGACCCGCACATAGCGCGCGAAATGCCGAGGTTGCTCCGCCGTGTTGCGCAACTGCGCCTGGCAGTTGGCGGTACCTGGCCGGTAACCCCGCACCTAGCTTCGGCAGAACGGGTCTTTGAGCGGGAGAGGAGAGCCGTGAGCAGATCTTCACTGGTGCTCGGTGCATTGGCGGCGCTGGCAATGGGAATCGGGGCATTGCCGGCGACCGCCAACGCCGCACCCGCGCCGCAGGAGGGGCCGGGCACCCTGATCGTCGGTGGCCACGACGCCACCGAGCCCTACGGATGGATGGCCTCGCTGCAGCGCCAGGGGCAGCACAGCTGCGGCGCCTCGCTGATCGACGAGGAGTGGGTGCTGACCGCCGCGCACTGCGTCCAGGACGCCACTCCGGCGGATCTGGGCCTGCGCATCGGCAGCCCGGACCACACCGCCGGCGGCGAGCAGGCCGGTGTGACCGCGGTTGTGGTGCACCCCGACTACACGACCAAGAACCCCAACGGCGACATCGCGCTGCTCAAGCTGGATCACGCGGTGTCGCAGCAGCCGGTCGAGATCGCCGAGGCGTCCGGCCCGGTCGGGACGCAGTCCCGGATCATCGGCTGGGGTGTGACCTGCCCGGTCCGCGGCTGCGGTCAGCCGCCCGTGCAGTTGCAGGAACTCGACACCACGGTCGTCGACGACGGCCAGTGCTCGCTGAGCGCGGTGGACGAGGGCACTGAGATCTGCACCGGCAGCTCGCGGCTGCTGACCAACGCCTGCTTCGGCGACTCCGGTGGCCCGCAGCTCGAGGGCACGCCGGGCAACTGGCGCCTGACCGGCGTCACCAGCAGGCTCGGCAGCCTGGTCCCGGTCTGCGGCACGGCGCCGTCGATCTACACCGACGCCACCGCCTACCGCGGCTGGATCAACGACGTCGCGGGAGTCTGACCTCTCGAGGCAGCAGAAGACGCCGGTCCGGGGCGCGGACCGGCGTCTTCTGCTTTCCGGGGGAAATGCGGGCCCGGGACGCCGGCGCGAGAGATGCCGCACGTTGATCGCTCAAGTACCCGGTCGCGGTGCCCGAGTGGGGTCCCCCATACTGACCGGCCAGCCGGATCAGGGGCACACTTTCGCCATGGCTGAACAGGACTACCGGATCGAACACGACACCATGGGTGAGGTGCCGGTCCCCGCCGACGCCCTGTACCGGGCCCAGACCCAGCGCGCCGTGGAGAACTTCCCGATCTCCGGCCGCGGCCTGGAACGCTCCCAGATCCGCGCGCTCGGGCTGCTCAAGGCGGCCGCGGCGCGGGTCAACGGCAGGCTCGGCGTGCTCGACCCCGACCTGGCCGAGGCCATCGCCGCCGCCGCCGACGAGGTCGCCGAGGGCAGGCACGACGAGCACTTCCCGATCGACGTGTTCCAGACCGGTTCCGGCACGTCGTCGAACATGAACGCCAACGAGGTCATCGCGACCCTTGCAGGCCGCGGGCTCGGCCGCGACGTGCACCCCAACGACCACGTCAACGCCTCGCAGTCGTCCAACGACACGTTCCCGACCACCATCCACGTGGCCGCCACCGAGGCGGTGCTCACCGACGTGATCCCGGCGCTGGAGCACCTGGCCGCGGTGATCGAGCGCCGCGCGTCGGAGTGGACCGGCGTGGTCAAGTCGGGGCGCACGCACCTGATGGACGCGGTGCCGATCACGCTGGCCCAGGAGGCCGGCGCGTGGGCCTCGCAGGTGCGCTTCGGCGTCGAGCGGCTGCAGGCCGGGCTCGGCAGGCTCGGCGAGCTGCCCATCGGCGGCACCGCGGTCGGTTCCGGGCTCAACGCGCCGGACGGGTTCGGCGCCGAGGTGGCGCAGGAGCTGGCGCGGGTCACCGGCCTGCCGCTGACCGAGGCCCGCGACCACTTCGAAGCGCAGGCCAGCCAGGACTCGGTCGTGGAGACCTCCGGCAACCTGCGCGCGGTGGCCGTCAGCCTCAACAAGATCGCAAACGACCTGCGCTGGCTGGGATCCGGCCCGCGCACCGGGCTGTCCGAGCTGGCCCTGCCCGACCTGCAGCCCGGCTCGTCGATCATGCCCGGCAAGGTCAACCCGGTCATCCCGGAGGCGACGCTGCAGGTGGTCGCGCAGGTGATCGGCAACGACGCGGCGGTGGCCTTCGCTGGTGCCCAGGGCAACTTCCAGCTCAACGTCAACCTGCCGGTGATCGCGCGCAACGTGCTGGAGTCGGCCCGGCTGCTGGCAGCGGTGTCCCGGCTGCTGGCCGACAAGGTCTTCGAGGGGGTGGAGGCCAACGTCGAGCGTGCCCGCGAGTACGCGGAGGGTTCGCCCTCGATCGTCACCCCGCTCAACCGCTACATCGGCTACGAGGAGGCCGCCTCGATCGCCAAGCAGGCCCTCAAGGAGCGCAAGACCATCCGCGAGGTCGTGCTGGAACGCGGTCACGTCGACGCGGGCAAGCTGACGATGGAGGAGCTGGAGACCGCCCTCGACGTGCTCGGCATGGCCAAGGCGGACTGAGCCGGCTGCGGCCGTGGGTGCCCACTGGGGCATGGCGCCCACGGCCGGAGCGCCGCGGGCCAAGCGCCGCCACCGGGCTCGACTTCTCGGGCTCGACTGCTCGGGCTCGGCGGCCCAGCGCCAGCGGCTCGGAATAGGTGGCCTAGCGCCAGCGGCTCGGAGTCGGCAGCGCGGCAGTGACGGCCCGACACGGCGGCGGCGCAACGCGGCAGTGACGGCCCGGCACGGCAGCAGCGCGGCACCTTCAGCGCTCGGCAGCGACGGCTCTGTCCGGCAGCGGCGCGGCGCCTTCGGCGCTCGGCAGCGACGGCTCTGTCCGGCGGCGCGGCCTGGCGCCACGAGACAGCCGCGCTAGCGGCATGGCCGCAGCCGAACCGCGCGCCCGCACGCCCCGGCCGCACAGGTTCCGGATGGGACGGTGCGCCATTCAGGTCCGGATCGGGCGGGCGGCGCGCGGAACAGCCGCGCCCGAACCCGGCGGACAAGCGGCGGCATTCACGACCGGCCAGCCATATAGGCAGGCCCCTAGCCGTGCATGCGCTCCAGCGCCGCCCGGTGGCGCTGCCTGATCTCCTCCCCCGTCGCCGCGTCAGCGGCGTCCAGTTCCGCTGCGTGACCCGCGTCCTCCGCCGTTGCCACGCCGTCCGGCTCCGCCGCCGCGCTCCCCTGCCCGGACACCGATCCCGGCAGGTGCCACGCCGGTGGCTCCGCGCCGCCCGCCAGCGCCCAGGCCGCTTGGCGCGCGGCGCCGACGGCGACGTACTCCGCGGGTTCGGGCACCACGACGGGCACGCCGAACACCGTCGGCGCCGCCACCCGCACCGCCTTCGACTGCGCGGCTCCGCCGATGAGCAGGACCCTGCGCACCTCGATGTCGGCAGCCCGCAGCGCGTCGAGTCCGGCGGCCAGCCCGCAGAGCATGCCCTCCACGGCGGCCCGCGCGAGGTTCTCCGGTGTCATGTTGTCGCGGCGCAGGCCGACCAGGGTGCCGCTGGCGTCGGGCAGGTTGGGCGTGCGTTCGCCGTCGAGGTAGGGCAGCAGCGTCAGGCCGCCCGCGCCCGCGGGCGCGGCACCGGCCAGCCGGTCGAACTCCGCGGGGTCCGCGCCGAGCATGGCCGCGGTCGCGGTGATCACCCGTGCCGCGTTGAGAGTGCACACCAGCGGGAGGAACCCGCCGGTGGCGTCGGCGAACCCGGCGATGGTGCCGGTCGGGTCGGCGCTGCCGCGCGGGGCGGCGGCGAAGACGGTCCCGCTGGTGCCCAGCGACACCACCACGTCGCCGGTCCGCAGGCCGAGTCCCAGCGCTGCGCCCATGTTGTCGCCGGTCCCGGCGGAGACCAGCGTGCCCTCCGGCGTCGTGCCCGCGGGTTCGGCGGGCCCGAGCACCCGTGGTGTGCGGGGAGTTCGTCCGCCGAACGCCATCGCCAGGATGTCCTCGCGGTAGCGGCCTTCGCGCGGCGACCAGTAGCCGGTGCCCGAGGCGTCGCCGCGGTCGGTCACGGGTTCCCCGCCGGTCAGCCGCGAGGTGAGCCAGTCGTGCGGCAGCACGACGTCGGTGACGCGGTCGGCGAGCTCCGGCTCGTTCTCGGCCATCCACCGCAGCTTGGTGATGGTGAGGCTGGCGACCGGGACCGTGCCGACGGCCTCGGCCCACGCGCCGGGACCGCCCAGCTCGGAGATGAGGTCGGTCGCGGCCGGTGCCGAGCGGGTGTCGTTCCACAGCAGCGCGGGCCGCACGACCTGGCGGTCCTCGTCGAGGGCGACGAGCCCGTGCTGCTGCGCCGCGACGCCGACCGCCCCGACGTCGTCGAGCAGTCCGATCCGCGACAGCGCCGCCCACCACACCTCGGGGTCGGCGACGGTGCCCTCGGGGTGCGGCGCACGTCCCTGCCGCACCACCGCCCCGGTCTCGGCGTCGCACACGACGACCTTGGTGGACTGCGTCGACGAGTCGATGCCCGCCACGAGGCGGCTCATTGGGCACCTCCCCGGCGGGCGTAGCCCGCGGTGGCCCATTCGTCGGACTCGGGTGTGATTCGCATGTAACCTACCGGTTCGTCGTTCGGGGACACGACCTCGACCTCGGTGCCGAGGTCGCGGATCGCGTCGAGTTCGTGCTCCGGGGTGGCGTCGTCGGTGATCACCAAGTCGAAGATCCCGGCGTCACCGTGGGCGTAGGTGGCGGTCTTGCCGAACTTGGAGTGGTCGGCCAGCAGGCACGTGTGCTCGGCCGACTCGTGCATCACGTGCTTGATCTCGGCGTAGTCCTGGATCGGGTGGTACATCCGGCCGTGCGCGATCGTGGTGACCGACATGAAAGCGATGTCGGTGCGCAATCGCGACAGCGAGCGCAGCACGTCCGGTCCGGTGCACGAGTCGAACTCCGCGCGGTAGCGGCCTCCGGCGAGCACGACCTCCCGCCCGGCCCGGGACAGGATCTGGGCGATGGTCACCGAGTTGGTGACCGCCGTCAGCTCCTCCACCTCACCGAGCAGCCTGGCCAGCGGGAACAACGTGCTCGAGTCGTCGAGCAGCACCGAGGCGCCGGGCCGGACCCGGGCCGCCGCGGCGGCCGCGATCGCCTGCTTCTCGGCCGTGTGCAAACCCACCCGGAAGCGGGTGGCGGTCTCCATCGTCAGCGACGGGAAGGCCTCGACCAGCCCGCGCTTCTTGCGCAGCATCCGCCGTCCGGCGAGGTCGTCGAGGTCGCGGTGCATCGTCATCAGGCTGACCCCGAACACGCTCGCGAGGTCGCCGATGCGCGCCTCTCCGCGGTCGATGACGTAGTTCAGGACGTCCTGCCTGCGCTGTTCCACCGCCGCCTCGGTCGGTCGCGCGTTGGACATCGCCGCTCCCCTCGTCATCGGCCTGCACCTACTCCTGCGGGCGCACGACGGTCTTCACCGCCGTCTCGTCCCGCGCGGACGCGGTGAGTGCCTGCTCGACCTCGGCCAGCCCGAACCGGTGGGTCACCAGCCGGTCGAGGTCGACGGCACCGGATGCCGCGATCGCGATCGCCGCCGGCCAGGTGTTGGCGTACCGGAACGTACCGGTCACCTCGATCTCGAAGTTCTGGACGTGCGAAAGCGGCAGCGGCAGCTCGTCACCGCCCATGCCCACCAGCACGACCCGGCCCGCCCGCGTGACGCGCCGGATGGCGTCCGCGGCGGCGCGGGGCGCACCGGAACATTCCAGCAGCACCTCGGGTTCGAAGTCGATGGCCGACTCCCGCACGTCGACGGTTCCGGTCGCGCCGAGTTCGGACGCCAGCTCCAGTCGGCGCGGGTTGACGTCGGTGACCACGACCTCGCTCGCGCCGAAAGCGCGGGCGGTCTGGGTGGCGACCAGCCCGATCGGTCCCGCCCCTGTCACCAGCACCCGCGAGCCTGGGCCGACCCCGCCCTTGCGGCAGGCCCACACCCCGACCGACAGCGGCTCGCACAGGGCGGCCGCCTCGTCGGTCATCGAGTCCGGGACGGCATAGGCGAACTCCTCGTGCACCGCGACGTACTCGCAGAAGGCGCCGTCGACCGGCGGTGTCGCGAAGAACCGCACGTCCGGGCACAGGTTGTAGCGGCCCGCGCGGCATTGGGCGCACACGAAGCACGGCACGCCGGGCTCGATCGACACCCGCTGCCCTGGCTCGTGCCGCGACACCTCGGCGCCGCGGGCCACCACCACGCCCGCGGCCTCATGCCCCAGCACCAGTGGCTCGCGCACTACGAACGGGCCGATCCGGCCGTGCTCGTAGTAGTGGGTGTCCGAGCCGCAGGTGCCCACCGCGGTCACCCTGACCAGCACCTCGTGCGGCCCGGGCTCGGGCACCGGCCGCTCCTGCACCACCACGTCCCCGACACCGCGCAGGACCGAAGCGCGCATCTTCTCCGGGATCATTCCCCCGTCACCGCTCCCAGGGTCAGGCCGGTGACCAGCCACCGGCGTACGGCGAGCCCGGCGAGCACCATCGGCACCACCACGAACGTACCGATCGCGGTCAGCTGTCCCCAGTCGATCCCGGACTGGGTGACCAGCTGGCCTGCCGCGATCGGCAGCGTCTGGGAGTTCGGCCCGCTGAAGACCAGCGCGAAGGCGTAGTCGTTCCAGGCGAACACCAGGCAGAGCACGAAGGTGGTCACCAGACCCGATTTCGTCATCGGCAGCACGACGTGCCAGAACGCCTGCCACCGCGTACAGCCCTCCACCTGTGCCGACTCCTCCAGGGCGGGCGGGAGCTCGGCGAAGAACGCGCTCATCAGCCAGATCGCGAACGGCAGGTCGAAGGTCAGGTAGGCCAGCACCAGTCCGGGCACCGAGTCGATCAGGCCCAGTCCCCGGAACATCAGGAACAGCGGCAGCACGACGGCGGCGATCGGGGCCATCCGGGTCGAGATGATCCAGAACGACAGGTGCTTCCTGCCGCGCATCCTGGTGCGAGCCAGGCCGTACCCGGCGGGCGCGCCGAGCACGACCGCGAGCACGGCGGAGATCCCCGCGGCCAGCACGCTGTGCAGGACGTACGGGCCGAGGTTGTTCGCGCCGGTGAACAGGTTCCGGTAGTTCTCCAGCGTCGGGGTGAACAGCAGCTGCGGCGTGGCGGCGGTGACGTCCGCGCTCGACTTGAACGAGGACAGCACCATCCAGCCCAGCGGGACGAGCGTCCACAGCAGACCGGCGCCGAGCACCAGCCACACCACCAGGCGCAGTCGCCGCCCGCCGCGTTCCAGCGGGCTTGCGGGAGTGGTCACCGGGTTTGTCCCTTCTTGTCCAGCAGCCGCACGAAGGCGCGGGCGATCACGATGGAGACGGCGAGCATCACCAGGCCGAGCACGGCGGCGTAGCCGAGGTCGAAGAACCGGAACGCGGTCTCGTACAGCCGCACCGGCACGATCTTGGTCGCGTCGGCCGGGCCGCCGCCGGTGGTGACCCAGACGATGTCGAAGTAGCGGATCGCGTCCATGGACCGGATCAGCAGCGCGACCAGCAGCACGTTCGAGATCGACGGCAGCACGATGTGGCGCAGGCTCTGCCAGCCGTTCGCGCCGTCGAGCGCCGCCGCCTCGCGCAGGCTCAGCGGGACCGACGACAGCCCGGCCAGCGCGATCAGGGTGATCAGCGGCGTCCACTCCCAGACGTCCATCAGGACCACGGCCGCGAACGCCGAGTACTTGCCGCCGAGGATGTCGCCGGTGTAGCCCAGCGCGCCCAGCAGCCACGAGTAGAGGCCGAAGGTGGAGTCGGTCAGGAACCGGCCCAGCAGGCCGACGATCGCGGGGGCGACGAACATCGGCAGCAGGAACAGGCTGAGCACCGCGTTGCGGCCGCGCGTCAGCCGCCACACGCACAGCGCGAAGACCAGGCCCAGCAGCATCTCCAGGCCCAGCGTGAGGGCGAAGAAGACGCCGGTGCGCAACCAGTTCGCGGCCAGGTCGGGATCGGTGAACAGCCTGGCCCAGTTGCGCAGCCCCGCCCATTCCACGCCGACCCCTCCGAGGAGCCGGACGGACGAGAAGCTCATCACGATCATCGTCAGGAACGGGATGACGCTCAGCGCCGCGAGCAGCAGCACGCCGGGCGTCAGCATGCGGGCCTCGAACCCGAACCGGATCCGCCGCCGTGAAGGCCGGCCGGGGGCCGGGGGTTCGCCGGTGTACTCCGCAGAGGCGTCCGCCAGGCCGTTCACCCTCTGCCCGGTCGGCCTCGTCGGCTCGGTGCGGCTCATCGCGCGGCCACCCACCCTCGTGCCGTGATCTGGTCGAAGCGCCTGGCGGCCTCCCGCATCGACTCGGCCGGGCCCGCGTCACCGGCGAGCATGCGGGAGAGCTGGGTGTAGATCGCCGTGTCGCACTCGTTCCACATCGGGATCTTCGGCCGCAGTCCGGCGTTCTCCGGCTGCCACGCCTGCCGCACCGCGTCGGCGGCCAGCATGTTCGGCATCGCCGACGGCCGCCGCTCGGCGGCCTCGACCTCCGGAAGCGCGTACACCGAGCCGCGCGTGGGCGTCCCGCCGCCCGCGGAGCTGCGCAGGTTGCGCAGCTGGACGTCCTTCGACGTCGCCCAGTTGACGAACAGCCACGCCGCACCGCGCTCGTTAGGCAGCGTGTTCGCGCTGATGCCGATCCCGCAGCCGCCGTAGTGGTTGGCCGACCGCACCGGCCCCGTGGGCAACCGGGCGTAGCCGACCCGGCCCGGCAGCACGCTCTCGTTGTCGGCCGCGAACTCGTGCCAGTTCGGGCACATCGCGATGCGCCCGGCCCGGAACGCCGCTCCGAGGTCGTTCCACTCCCACGTGCGCGAGGCGGGATCGGCCACCGCCAGGAGCTTGCGGTAGAACTCCGCCGCCTCCACCGCGCGGTCGTCGCCGAGCAGGGACGGGCCCGGCTCGACGGCGCCTACGCGGCCGATCTCGGTGCCGTTGCCGAAGTAGTCGCCGCCGTGCGCCCACAGGACGTTGGAGAAGTCGCACATCAGCGAGTCGTGCTGCTTGGCCTGGTGCCCGGTGCCGTAGCGGACGTCCTCGGTGCGGTCGTTGAACCACCGCGCGATGGCGAGGTACTGCTCCCACGTCGTGGCGCCGGCCGGCATCGGGTCGAAGCCGAGGTCGTCGGCCATCCGGGCGCGGTGCTTGTCGAACAGGTCGCGCCGGTAGTGCCAGATCATCGTCGGGCAGTCGTAAGGCAGGGCGAAGACCTTGCCGTCGCGCCCGAACCGCCCGGCGGCGTCGAGCTGCAACGGCACGAAGTCGGCGAAGTCGTCGGCGGAGCCGGGCAGCACCGGGTCGTCGGCCAGCTCGCGCAGGTCGGCCAGACCCTTGGAGTACGGCGCCAGCACCTGGTACGGGTCGGCGTAGATGACCTGGTACTGCGCCTGCCCGGAGGCCAGGTCCAGGGCGACCTTCTGGACCAGCGCCGACAGCTCCAGCGTGACGATGTTGACCCGGATACCGGTCAGCTCGGCGAACGGCCCGAGGTCGGCGGCGATCGCCGCGGTCGGGGCGGTGTTCTCCGAGACGAAGTTGAGCGTGGTGCCCGCGAACTGGCGCCACGGGTCGCCCGATGCCCGCCGCGGGGCGTCACCGCGCGTCGAGCACCCGCCCAGCACGGTCGCGGCGCCCCCGGCGAGCGCCCCGCCCAGCAGCCGCCGACGGCTCAGTCCCGGCTCCCTCACGTGCGCTCCTCCGGTGGACGGATGTGACTGACGCCATTTGTAGCACCACTCCACGGGTTTGTTAACACTTTTTGCGAGATGTATTGCCTGAAAGTGTGAGAGATCAGGGACCTCTCTGATCGCGAACCGATCGATGCGACCGCCCCGCCGAAGTGGGAGGCTGTGGGCATGGCTCACCGGCTAGCGGACGCGACCAGCCCGTACCTGCTCCAGCACGCCGACAACCCCGTCGACTGGTGGCAGTGGTCGCCGGAGGCGTTCGAGGAGGCCCGCCGGCGCGACGTGCCGGTGCTGCTGTCGATCGGCTACGCGGCCTGCCACTGGTGCCACGTCATGGCGCACGAGTCCTTCGAGGACGAGGTTACGGCCGCGGTCATGAACGAGAACTTCGTCAACATCAAGGTCGACCGCGAGGAGCGGCCCGACGTCGACGCGGTCTACATGGAGGCCACCCAGGCGATGACCGGTCAGGGCGGCTGGCCGATGACCTGCTTCCTCACCCCGGACGCCGAACCGTTCCACTGCGGCACCTACTACCCGTCCGCGCCGCTGCACGGCATGCCGTCGTTCCGGCAGCTCCTCGACGCGGTGGCCGGCGCGTGGCGCGAACGCGGCGGCGAGGTCCGCCAGGCCGCCACCCGGGTGGTGGAGCAGCTCTCGGCGCAGCGCACGGCACTGCCGGAGTCCTTTTTGGACGACGAGGTCATCGCCACCGCGATCTCGCGCCTGCACGCCGAGGCCGACCCCGAGCACGCCGGCTTCGGCGACGCGCCGAAGTTCCCGCCGTCGATGGTGCTGGAGTTCCTGCTGCGCCACCAGGAGCGCCAGAACGCGCCGGGCAGCGGGCACACCGCGCTGGAGATGGCCGAGGCCACCTGCGAGGCGATGGCCAGGGGCGGCATCTACGACCAGCTCGCGGGCGGGTTCGCGCGCTACAGCGTCGACGCCGCGTGGGTGGTGCCGCACTTCGAGAAGATGCTCTACGACAACGCCCTGCTGCTGCGCGTCTACGCCCACCTCGCCCGCCGCCGCGAGTCCCCGCTCGCCGAGCGCGTCGCCCGGGAGACCGCGGCGTTCCTGCTGCGTGATCTGCGCACGCCGGAGGGCGGTTTCGCGGCGTCGCTGGACGCCGACACCGAGGGCGTCGAGGGCCTGACCTACGTGTGGACGCCGGAGCAGCTCGCGGAGGTCCTCGGCGACGCCGACGGCGCATGGGCCGCGGAGCTGTTCGAGGTCACCGAGTCCGGCACCTTCGAGCACGGCACGTCGACCCTCCAGCTCAAGCGCGACCCCGGCGACCCCGCCCGCTGGCGACGCGTTCGCGACGCCCTCTACGACGCCAGGAGCCGGCGTCCGCAGCCCGGGAAGGACGACAAGGTCGTCACGTCCTGGAACGGCATGGCCATCACCGCGCTCGTGGAGGCATCGACCGCGCTCGGCGAACCGGAGTGGCTAGCCGCGGCGGAGCAGGCCGCGAAGCTGCTGGTGGAACGGCACCTCGTCGACCAGCGGCTGCGCCGCAGCTCCCGCGACGGCGTCGTCGGCGCCGCGGCCGGTGTGCTGGAGGACTACGGCTGCCTGGCCGACGGGCTGCTCTCGCTGCACCAGGCCACCGGCGAACCGCGCTGGCTCGAGGTCGCGTGCTCGCTGCTGGACACCGCGCTGGAGCAGTTCCCCGACAGCGACAACCCGGGCGCCTACTACGACACCGCCGCGGATTCCGAGGAACTGGTGCGCCGCCCGTCGGACCCCACCGACAACGCAAGCCCGTCCGGTGCGTCGTCGCTGACCTCGGCCCTGCTGACCGCGTCGGCGCTGGCCGGCGGCTCCGCCGCGCAGCGCTACCGGCAGGCCGTCGAGCAGGCGCTGTCGCGGGCCGGGCTGCTCGCGGAGCGGGCGGCCCGCTTCGCGGGCCACTGGCTGAGCACCGCGGAGGCGCTGGCGCACGGCCCGCTCCAGGTCGCGGTTGCCGGCTCCGAGGACGACGGCGACCGCACCGCCCTGCTCGAAGCCGCCTGGCGGCACTCTCCCGGCGGGGCGGTCGTGCTCGCCGGTGAGCCGGAGGCGACCGGTGTGCCGCTGCTGGCCGACCGGCCGCTGGTCGACGGGTCCGCCGCCGCCTACGTCTGCCGGGGCTACGTCTGCGACCGGCCGGTGACCGGCGTCGACGACCTCGTGGAGACCCTGGGGCGCGTGCAGGTCCCGCAGAGCTGACCGTTGCCACGCGGTCGGCAGCGGAAATCCAGCGCTGAGCGCGGCCGGCAGCGGAAATCCGGTGGCGCCGCCGGAGCGCCCGCTGCTGCACTGCGCGGCGTGGACCTCCGAACCGCCGAGCCCGGCGAGCTCCCCCGCCTCCAGTCCGTCGAGGTCGCCTCCGGCGAGCCCTTCCGCGAGATCGGCATGCCCGAGATCGCCGACAGCCCGCCGCTGCCGCTCGACGCCCTCACCGCCTACCAGCGGGCGGGGCGCGCCTGGGTCGCAGTCGAGGGCGGCGAGCCGGTCGCGTTCGTCGTGGTCGAGCTGGTCGACGGCGCGGCGCACATCGCGCAGATCAGCGTGCATCCCGACCACGCGAGGCGGGGCATCGGGCGCGGCCTGCTCGACCACGTCGCCGCCTGGGCCGTCGAGCGCGGCATCCGCTCGATGACCCTCACCACCTTCCGGACGGTGCCCTGGAACGCGCCGTACTACCGCCGTCTGGGGTTCCGGGAGCTCGGCACCGACGAGATCGGCGCCGGGCTGACCACCGTCGTCGCCAACGAGACCGCGCACGGCCTGGACCCCGCCGCGCGGGTGTGCATGCGCCGCGAGCTGACCTGATCGAGTTCTCCAGGAGCGCAATCCGCAGCCCTTCCACGGCACGTGCAAGCGTGTAATCGTGTAATTGGAAGGGGTGATGGCGATGAACGCGAGATTCATCCGCACCGCACGAGGCCGCCGGTGGGGCGGTCAACCCCCGTGGACCGGCGGCGGACGCGGTGGCAGGCGGCCACCGGAAGCGCCGTCGGCCGACGACGCCAATGCGTGGTTCACCGGCCGCCTGCCGGAGGGCTGGTTCACCACGGCTCCCGAGGTCAGCGTCGACCGCGAGGAGATCCTCGTCGTCGGCGAGCTGCCCGCGCTCGACGACGACTTCGCCGACGACGCCGCCCGCGCCGCGGCCGAGAGCGGCCGCATCGCCAGGTTCCGGGAGGAGACCCGGGAAGAGCGCATCGAGATCGCCCGGCAGGCCGAGCACCGCTACGGACGCAAGGTGTCGTGGGGAGCGCGGCTGGGCGGCGCGGAGGAGCTGTTCACCACGCTGTCGGCGCCGGTCATGACCCGGCTGCGGCAGCCGGAGCGGATGGTGCTCGACACGCTGGTCGACGCGGGCATCGCCCGCTCCCGCTCCGAGGCGCTGGCGTGGGCGGTCCGGCTGGTGGGCGAACACACCGAGGAATGGCTCACCGAGCTGCGCGAAGCGCTGGCCAAGGTCGACGACCTGCGGGCGCAGGGCCCGGACCTGACCTGACCCGTCGGGCCGGGGATCCGCGCTCGCGCGGTCCCCGGCCCGACGGGTCGAGTGGTCAGGAGTAGAGGGCCAGCCAGATCGCCACGTGGTGGCAGACGGCGGCGCTGGAGACCGCGGCGTGGAAGAACTCGTGGTAGCCGAAGGTCTTCGGCCACGGGTCCGGCCAGCGCGTGGCGTAGAAGACCGCGCCCGCCGTGTAGAGCACACCACCGGCCAGCAGCAGCACGAGCGCGGCGACCCCGGCGTTCTGCAGCAGGTCCGGCAGCACGAACACGGCCACCCAGCCCAGCGCGATGTAGACCGGCACGCCGACCCAGCGCGGCGCGTTCGGCCAGGCGAGCTTGAGCACCACGCCGCCCAGCGCGCCGCCCCAGACCACGGCCAGCACGACGGCACCGGTGGTCGGCTGCATCGCCAGCATCGCGAACGGCGTGTAGGTACCCGCGATGAACAGGAAGATCATGGAGTGGTCGAGCCTGCGCATCCAGGTACGCGCACCGACCGACTTCCACGTCTTGCGGTGATAGAGCGCACTTACGCCGAACAGGCCGAGCACGGTCGCCACGTAGATCGACGTCCCGACCGCGGCGGCAGCCGACACCGTCGACCCCGCGAGCGCGATCAGCGTCACGCCGGCCGCGGCCGAGACAACCAGGGACCAGAGGTGGATCCAGCCGCGCAGCCTCGGCTTGACGATCGCCGTCGAGCGGCGGGCGGTCATGGCACTAGTCACGCCATGAGGTTACGGGAGCGCAGATCCGGCGTGCACCCGCAAGGCCGGTGACGTGCGTTTCACCGGCTTGCCCAGGGACGCGGTCGCCGCCGGTTGCGGCCCGCGTACTCTCGTCGGGCGTGGCGCTTAAGGTTCGGCTCCGAGAGTTCATCGTCGACATCTACGAACGGCGGCTGCGCCGGAAGCTCGACGTGTCGAAATCACCCCGGCACGTCGGCGTGATCCTCGACGGAAACCGCAGGTGGGCCAAGGAAGCCGGTTTCGACGTCAACCACGGTCACCGCGAGGGCGCGCGCAAGATCGCCGAGATGCTCGGCTGGTGCCAGGAAGCCGACGTCGAGGTCGTCACGCTCTGGCTGCTCTCCACCGACAACCTCAACCGCACCAGCGACGAGCTGTCGGCGCTGCTGGAGATCATCGCCGGTGTGGTCGACGAGCTGACCGAGCCCGGAAAGCCCTGGCAGGTGCGGATAGTCGGCGCGCTCGACCTGCTGCCGACCGAGACCGCGGCCCGGCTCTCGGCGGCGGCGTTGCGCACCAAGGGCCGCACGGGAATGCAGGTCAACGTCGCCGTCGGCTACGGCGGGCGGCAGGAGATCGCCGACGCCGTGCGCAAGCTGCTCCAGCAGCACGCCGAGGCGGGCACGACCATCGACGAGCTGGCCGAGGTGCTCACCGTCGACCACATCGCCGAGCACCTCTACACCTCCGGGCAGCCGGATCCCGACCTGCTCATCCGAACTTCCGGTGAGCAGCGGCTGTCCGGCTTCATGCTGTGGCAGTCCGCGCACTCGGAGTTCTGGTTCTGCGAGGCGTACTGGCCCGCTTTCCGGCGGGTGGACTTCCTGCGCGCGCTGCGCGAGTACGCGGCGCGGCACCGCCGCTTCGGCGGCTAGCGCCCGCCCGAGGTTCCCCGGGCGCAGCGAAAGGCCAGGCCGTCTTGAGACGACCTGGCCTTCTTCGTCAGTCGGTCCGCGCTCAGCTGTTCTGGCTCGGGTGGTCGACGACCGGGGCGTTGACGCACTGGGTGGTCTGAGCCGAGGCGACCTTGGCGACCGCGCCGACGACGGCGACATCGTTGCCGCAGAGCTGGATCGGCACCGCGCTGATGTTGTTGTCGTTGAGGATGTTCACGCCGTCGTTGTCGGCGGAGTCGGCGTTGGCGACCGGGGCCAGCGCCAGCAGGCCGGCAGCGGCACCTGCGAGGATCGCAGCCTTCTTCAGCACTTCGTTCACTCTCCTTTGGTCCACGCGGGGAATTGACACCAAGCGGTCCTCTTGAGGGGGCCGCGGGGTGGCACCGGAGTCTTGCGCACTTCCACCAGTGATCAGGACCGGCAGGCCGTGCACGACAACTCTTAACCCGATTGTGTGATCGGATTGCTTTTCACGCGATCCAGCCCGCTCGATACCGGGAACTGGCGTGCGCGAATATTTCGAAAGGAACGCAAAAAGGAGCGCCGGGGCAGCCCGGCGCCCTCTCTGCCCGGGGCCACTCGGGAAGAGCAGCCCGAAAACCAACCGACCGACTCAGCGCTGGCTCGGGTGGTCGACGATCGGGGCGTTGACGCACTGGGTGCTCTGGGTCGAGAAGAGCTTGAGGATGACGCCCACCACCGCGATGTCGTTGCCGCAAGCCTGGATCGGCAGCGCACTGATGTTGTTGTCGTTGAGGACGTTCACGCCGTCGTTGTCGGCGGAGTCGGCGTAGGCCATCGGGGCCACGGCGAGCATGGTGGCGGCAGCGCCGGCGACAACCGCTGCTTTCTTAAGCACTTTTCTTGCTCCTTGACTGGATGGGGGTAGGCGAGTGCGTATTCCTCGACCCGAGTACCCCAGTAGCTTGGCGAGGGAAGCACCCGGCGAGAAACATAGCGATCAACGACTGCGAACAAAACCTCGTTAACACCATTGTGTGCTTTATCTGCCACCCCCTAAAGCTGCGGCTCCATAGAATCCCAGGTAGACGCGGCACACAGTTCCGGGCGGTCGGTGAAATCGAGTGATCCGCGGGGTTCTTCGCCGCGACGCGCCGCCACGTCGTAGTGTCTCGGCATGGACCCCTCCGCTCTCGTGACCGAGTACGTGCGGCTCGGTCTGCGGTTCGACCGGCTGGTGCCGGGCTTCACCGACGCCTACACCGGCGACCCGGAGCTGCGCAGGAAGGTCCGCAACGAGACCCGTCCGGATCCGAGCGCGCTCGCCGCCCGCGCCCGCGGCCTGCTCGCGGAGCTGCCCGGCGCGGAGCTGGGGCGGCAGCGCGAGGCGTTCCTCAGCGCGCAGCTCACGGCGCTGGAGTGCGCCGGGCGGAAGCTGGCTGGCGAGCAGATGTCCTTCACGGCCGAGGCCGCCGCGTACTTCCAGGCGCGGATCACCCCCGGCGATCCCGACGACTACCGGCGCGCGCACCACGAGCTGGACGAGGTGCTGCCCGGCCACGGCACCCTCGGCGAGCGGATCAAGTCGCTGCGCGAGCGGAACCGCATCCCGCCGGAGCGGCTCCGGCACTGTGTGCTGGCGTTGTCGAGCGCTCTGCGGGACCGCGTGCGAGCCCGGTTCCGCCTGCCACCTCAGGAAACCGTCGACTACCGCATCGTGACCGGTGAGGTGTGGGGAGGCTTCAACCAGTACCTGGGCGACTTCCGCTCGCGGGTCGCCATCAACGCCGATGCCGGGCACAGCGCCGCCGAACTGCCGCACCTCATCGCGCACGAGTCCTATCCCGGGCACCACACCGAGCACTGCCGCAAGGAAGCCGGGCTGGTCGACCGGCAGCAGCGCATCGAACACACGATCTTCCTGATCAACACCCCCCAGTGCCTGCTGGCCGAGGGGATCGCCGACCTCGGTTTGCACGCCGTCGTCGGCCGCGGCTGGGGCGCGTGGGCCGCCGAGATCCTCGCCGACCTGGGCGTCGTGTTCGACGGCGAGCTCGCCGAACGCGTCGAGACCGCGATGGGCCGGCTGCTCGCGGTGCGCCAGGACGCCCTGGTGATGCTGCACGACCGGGGGAAGGACGAGACCGAGGTGGTGAACTTCCTGCGCCGGTGGCAACTGCTGCCCGACAGCACCGCGCGGCGGCTCGTCCGGTTCATGGCCGACCCGCTGTGGCGGGCCTACACCACCACCTACGTGGAGGGATACAAGCTGCTGCGGACCTGGCTCGAGCTCGCGCCCGCCGGGACGACGGGCGGCGAGCGCTACCGGCGGCTGCTCGACGAACCGCTGGTGCCGGAGACCATCCGCGAGGAAATCGCCGGACAGATCCCCATGTTCACCCGTTGAGAGCAGGGTTTCGGCTGGAGGGATTACCGGCGGTAGGCGCTTGTGGGTAAAAGTCCTGGTACATGACGCGCAGTTGACGATTCGCTGAATCACCTGTGTGGCTGCCTGCCGAGTTCGGATCATGCAGGTAGCGTCCGCAGTGACGGGCCGTCCGTAGTGCAACGCCGTAAGCGGTCCGTCCGGGGAGGCCCTGACCGTGGCTGTAGGCAGGATCGGACGGTTCCCGTCCATCGTGGTCGCGCCAGGGCCGGTGCGTGGCCCTGCGGCCGCGGCGGACCGCCGATCGGTTCTGCCCGGGGCTCGGCAGGGGCAGGCCCGGCCCGCCGACGAGCGGGTGTGCGCGCCACGCCCGCGAGGGAGTAGCCGTGACCACACGACGTTCCCAGCCCCCAGCGGATCTCCCGGCAACGACCGGTGATCCAGCGTGCCCGACCCGTCCGGATGCCCCGGGCGAGGTCCGCACGTACGTCCTCGACACCTCGGTGCTGCTGTCCGACCCGTGGGCGATGTGCCGGTTCGCCGAGCACAGCGTGGTGCTGCCCCTGGTCGTGATCAGCGAACTCGAGGCCAAGCGACACCACCCCGAGCTCGGCTGGTTCGCCAGGGAGTCCCTCCGCGTGCTCGACGACCTGCGTCTTCGGCACGGGAGACTCGACGCCCCCGTCCCCGTCGGGGAGCAGGGCGGCAACCTGCACGTCGAGCTCAACCACTCGGACCCGCAGGTGCTTCCGCCGGGTTTCCGCACCGACTCCAACGACGCGAGAATCCTCGCCTGCGCGCTGAACCTGGCCGCCGAGGGACACCGCGTCACCCTGGTCACCAAGGACATGCCGATGCGGGTCAAGGCCGCGTCGGTCGCCCTGGAGGCCGAGGAGTACCGGGCGCAGGACGTGGTGTCGTCGGGCTGGACCGGCATGGCTGACCTCGACGTGCCGCCGGACACCATCGACGTGCTGTTCAAGGAGTCCGTCGCAGACCTCGACGAGGCGCGCGACCTGCCCGCAAACACCGGTCTGCGGCTGCTCGCCGGCTCGCAGAGCGCGCTGGGCAGGGTCACCGCGGACAAGCAGGTCAAGCTGGTGCGCGGCGACCGGGAGGCGTTCGGGCTGCACGGCCGCTCCGCCGAGCAGCGGATCGCGCTGGATCTCCTGCTGGACCCCGAGGTCGGGATCGTCTCCCTCGGCGGGCGGGCGGGCACCGGCAAGTCGGCGCTCGCGCTGTGCGCGGGCCTGGAAGCGGTGCTGGAACGCCAGCAGCACCGCAAGGTCGTGGTGTTCCGCCCGGTCTACGCCGTCGGCGGGCAGGAGCTCGGCTACCTGCCGGGCAGCGAGAACGAGAAGATGCAGCCGTGGGCGCAGGCCGTGTTCGACACCCTCGGCGCGCTGGCCAGCCAGGACGTGCTGGACGAGGTCATGGACCGGGGAATGCTGGAGGTCCTGCCCCTCACCCACATCCGCGGGCGGTCGCTGCACGACTCGTTCGTCATCGTCGACGAGGCGCAGTCGCTGGAGCGCAACGTCCTGCTGACGGTGCTCTCACGCCTCGGGTCGAACTCGCGGGTGGTGCTCACCCACGACGTCGCCCAGCGCGACAACCTGCGGGTCGGCCGCCACGACGGGGTCGCCGCGGTGATCGAGAAGCTGAAGGGGCACCCGCTGTTCGCCCACGTCACCCTCACCCGGTCCGAGCGCTCGCCGGTGGCCGCGCTGGTGACCGAGATGCTGGAGGGCGACTTCACGCCGTGAGCTGAGCCCGCAACCGGGTTGCCGGTGCCCTGCCAGGGCACCGGCAACCCGGCCGGGCGCGTCACTCGCCGGTCGTCACCAGTGGACGGCGAGGGCCACCAGCCGGACTGCCTTGATCGTCGCCGGGCTGATGCCAGGCGTGGCCGACCGGTCGGCACGGGTCGTCGCCCACCGGTCGGCCCCGGTCGTCACCAGCCGGACGGCAGAGGGCGGCCCTCCGCGAAGCCGGCCGCCGACTGGATGCCCACCAGTGCCCGCTCGTGGAACTCCTCCAGGCTCCGCGCGCCCGCGTACGTGCACGACGAACGCAGGCCGGAGCTGATCTCGTCGAGCAGGTCCTCCACGCTCGGCCGCTGCGGGTCCAGCCGCATGCGCGAGCTGGAGATGCCCTCCTCGAACAGCGCCTTGCGCGCCTGGTCGAACGCGCCGTCGGTCCGGGTCCGCGCGCTCACGGCACGCTTCGAGGCCATGCCGAAAGACTCCTTGTAGGCGCGGCCGTGCTCGTCGCGCTGGAGGTCGCCCGGCGACTCGTAGGTACCCGCGAACCAGGACCCGACCATCACCGACGAGGCGCCGGCGGCCAGGGCGAGAGCCACGTCGCGCGGGTGGCGCACGCCGCCATCGGCCCACACGTGCTTGCCCAGCTCGCGGGCGGCGGTGGCGCACTCGGCGACCGCGGAGAACTGCGGACGGCCGACGCCGGTCATCATCCGGGTCGTGCACATCGCGCCCGGGCCGACACCGACCTTGATCACGTCGGCCCCGGCTTCGGCCAGGTCCCGCACGCCGTCGGCGGTGACCACGTTGCCCGCCACCACCGGCACCCGAGGGCCGACCGAGCGCACCGCGCCCAGCGCGGCGATCATCTTCTCCTGGTGGCCGTGCGCGGTGTCGACGACCAGCGCGTCCACACCCGCGCCGAGCAGCGCTTCGGACTTGGCGGCCACGTCGCCGTTCACCCCGACCGCCGCCACCACTCGCAGCTTGCCGTCGGCGTCGAGCGCTGGGGTGTAGATCTCGGCCCGCAGCGCCCCCTTCGCGGTCATGATCCCCGCGAGCACGCCGTCGGCGTCGACGGCGAGCGCGACGTTCCTGGCCTGCTTGTGGAGCTGCTCGAACACCTCGCGCGGCTTGGTCTCCAGCGGCAGCACCACCGGGCTGAGGTCGGCGACCTCGCCGACCCGGCTGAAGCGGTCGACACCACCGCAGGCGGCCTCGTCGACCACACCCACCGGGCGGTTGCCGTCGTCGACGACCACCACGGCGCCGTGGGCGCGCTTGGGGAGCAGGTTCAGCGCGTCGGCGACCGCGTCGTCGGCGTGCAACACCAGCGGCGTGTCCCAGAGCGGGTGGCGTTGCTTGACCCAGGAGACGATCTCGGCGACGGCGCTCGGAGCCACGTCCTGCGGCAGCACCACCAGCCCGCCGCGCCGGGCGATCGTCTCGGCCATCCGGCGGCCGGCGACCGCGGTCATGTTGGCGACCACGATCGGCAGGGTCGCACCGGTGCCGTCGGCGGTGGCGAGGTCGACGTCGAACCGGGACTCGACGCCCGAGCGCCGCGGCGCGAGGAAGACGTCGTCGTAGGTCAGGTCGGTAGTGGGCTGCTGCCCGTTCAAGAACTGCACGAGGTACCAGGATACGTGTTCGGAGGCGGCCTGTGACCGGGTCGGAGCCGCCGGGCTCTGCCCACCGAGATCGCCGGATCGGGCGACGTGACCGATGTTGCCCCAGTGACCAGCGGTGTCGCTATACTGGCCGTGGCCGCGCACCGAGGTGTGCGGAAGTACGCCGGGACCCCCCGCTGTATTGTGGGACCCCGGCCTCTGCGTTTTCCGGGGCCTTTTCCTTTGCCCGTCAAGCGATCGAGATCGAGATCGTGGACATCGCCGCGCCGAACTGGGCGACGCAGGCGGGTTCTCCTCGCTGGTCCGCGAGCGCCGCACCGCACGCGACGTCGGCGACCCACAGCAGCGGTTCACTGCCGCCGGGTACGAAGCTGACCTGGATCCGACCCGACAGCAAGCGCTTGCGACGGCAGACCGCGACGAGTTCCTGGTCCTGCTTGTTGTTGCGGAGCTGCCTGGACTCGAACACGACCGGCCCCACGGCACTCCTGTCCAGCTCCGGCAGCAGCGTTTCCATGCATTTGCGGCGGGCACGTTCGGCACGCAGTTGCTTTCCGCGGCCGATGACGGTGATGTGGCCGACCGGCAGGACACCCACCGCCTTGGCGAGGTGCAGCCGGTGCGAGTGGTCGGATTCGTACCAGTGCAGCTTGCCGCTGCTAGGGCGCAGGGCGCGCAGCGCGGACCGGATGTGCTCGGCGTCGGCGAGGTCGACGATGCCGGCGGTGAGGACGTAGACGCCGAGGGCCAGGTCGTAGGACTCCTCGACGTAGGCGGCTTGGAACACGCGCAGCAGTGAATCGGGAACTGCAGTTCGAGATCAAGCCGATGCACTCGGTAGTGTTGCCTGCTCGCGGGGCTGCGCGCCCCGCCTCAGAGCTCCTCGCCGCCGAGCAGCGGTTCGAAGGAGCGGTAGCCGGCGAAGTTGCGGAAGAACCGGCTGTAGAGCTCCGAACCGTCGTCGAAGGTGGCGTCCTCGACCAGCCGGACGTCCACGACGTGTCGGAGCTTCCAGGTGATGTCCTGGTCGTTCTCGTTGCGGTAGCTGGTTTCCTGCTGCTTGCCGTAGTCGGCGGCCTTCTCCCTGGCCTCTTCCTCCGACTCCGCCTTGAGCAGCACGAAGGACTCCTCGTAGAGGGGCTTGTCCGAGCCCTCGGTGACGCCCTCGGTCACCAGCACGGCGACGTAGAAGTCCCGGTCCGCGCTGCTCACCGGGGCCTGGAAGTCACGGGGGTCGATGGTGCCCGGGCCGATGTTGACCGACCCGACCTCTTCGGGAGTGCTCATGGCTCCCAGGGTCTCATCCGCCCTCCGCCGCACGCTGCGGACCGCGCACGTCCCGCACCGCGTCGATGGTGTCGGCGGAGGCGGCGTCCTTGTCGGGGCGGTAGCGCAGCACCCGCGCGAACCGCAGCGCCACACCGCCCGGGTAGCGGGTGCTCGTCTGCACGCCGTCCAGCTCGATCTCCACCACCAGCTCCGGCACCAGGTGCACCGTCCAGTCGTCGCGGTGGGTCTCCCTGCGCTGGAACTCCTCGGTCTGCCAGGCCAGCAGCTCGTCGGTGAGCCCCTTGAAGGTCTTGCCGACCATGATCGGCGGCCCTCCGTCGGGGTCGCGCGCGCCGAGGTGCAGGTTGGACAGGTAGCCGCTGCGCCGTCCGTGGCCCCACTCGGCGGCCAGCACGACCAGGTCGAGGGTGTGCGACGGCTTGACCTTGCGCCAGGTGCGTCCGCGCCGCCCCGCCGCGTAGGCCGACTCCAGCGACTTGACCATGACGCCCTCGTGCCCGGCTTCCAGCGCGTCGTCGAAGATGCCCGAGGCGTGCTCGGCGTCGGCGGTCAGCACCGCCGGGATGCGGTGGTCGGCGGCTACCCCCTCCAGCGCGGTGAGCCGGTCGCGCAGCGGGAGGTCGAGCAGGTCTCGTCCGTCGAGGTGCAGGCAGTCGAAGAAGTACGGGTGCAGCAGCAGATCCCGCGGGCTCTGCGCGCCGAAGCGGCCCATCGTCTCCTGGAAGGGCCTCGGCCGCCCCGAGTCGTCGAGCGCCAGCGTCTCGCCGTCGAGCACGATCGACCGGCAGTCCAGGCCCCGCACCAGCTCGACGAGCTCGGGGACGTGGCGGGTGATCTCGCGCAGCGTGCGGGTGTAGACGTGGACGTCGTCGCCGTCGCGGTGCACCTGGATGCGCGCACCGTCCATCTTGTACTCGACGCTGACCTCGCCCAGCTCGGCCATCGCCTCGTCCAGCGTCTCGGCCGGGGAGGCGAGCATCGGACGCAGCGGGCGCCCCACCTCCAGGCGGAAACCGCCCAGTTCCTCCTCGCCGCCGCGCAGCGCCGCCTCGGCGGTCGCGGGCAGCCGGCCGGAGAGCATGAACGCGCGGCGCACCGCGTCGGGGCGAACCTCGGCCGCGGATGCGATCGCCTCCAGCATCACGCCCTCCAGCGCGCCCTGTCGCAGCTCACCGCCGAGCAGCCGCACCAGGAACTCCTGCTCCGCCGCCGTGGCCCGGGACAACAGGTCAGCGAGTAGTTCGGTGCGCCGCTGCCCGGAACCGGCACCGCCGATCCCGCGCAGGGCGTCGATGGCGGCGTCCACCTCCGCGACGGTCAGCGACGGCTCGCCAGCTGCCACCGGGTCGAGCGCCGACAGCGTCGCCCAGCCCACCCCGGCGCGCCCGCCGGGCAGCTCACCGGCGAGGAACGCCGTGCCGGGCCCGACCTCGGCTTCACCGAGCCGCGAGAGCAGCCCCGCGATCGCGGCGACCTTCGCCTTGCGCGAGCGGGTCGCGGAGACCTCGGCGGACGTGCGCACGACATCGCTCAGAAGCACCATGCCCCCATGGTGCTTGCGATCACCGACAAGCGCTGAGGACGCGAAACGGCCCGCCCGACCTCGTCGGTCGAGCGGGCCGCTCGGGGTCGGACGCCGCTACTTCTCCTTGGCCTCGCCGGAGTCCTTCGCGACGGGCTCCGCCTGCTCCGCACCGGATTCCGGCTCCGCCGCGGATTCCTGCTCCGCAGCCGAATCCTGCGCCGACGCCTTCTGTGCTCGGGCGCGCACCCTGGCCGGCGCCGCCGCGGCGGCCTTCTCCTCGTCGAAGGTCGTCGGCAGCTTCTTCAGGTGCTTGGTCATCGACCGGATCAGGAACACGACCGCGATCGCGAACAGCACCAGCAGCAGCAGGCCGAGCGGGGAGGACTTGCCGAAGTCCTCGCCCTGGCCACCGGGATCGGGCGGCGGAGGCGCCTGTGCCAGGACGAAGGCGAGGGCCTCCTGGGCACTCATACCGCACACACCTTCTCTTCCACACCGGCGAACAGGTCGTCCTCCGGCAACGTCGTGTCCACCAGCGACCTGACCAGCTCGTAGTCCTCGGTGGGCCACAGCTCCCGCTGCAGGTCGGCCGGAACCGCGAACCACCGGCTGGTCGGGTCGATCTGGGTCGCGTGCGCGCGCAGCGCGTCGTCACGCACCTCGAAGTATGCACCGCACTCGACCCGCGTCGTCACCCGCTCGTCGGGGTCCGGGCGCGAGGAGTCCCACTTGCCGAGCCACTCCCCGTAGGGCGACTCGATGCCGCGCTCGACCAGCGCGTCGTGGAAGAGCTGCATGCGCTTGCGGGAGAAACCGTGCGAGTAGTACAGCTTCAGCGGCTGCCAGGGGTCGCCCGCGTCGGTGTGAAGCTCGGGGTCGCCGGCGGCGTCGAAGGCTGCCATCGAGACCTCGTGGCAGCGGATGTGGTCGGGATGCGGGTAGCCGCCGTTCTCGTCGTAGGTGATCACCACGTGCGGGCGGAACTCGCGGATGACCTTGACCAGCTCGCGGGTGGAGGTCTCCAGCGGCACCACCGCGAAGCAGCCCTCCGGCAGCGGCGGCAGCGGGTCGCCCTCGGGCAGCCCGGAGTCGACGAAGCCCAGCCACCGGTGCTGGACGCCGAGGATCTCGGCCGCCTTCGCCATCTCCTGCCTGCGGACCTCCGGCAGGTTCGCCACCACCTCCGGCCGGTCCATGGCCGGGTTGAGGATGCTGCCCGCCTCACCACCGGTGCAGGTGACGACCATCACCTCGTGGCCGTCGGCGACGTAGCGCGCGGTCGTCGCCGCCCCCTTGCTGGACTCGTCGTCCGGATGCGCGTGCACCGTCATCAGACGCAGCTTTTCGGCCATGGCCAGGCTGTCCCTCCTGCTTCAGCAACAATGTCGCAAGATCAAATCCGCGAACCGCCCCCGCCGGAGGCAGGGCGGACACCCCCGGGGATACTCAACGTGGGTGTCGGGCCCCATTGTTCCCAACGGGTCCGACGAAATCGGCGACAGGGCTCCCCCGGAGCCCGCCGCAGGCACGAAAGGCTGACCGGGGTCGATGACAAGCCAGCGGTTACCGGAGGGCCGTTACGGCTCGCGTGCGCGCGGGCAGGCGCGCCCCGGAGTGCGCTGGCTGCTGACCGGGATCACCGTCGTCGTCCTCCTGGGGCTGTCCGTGCTCGGCTACGCCAACCTCGGCAGCACCCCCATCGAGGGCAAGCAGACCGCTTTCACCATCGACGACGACAGCTCCGTGCGGATCACCCTGGAGGTCCGTCGCGACGACCCCCGGCGCCCCGCCGCGTGCGTGGTGCGCGCCCGCGCGGAGTCCGGCGACGAGGTGGGCCGCAAGGAAGTCATGATCCAACCGGCGGACGACACGATCCGGCAGGAGACTGTGCTCCGTACCTCCGCCCGAGCCACCATCGGGGAGGTGTACGGCTGCACTTACAACGTGCCTGAATATTTGTCCACCTGGACACGGCCAACCGGGTGAAGCCACCGCTGCAACGCCGGATGCTGGGAAAATCCCGTCCACCGGCGTGCTGCTTCGTGCTATCGTCGGCACTAGGCACGGCCCCGCGCGGGCCGTGTTTTTCCGTTCCTGAGCATTACGACACACGGGGGCGGGAGTTGTCGGCTCCGCGGTAGGCGCGGAGTCGCCGTCGACGAGGAGTGGTGACCGTGAGCGAGACCCAGGTGACCTGGCTGACCCAGGATGCTTTCGACCGGCTCAAGTCCGAGCTGGACGAACTGGTCGGTAACCGCCCGGTGATCGCCGCGAAGATCAACGAGGCCCGTGAAGAGGGCGACCTCAAGGAGAACGGCGGTTACCACGCCGCCCGCGAGGAGCAGGGCCACCTCGAGTCCCGGATCCGCCAGCTCCAGGAGCTGCTGCGCACCGCCAAGGTTGGCGACGTGCCGACCGAGGCAGGCGTCGCCAAGCCCGGCTCGGTGCTGACCGTCCGCTACGACGACGAGGACGAGACCGAGAAGTTCCTGCTCGCGACCCGCGAGGAGGGCGCCCACGGCGACCTGGAGGTCTACTCCCCGAGTTCCCCGCTCGGGCAGGCGCTGCTGGACGCCAAGGAAGGCGAGACCCGGGAGTACGAGCTTCCCAACGGCGGCACCATGAAGGTGACCCTGGTGAAGGCGGAGCCCTTCACCGGCTGAAACCACCAGGCTCGACCCGCGCGGGCGCCCCGGTCACGACGACCGGGGCGCCCGCCGTTTTACGTGCGCAGTCGTGCGCGGCGGTTGTCCTGCCTGGTTAGCGCACGCTCAGCGGCCAGTGACGCGACCGCCTCTACGACGGGTCACTCTCCGCCGGAGGCCGCCAGGCGCTCCAGCAGTGGCCGGACCCGGGGCGGCACCGGTGTGGACAGCGCGATCGACGTCGACGTCCGCCGCACCTCCGGCACCGCCACCACGTTGTCGATCACCCGTTGCAGGTCGGCGTTGGACCTGGCGACCATGCGCACGAACAGGTCACCCTGCCCGGTGGTGGCGTGCACCTCGCACACCTCGTCGATCGCCGCGAGCCGGGCGGCCACCGCGGCCCGCTGACCCTGGGCGATCTCCAGCACCGCGAACGCGGTGAGCCCGTAGCCCATGGCCGCCAGGTCGAGGTCGGGCGGGAAGCCCTGCAGGACGCCGCGCCGCAGCATGCGGTCCATGCGCGCCTGCACGGTTCCGCGCGCCACGCCCAGCCGCCGCGAGCACTCCAGCACGCCCAGCCTCGGCTCGTCGGACAGCAACAGCAGCAGCTTCGCGTCGAGAGCATCCAGAGCCTCGTCCGCGCCGGTGTCGTTGGGAGTCACGTCATGCCCCTTGCTCAGTCTGACCAGTTGGATCGGGGAATCGCCGCGATCTGCTGAGCAATTTGTACAGCAGATCAAGGCTCTGTTGCTCATCAATCCCGCCCCAGCGCAGTCTGACGGTACAAATCTTGTGACTTGGAAAACGGGAGGGGCACCGTGACCGGCACCATCAACCAAGGCCAGAGCGGTCAGATCGACGACGTGACCTTCGACCAGATGCGCCAGCTCGTCGGCCTGGTGGACCACGACGCGTCCAAGGACCCGTTCCCGGTCCGAGCGATGGACGCGGTCGTGTTCGTCGTGGGCAACGCCACCCAGAGCGCGCTGTTCTACCAGGTCGCCTTCGGCATGGAGCTCGTCGCCTACTCCGGGCCCGAGCACGGAAACCGGGACCACAAGGCCTACGTGCTCAAGTCCGGCTCGGCCCGCTTCGTGCTCAAGGGCGCCGTCGACCCGGACAGCCCGCTGGCCGACCACCACCGCAGGCACGGCGACGGCGTCGTGGACCTCGCGCTGGAGGTCACCGACGTCGACAAGTGCGTCGAGCACGCCCGTGCGCAGGGGGCCACCGTCCTGGAGGAACCGCACGAGGTCTCCGACGACAACGGCACCGTCCGCACCGCGGCCATCGCGACCTACGGCGAGACCCGCCACACGCTGGTCGACCGCAGCCGCTACCGCGGTCCGTACCTGCCGGGCTACGTCGAGCGCACCGGCAGCTACCGCAAGCCCGAGGGCGCGCCCAAGCGGCTCTTCCAGGCCGTCGACCACTGCGTCGGCAACGTCGAGCTCGGCAGGATGGACGAGTGGGTCGCCTTCTACAACCGCGTCATGGGCTTCGTGAACATGGCCGAGTTCGTCGGTGACGACATCGCCACCGAGTACTCGGCGCTGATGAGCAAGGTCGTCGCCAACGGCAACCACCGGGTGAAGTTCCCGCTCAACGAGCCCGCGGTCGGCAAGCGGAAGTCGCAGATCGACGAGTACCTGGAGTTCTACCGCGGGGCGGGCTGCCAGCACATCGCGCTGGCCACCGGCGACATCCTGACCACCATCAAGGCGATGCGCGAGGCCGGGGTGGAGTTCCTGAACACGCCGGACTCCTACTACGACGACCCCGAGCTGCGGGCCCGCATCGGCGAGGTGCGGCTGCCGATCGAGACGCTCAAGGAGCACGGCATCCTCGTCGACCGCGACGAGGACGGCTACCTGCTGCAGATCTTCACCAAGCCGATCGGCGACCGGCCGACCGTCTTCTACGAGCTGATCGAGCGGCACGGTTCGCTGGGCTTCGGCAAGGGCAACTTCAAGGCGCTGTTCGAGGCGATCGAGCGCGAGCAGGAGCGCCGCGGCAACCTCTGACGGTCGCCGCACCGCTGACCGGTGAGGGGCGGCCCGACCGCGCCGGGGCGCTCCTCACCTCCTGGCCACCACCACGAACCCCGCGGCCTCGAGTTCCGAGACGACCCGTTCGCGGTGCTCGGGACCCCGGGTCTCCAGGCTGATCTCGACGTCGACCTCGCCCAGCGCGAGGGCCCCGGCGATCCGGGAATGCTCGATGTCGATGACGTTGGCCGACAGCTCGCCGAGCCGGGCCAGGAGCCCGGCCAGCGAGCCCGGCCGGTCCGGTAGCCGCACCCGCAGCGACAGGTAGCGGCCCGCCGAGGTCATGCCGTGCTGGATCAGCTGCAACATCAGCAGCGGGTCGATGTTGCCGCCGGAGAGGACCACCACGGTGGGCGAGCCGACCTGCTCCGGGTGCTCCAGCAGTCCGGCGACCGCCGCGACTCCTGCGGGTTCGACCACCAGCTTCGCCCGTTCCAGGCACAGCAGCAGAGCGCGCGAGAGCGCCTCCTCCCCCACCGTGAGCACGTCGTCGACGAGCTCGCTGACGTGGGCGAAGGTCAGCTCGCTGGGCGCGGGAACCGCGATGCCGTCGGCCATCGTCCGCTGGGTGTCGACCAGCGCAACCGGCTTTCCCGCCGCGAGCGACGGCGGCCAGGCGGCGGCCTGCTCCGCCTGGACCGCGAGCACCCGCACCTGCGGGTGCTCGGCCTTCACGGCCGCGGCGATGCCGCTGACCAGCCCGCCGCCGCCGGCGGGCACCAGCACCGTCCGCACGTCCGGGAGCTGCTCCAGGATCTCGACGCCGACCGTGCCCTGACCGGCGATGATGTCGGGATGGTCGAACGGGTGGATGAACTCGGCCCCGGTCGCGTCCGCGTGCGCACGCGCCGCCTCCAGCGACTCCCCCAGCACGCCCCCCTGCAACCGCACCTCGGCCCCGTACGCCTTGGTCGCCGCGACCTTGGGCAGCGGTGCGCGCTCGGGCATGAACACCGTCGAGCGGATGCCGAGCAGTGACGCGGCCAGCGCGACGCCCTGGGCGTGGTTGCCCGCGCTGGCAGCGACGACTCCCGCGGCCCGGCGCCCGGCGTCCAGGCCGGCGAGCCGGACGTAGCCGCCGCGGAGCTTGAAGGACCCGGTGCGCTGGAGGTTCTCGCACTTGACGTGGACCTCGCCCCGGCACGCTTCGCCGAGAACCCGGGAGTGCTCCAGCGGTGTCCGGCGCGCGATGCCCTCGAGCTGCTCACCGGCGGCGCGGATGCGGTCCAGGCTGACCAGGCGCATGCACCAATGCTGCCACCGGCGGCCCGAACCGACCTGGGATCGCGGAGCCCCTGGTGCGCCGGGAAATCGGCCATCGGTGGGGAGCCGTTGTCTGTCAGGAATCCCTTGTACGCCGCGGAAGGCCGTCAGCGGAACATGGTCCACGGGCCCGCGAACCGCCTGTCGGGGCAGCGGCTCTTCGGTACTCTCGAAGAACCGGTGCCGGCCACCGATCGGCGCGGCCGGGCCGTTCGCGCGGGGGCGAAGCGCGTGCGCACCGTTGGTCCTGGGAGGAATGCATGGCACGGCTGACCGCTACGACGGGCACGCTGCCGCTGCTCTCCGGTCTTGCCGCGGCCACCGCGCTCTCCGGCCTCGCCATCTTCGCCGTCGTGCAGTCGGGCTGCGACGATCCCGGCAGCTACCGGCCTCGCGACGGCGTGCTCGAACTCGTCGGCGGCTGCGTGCAGCCCGACGACCTGCCCGTCAGCCCGCAGCTCCCGGCGCAGGACCCGGGCTCGCTCGGCGGCACGCAGCCCGCGCTGTCCCCCTGAACCGGGCGCCCCGGCCCGTTCGCGGACCGGGGCTCGCGGCGTCAGCCCAGCGCGCTGAGCAGGTCCTCGACGAGGTCACCGGCGTCCTCGATGCCGACCGACAGCCGGACGAGGTCCGAGGGCACCTGCAGCATCGAGCCCGCCGTGCTGGCGTGGGTCATCCGGCCGGGGTGCTCGATCAGCGACTCCACCCCGCCCAGCGACTCGGCCAGGGTGAACAGCCTGGTGCGGGCGCAGACGTCGAGCGCGGCCTGCTCGCCGTCGGCGTGGATGAACGACACCATCCCGCCGAAGCTGCGCATCTGCTTCACCGCCACGTCGTGGCCGGGGTGCTCCTCCAGACCCGGGTAGAGCACCTTGGCAACCTTGGGGTGGTTCTGCAGCGCGGCCACGACCCGCTCGGCGTTGGCGCTGTGGCGGTCCATGCGCACCGCGAGCGTCTTCAGGCCGCGCAGCGTCAGCCACGCGTCGAACGGCCCCGGCACCGCGCCCGCGCTGTTCTGCAGGAACGCGACCTGCTGGGCGAGCTCGTCGTCGGAGGTCACCACGGCGCCGCCGACCACGTCGGAGTGCCCGCCCAGGTACTTGGTCGTCGAGTGCACGACGACGGCCGCGCCGAGTTCCAGCGGCTGCTGCAGGTACGGCGAGGCGAACGTGTTGTCCACGACCAGCTTCGTGCCGGTGTCGTGCGCGAGCTGCGCCAGCGCGGCGATGTCGCCGATGTTGAGCAGCGGGTTGGTGGGGGTCTCGATCCAGATCAGCTTGGTGTTGGCCCGGATCGCCGCCCGCGCGGCATCCACATCGGACACCGGGACCGGCGTGTACTCCACACCCCAGCCCGACAGCACCTTGTCGATCAGCCGGAACGTGCCGCCGTAGGCGTCGTCGGGGATGATCAGGTGGTCGCCGGGACGCAGCGTCGCGCGCAGCACCGCGTCGGTGGCGGCCATGCCCGAGGCGAACGCCCTGGCGTGCCTGCCGCCTTCCAGCGCGGCCAGACACTCCTCCAGCGCCGTCCGGGTCGGGTTGCCGGTGCGCGAGTACTCGTAGCCCGAGCGCATCCCGCCCACGCCGTCCTGGGCGTAGGTCGAGGTCGCGTGGATCGGCACGATCACCGAGCCGGTCGTCGGGTCTGCATCCTGGCCCGCGTGGATCGCGCGGGTGGCGAAGCCGTCGGTCATACGCAGCAGCGTACGGGCCTGACGCGGTCCCGCGCCCGGCGCCCTGCGCACGGTTGCTTTCGCTGAGCGGCAGCGATCGGCGCACTCCCGGTGAACGCGAAGCGACCCCCGACCTCGGCGAGGTCGGGGGCCGCCTGCGACTCGTTCAGCCGGACGTCACCACTGCGGCGGCTGACCCGGCTGCTGGTAGCCACCCGGCTGGCCGGGCTGACCGTACGGCTGCTGCTGTCCGGGCTGGCCGAACTGCTGCGGCTGGCCGTACTGCTGCTGCGGCTGGCCGTAGGCACCCTGCTGGCCGTACTGCTGCTGCGGCTGACCGAAGCCGGCCTGCTGACCGAAGCCGGCCTGCTGGCCGTAGCCACCCGCGACGGCGGGCGCGGCACCAGCGCCGGCCACGTACTCACGGGTACCCGGCAGCATCGCCAGGACGCCCAGCGCGATCGCGAAGATGATGCCGACGATCGCACCGAAGATCGCGTACGAACCCACGACGAAGATGTTGAGGAGCGACAGCACACCCCAGACACCCGCGGCGCCCACGACGAGCAGCGGGGCGATCTTGTTGCGCTTGAGGATCAGCACACCGCCGACGAGCAGCGCGACCGCCGCCAGCAGCGACACGATGTAGGAGAAGTACAGGTAGCCGATCGGCGGCAGCTCCGGCAGCGGGATGTCGGCGCCGAGCTCACCCAGCGACTCCTTCGCCCGCTCGGCCTGCTCGTACTGCGCGCTGAGCCCGCCGAGCATCAGCGTCGAGACCAGGTAGCCGATGGTGCCCAGACCACCGATGACGATGGCGATGATGCCTGCAGTCATCGCCAGGCCCTTGCTGCCCTGCCCCTGACCCTGCTGCTGCCCGTACGGCGACTGGCCGTAGGGAGCCTGGCCGTAGCCGGCCTGCGGCGCCGGGGCGCCGAAGCCGCTCTGCGGCGTCGCCTGCGGAGCCGGGAAACCGCCGCCAGGCGTGCCGGGCTGCGCCGGGAAGCCGCCGGGCTGGCTCTGCGGCGCGGCGGGCTGCTGCCCGAACGCGGGCTGCTGGGCCTGCTGCTGACCGGCCAGACCGGGCTGCTCGTACATCGGCTGCGGCGGCTGCATCGACGGCGGAACGACCTGCGTCGAGTCCGACGTCGGCTGCTGAGCGGCCGGCTGCTGGGCCGGCCGGACGACCTGCGTCGCGTCCGCCCCGCTCTGCTCGCCCTGCTGCGGATCCATCCGCGACGAGATCATCTGGGTCGACTCCGGGTTCTGGTCAGCGCCGCCCGGCTGCTGGCCGGATCCCTGCGGCTGCTGGCCACCTTCCGGCGGCTGCGGAGAGGTCATCGGGCTTCCTAACTCCCTAAGGCATGGAAAAGCAAAGATCAGGGGCGTGCGAACACACACGCTAGCCGATCGGCAAGCACAGTAGTGCCGATACGTAACAACTCGTCATCTTCCGGCGATGAAACCGAGCACATCCTGGCGGGTCACCACACCGGCAGGCTTGCCGTCGATGAGCACCATGGCGCCGTCGGCGTTGGTGAGCGCGCCCATCGCGGAGCTGATGTCCTCCCCGGCGCCGATGGTCGGCAGCGGCGGGGACATGTGCAGCTCGACCCGGTCGGCCAGGTTCGCGCGGCCGGCGAACAGCGCGTCGAGGAGGTCGCGCTCGTTGACCGCGCCCGCGACCTCGGCGGCCATCACCGGCGGCTCGGCGTTGACGACCGGCATCTGCGAGACGCCGAACTCGCGCAGGATCGCCACCGCCTCGGCGACCGTCTCGTTCGGGTGCACGTGCACGAGCTCGGGGATCGTGCCGTCCTTGCGGCGCAGCACGTCGCCGACCGAGCCACCGGCGTGGTCGGGCGAGAGGAAGCCGTAGGAGGCCATCCAGGAGTCGTTGAAGACCTTGGTGAGGTAGCCGCGGCCGCCGTCGGGCAGCAGCACGACGATGACGCCGTCGGGGCCCGCGGTCTCGGCGATCTTCAGCGCCGCCGCCACCGCCATCCCGCAGGAGCCGCCGACCAGCAGGGCCTCCTCGCGGGCCAGGTCGCGGGTGACGTGGAAGGAGTCGGCGTCGGAGATTGCCACGATCTGGTCGCAGATGTCGCGGTCGTAGGTGTCCGGCCAGAAGTCCTCGCCGACGCCCTCGACCAGGTACGGGCGGCCGACGCCGCCGGAGTACACCGAACCCTCGGGGTCGGCGCCGATGATCTGGACCCGGCCGTCGGAGACCTCCTTGAGGTAACGGCCGGTGCCCGAGATCGTGCCGCCGGTGCCGATGCCCGCGACGAAGTGGGTGACCCGGCCCTCGGTCTGCCGCCAGATCTCGGGGCCGGTGGAGTGGTAGTGCGACTCCGGGTTGGCCGGGTTCGCGTACTGGTTGGGCTTCCAGGCGCCCTCGATCTCGGTGACCAGGCGGTCGGAGACGCTGTAGTAGGAGTCCGGGTGCTCCGGCGGGACCGCCGTCGGGCAGACCACCACCTCGGCCCCGTACGCCGCGAGCACGTTGCGCTTGTCCTCGCTGACCTTGTCCGGGCAGACGAAGACGCACCGGTAGCCCTTGCGCTGGGCGACCATCGCCAGCCCCACGCCGGTGTTGCCGGAGGTGGGCTCGACGATCGTGCCGCCGGGCCGGAGCTCGCCGGAGGCCTCGGCCGCCTCCACCATCCGCAGCGCGATGCGGTCCTTCACGCTGCCGCCGGGGTTCATGTACTCGACCTTGGCCAAGACGGGGGTCGCCCCCTTGGCCAGCGAGTTCAGCCGTACCAACGGAGTGTTGCCCACCAGATCGGCGATGTGCTCGACGTAGTCCACGCGGGGATCCTCACCCTTCATCTCGCGTCCGTGCTGCGGAGCCTAATCGCACCTGGTTGTCCCGCCGTTAACGCGCCCGTGACGCCGGGCGGTCGGGAGGCGGTACGGCGGGAACCGGCCGCACGCAGGACCGAACGGGCCAGGTCAGGCGGGCGCGACCGGCTACCGGAGGGGCGGTCGGCGGCGGTCGGGGCTGCGCGACCCGCAGGCGGCCGGGAATGAGGGGCACCCGCGCAACATCGTGCAAATCTGTCACGACACACACCTCGGGAACGAATTTCGCACCTGCGGCGTCTTCCATGGTGAGCGCACCGAACGGTGCGGGTGGTTCGCGTCCGGTGAAGGGGGAGGCATGATCGCGCTGAGAGCGCTTCGACTCGCCATGCTGGCCGCCGGTACCGCGGGCGGGCTCTCCGGAGCCGCGTGGGGACTGCTGAACGGCCAGTCCCGCTACGCCAGGCGGGTGATCGGCCCGCCGGCGAACATGCCCCTGCGCGCTGACGGCATCCACCTGCCCGAAGGCGTCGGCCCGGTGCCCCGCTCGGAGCTGCCCGAAGGCACGCAGCCGCTCGACCTCGCGGTCCTGGGCGACTCCGCGGCGGCCGGTCTGGGCGTGAACTTCCCGGACGAACTGCTCGGCGTCCTCATCGCTCGCGGGCTGGCCGCCGAGCTGGACCGGCCGGTGTCCCTGCGCACGCACGCGATCGTCGGCACGACGTCCCAGGAGCTGCACGCCCAGGTCGACGCGCTGCTGCCACTACCGCCGCAGCTTGCGCTGGTGATCATCGGGGCCAACGACGTCACGTCCCGGCTGTCCGTCGCGACCTGCGCCGAGATGCTGGGCGCCGAGGTCCGGCGGCTGGCCGAGGCCGGGGTGGCGGTGGTCGTCGGCACCTGCCCGGACCTCGGTTCGATCCGGCCCATCCCGCAGCCGCTGCGGTCGGTCGCGAGCTCGTGGAGCCTCGCCCTGGGCCGAGCCCAGCGCCGGGAGGTCGAGGCCAACGGTGGGCACGCGGTGCCGTTGGCGGACCTGCTGTCGCCGGAGTTCCTCGCCAGGCCGGCCGAGTTCTTCAGCCCGGACCGCTTCCACCCCTCGGCAGCCGGCTACCAGGCGGCCGCCGAGATCCTGTTGCCCGCGGTGTGCGCGGCGCTCGGCGAGTGGACGGGCGGGCCGCTGCCGACGGCGCCCACGCGGTCCGCCGCGGCGGAGGCCAGGCGGCCGACCAGCCGCATCGTCGCGCGGCTCAACCGCAGGTTGAGGAGCCGCGCGGACGTCGAGAGCTGAGCCGGGAGGGCCGAGCGCGAAGTCGACCCGCGTCGGTCTCGCCAGCACGGCGCCCCCGTGTCCATACTTAACGGTCGGTCGGGGCATTGCCCGTGACGGGCATCACCGCGAATATGGTCGTCGCGGACCTACAGTGACTCCACCGAGCCCAACGACACGCAGTGCCACTTCTCGGCGAACGAAGGAGTTCCCCCATGACCGAAGCAGTGATCGTCGCCACCGCACGCTCCCCCATCGGCCGCGCGGGCAAGGGGTCGCTGGTGGACGTCCGGCCGGACGACCTGACGGCGCAGATCGTGCGCGCGGCGCTGGACAAGGTGCCCGAGCTGGACCCGGCCGACATCGACGACCTCATGCTGGGCTGCGGTCTGCCCGGCGGCGAGCAGGGCTTCAACATGGCCAGGGTGGTCTCGGTGCTGCTCGGCTACGACCACCTGCCCGGCACCACCGTCACCCGGTACTGCTCCTCCAGCTTGCAGACCACGCGGATGGCGCTGCACGCGATCAAGGCCGGTGAGGGCGACGTGTTCATCAGCGCGGGCGTGGAGATGGTCTCGCGCTTCGCCAAGGGCAACTCCGACTCGCTGGATGACACCCGCAACCCCCTCTTCACCGAGGCCCTGGAGCGCACGCAGCGCACCGCCGAGCAGGGCGCGGACTCCTGGACCGACCCGCGCGAGTTCGACGCTCTCCCCGACGTCTACATCCCGATGGGCCAGACCGCCGAGAACCTGGCGCGGCTCAAGGGGATCAGCCGCGACGAGATGGACGACTTCGGCGTGCGGTCGCAGAACCTCGCCGAGAAGGCCATCGCCAACGGGTTCTGGGCACGGGAGATCGTGCCGGTCACCACGCCGTCGGGCAAGGTCGTCGACGCCGACGACGGTCCGCGCGCCGGGGTGACAAAGGAGGCTGTCGCGGGCCTCAAGCCGGTGTTCCGCCCGGACGGCCGGATCACCGCGGCCAACTGCTGCCCGCTCAACGACGGCGCCGCCGCCGTGGTGGTCATGAGCGACACCAAGGCCAAGCAGCTCGGCCTGACGCCGCTCGCGCGGATCGTCTCGACCGGCGTTTCGGGCCTCTCGCCGGAGATCATGGGCCTGGGTCCGGTGGAGGCGTCGAAGCAGGCCCTGGCGCGCGCGGGCCTGTCGGTCGGCGACATCGACCTGGTGGAGATCAACGAGGCGTTCGCCGCGCAGGTCATCCCGTCCTACCAGGACCTGGGCATCCCGCTGGAGAAGGTGAACGTCAACGGTGGCGCCATCGCCGTCGGCCACCCCTTCGGCATGACCGGCGCCCGCATCACGACGACGCTGCTGAACTCCCTCCAGTGGCACGACAAGCAGTTCGGTCTGGAGACCATGTGCGTCGGCGGCGGCCAGGGGATGGCCATGGTCGTCGAGCGCCTGAGCTGACGGCCGATCCGGTCACGGCGTCGCGCCCGGCCCCCGCGTGGGTCCGGGCGCTGCGGCGTGCCGGGGGCCTGCGGCGTGCCGGGGACCCGCGGGACGGCGGGGGCTGCGGCGTGTCGGAGGCGGGTGACAGGCGTCTCTGGACGTGGGCGCCTGCGGGACGGCCCGCACCTACGCGCCCCGTCCGACACACAGAGGTGTGTCTGGGGGCAGCGGACTCGGCACTTACCTCCAGCGGGCGTACGCGGGGCCTGGCCCGACACTCCAGACCCGTGTCGGGCCCGCCGAACTGGGCCCTCGTAAGCAGATCCGACACGCCGACGGTGTGTCGGGACACGCAGCACTCGCCCACGCCGACAGGCCTGACATACGGGCGCGCACCCGAGAATGCAGCAGTAGACCCTGGCCGATAGGTCTGACACGCGGGCACGTGTCGGGCACCGGGCGGCGGGAGTCTCGGGACTCGGGCGCCTTCGGGAAGGCGAGCGCCTTCGGGGCCTGGTCCGACACCGGAGGTGTGTCCGGGACGCGCCGCACTCGCGCTCCTCACCAGGTCCGACACACCGGGGCGCGTCCGCGACGCACGGCACTCCCGCTCCTCACCAGGTCCGACACACCGGGGCGCGTCCGCGACGCACGGCACTCCCGCTCCTCACCAGGTCCGACACACCGGGGCGCGTCGAGGGTGCGCAGCCCTCGGTGCTCGCCGACGGTCTTCCGCGCGGCGCGTGTCCGGAACGCGCCGCACTCGCGCTCCTCACGAGGCCGGACACGCCGGAGGCGTGTCCGGGGCGCGCGGCACTCGCGCTCGTCGGCAGGTCCGACACGCGCAGGCGTGTCGTTCGCGGCGTCGCCCCACAGAAGCCCGGCCCGCCAAGAGCCCCGTCCGCCACCAAAAAGCCCCGTCCGCAAAGCAAAGCCCGCAGGCGCCCCAACGCAAAACGAGGCGCCGCCCTCCTTGCGGAGGACGGCGCCTCGAACCGCCTGTTGCTACCGCCAGCCCAGCCGACCGCAGTAGTCCTGCGACCACGCCGACCGCTGACGGTCAGCCCGGCCGCTAGTCGTTCTGGAAGTACGACAGCAGCCGCAGGATCTCCAGGTACAGCCACACCAGGGTGGTCATCAGGCCGAAGGCGATGTACCACGCGAACTTGGCGTCCACGCCGCCCTTGATGGCCTGGTCGGCGGCGTCGAAGTCCAGCAGGAAGCTGAACGCCGCGATGCCGATGCACAGCAGGCTGAAGGCGATCGCCAGGGCACCGCCGCTACGCAGCCCCAGGCCACCGGACACGAAGAAGCTCGCGATCAGGTTGACCAGCATGAGCACCGCGACACCGGCGACCGCGCCGATGATCCACTTGGTCAGCTTCGGCGTGACGCGGATCGCACCGGTCTTGTAGACCACCAGCATCGCCGCGAAGACACCCATGGTGCCCGCGATGGCCTGCATGACGATGCCGGGGTTGTCGACCAGCATCGCGAACAGGTAGCTGATGCCGCCGAGGAACACGCCCTCGACCGCCGAGTATGCGATGACCAGCGCCGGGCTGACCTTCTTCTTGAAGATGACGACCATCGCCAGCACCAGCCCGATGATCGCCGCGGGCAGCGCGAGCCCAAGCGCGGCGGGACCCATCAGGTAGGTTGCCGCGCCGGTGACCACCGCGAGCGCGAGGGTGATGGCGGTCTTGGTGACCACGTCGTCGATGGTCATCGGACGCGCGGTCTGCGGCGGCGCAGCCGGCGCCTGGCCGAAGGGGGTGCCGTAGCCGCCCTGTCCCTGGCCGTGGTTGAAGTTCGCGTACCCGCCGGTCGTCGGCAGGTTCTTGAACGCGGGGTTGCTCGTTGTGCGCAACTCATCCTCCTGGGCGTGTTTGCGCCGTCACCGGTACCAACGATCGGACCCACCGATCAGTTCCCAAGTCGGGTAAAGCAGACTTTACTCTCGATCGGCACGCGCGCCCCACCGCGTTGCAAAACTACCCCGTATCGGTTTGGGCGCGCGTAACGATCACGTTGCGTCGCCAACCCCTGACGCCCGTTGCGGCACGTGACCGGAGCCTGTCGGAACCAGCGCTCACCTGCGGCTGAACGGGCGACAACAGACGTCGGTCCGCGGTTCGATCCGCTGCTCTCCGTAGCTCCATTCGATCAACCGAATGGACTCTTGTAGACACGTTCCGTAACCGGAAGTATCACGGCGGGTGTCATGTGCTCACTGCCAGGGGTAAGCGCTTCGGGGACGCGAAGTACGCAGCGAGCACCGCGACGCCCCTTGACCTCCGCGACCGAGACTGGAGCTCGCATGCGCACGTTCAGGAAGTTGGTCACGGCGGTGCTGGGGACCGCCGTGCTCGCTGGGGGAACGCTCCTGGCGACGCCAGGGGCAGCTCTGGCCGATCCGCAGGAAGGACTCGGCCACGAGACCAGACCCGGTCAGCCCTACGTGGGAAACCCGCAGCCGGAGCGCGACTGGCTCGGCTCCTACGTCGTCAACGGCCGTCAGGTCTGGTGCGTGCAGTTCGCGCTGACCGCGCCCGACAGCGGTGAGGAATACAAGCCTGGCGACGAGCTGAAGACCAAGTGGGGCGAGCCGATCGCCGAGGACGTCGCGGCCAACATCTCCTACCTCCTCCTCCGCTACGGCACCACGCAGGACGCCGACAAGGCGGCTGCGCTGGCGCACCTGCTGCACTCCTGGACTTCCGCGCCGCGAAATGCCGGCGACCTGGATCCGGACCACGACTTCCGGCGCATCGGCTACGACATGGAGGGACACCTCGCCAAGCTCCCGCAGCAGGTCAAGGACGCGGTCACCAAGCTGCATGACGAGGCGGTCGCCAACCGAGGCCCGTGGGAGGCCGGGCTCACCGCCCCCGAGCAGCCCCAGACCATCGGCCAGGCCGCCGAGTGGACGCTGACCGTGCAGCGCGCCGACGGCAAGGGCGTCGGCGATGTCCCGGTCAAGCTCACCGCGACCGACGCCGAGGTCGAGGGCCTAGCGGAGGACGGCACCGTCACCACGCCCGCCGACGGCGGACCGCTGGCGCTGAAGGTGACCCCGACCGGCCCGAACCCCAAGATCACCGGCGCGCTCTCCGCCCCGGCCGACCGGCCGTACGTGCAGGAGGCGGTCAACCAGCCCGACACCACCCAGCGCGTGGTCTCCACCGGCGGCGAGAAGCAGCTCACGATCGAGGACGCCACGACGGCGGTCACCACGCCGGGCGCCGTGCGGATCGGCAAGGTCGACGCCGAGAGCCAGGCCGGCATCGCCGGTGTCGCGCTGCGCATCACTGCCGCCGACGGCAAGCCCGCGCTGCGCCAGGACGGTACCGAGCTGCTCGGGCCGGACGGGCAGCCCGCCGTGGTCACCACGGGCACCGACGGCACGGTCTCCGTGCCGGACCTCAAGACGCCGCAGGACGTCGTGATCACCGAGGTCGCACCAGCCACGGGCTACGAGGAGGCGTTCGACGCGACCAACCCGCCGTCGGTCGCGGGCACCCTCCAGCCTGGCCGGACGCTGGAGCTGAGCCTGTCGAACCAGGCGAACACCCCCACCGTGCCCATCCGCATCCCGGCCGGCGACCCGGGCGCGCCCCCCGGTGAGACCGTCGAGTTCGGCGAGATGAGCCTGCTCGCGGCCGGTGCGCTGGCGCTGGTCGCGACCGCCTTCGGCGGGTTCGCGCTGCGCCGCCGGGCGGGTTCGGCGAACGGGCGGGGGTGACCGTGCGGTCCAACAGACGTCGTCTGATCACGCTGCTCGCGGTGGGCGTGGTCGCGGTGGTGGCGGTCGTCGGCGTGGTGACCGCTGCCCTGCTCCCCGGAGGCACGCAGCCGCGGCCGCTGGCCGCCGGGCCTGCTCCCGCCGCTGAACGGCACGCCCCGCCGGCCGTCGCGGAGGAAGCCCTCCCGCCGCAGCCGGTGCACGTGCCCGCCGGGCAACCGCCGGGCACCATCCGCCTGCCGCGAGGAGGCACGGCGGAACTGGTGCGCAAGGAGCTCGACCGCTCCGGCACCCTGCCGGTGCCCGACGGAGTCACCGAAGCGACCTGGTGGGGCGCCGGGCTCGACTCGCCGAAGGGCGCGACGGTCCTCGCCGGTCACGTGAACTGGAAGGGAGCGACCGGCCCGTTCGCCGAGCTGTGGGACAGCTCGGCCGGCCAGGAGGTCACCGTCGTCGACGACGACGGCAAGAGCTGGCGCTACCGCGTGTCGGAGATCGTCACGGTGGACAAGGAGAGCCTGCCCCAGCGCGCGGCCGAGCTGTTCGGCCAGGGTGGGGCGCACCGTCTGGTGCTGGTCACCTGCGGCGGCCGCTACGTCGGCGGCGACACCGGCTACGACGAGAACCGCATAGTCGTCGCCACCCCGGTGGCCTGACGAGGACCGGCAGGAGGGGCCCGGCGCATGCCGGGCCCCTTCGCCATGTCGGCGGGCGGGTTGCTGTGGGCCCGCTGGTCGGCGAGCGGGCATGGCCCGCTGGTCGACGGGGCCCTGGTCGGCGAACCATCCTGGTCGGCCCACATGCCGACGGGCGCCTCACGTGCTTGGGCTCGCCGTCAGGCACGTCCGCGTTCACCCTCCGCCCGGGCGAGGTGCTGCGACAAGACTCCCGCTGCCGGTACCGCACCATGCCCGCCCAGGCGCCCGCCCACCCGCACGCGAAAAGGCCCGCGATCCGTTCGGATCGCGGGCCCACCCGAGTCGGCTCGAGTCACCTAGCGTCGTTTCCGCTGCCCCTTCTTCGCCGAGGCGGCCTGCTTGCCCGGCCGGTTCTTCGACTGCGTCTTCTTGCCGCCCGGCCGACCGCCCGCGCGCTGTCCGTTGGCGGACTTGTTCTGCCCAGCGCCGGTCTTCTCCGCGGTCACCGTCTCGGTCCCGTTCGAGTCCGGCGGCTGGACCTCCACCTGCGACTGCTTCGCGGCGGGCTTCTGGCCGGGCTTGGGCCGCGGCGCCTCCTTCTTCGCCGCGATCTCGGCCTCCTTGGCCTTCTGCTCCTCGCGGTCGATCTTGTTGGTCAGGAAGTGCGCCTGCCCCAGGGTCCAGAAGTTGTTCGCCATCCAGTACAGCAGCACCGCGATCGGCAGGAACGGGCCCGACACGATCGCGCCGACGGGCGCGATGTACATCATCAGCTTGCCCATCATGGCCGTCTGGGGGTTGGCCATGGCGGCCTCGGTCTGCCGCTTCATCGAGATGCGCATCGAGAAGAACGTGGCGACCGAGGCGATGATCATCAGCGGGACGCCGACCATGATCATGTCGGCCCGCGTGGTGCCGAACAGCGCGAGCTCCTGGTCGGACTGGACGATCCAGTTCGACAGCTTGGCCCCGAAGATGTCGGCCTCGACGAACGAGCGGACGCCGTCGGCGTCGAAGATGTAGTTGCTGGGCGCGCCGGGCTTGAAGTCGCGCAGCACGGTGAACAGGCTCAGGAACACCGGGATCTGCAGGAGGGCGGGCAGGCAGCCGCCGAGCGGGTTCACCCCGTGCTCGGACTGCAGCTTCTGCATCTCCTGCGCCATGCGCTGGCGGTCGTTCTTGTGCTTCTCCCGCAGCTTCTGGATCTGCGGGGCGAACTTCTGCATCTTGCGACCGGAGCGCATCTGGCTGATGGCGGGCTTGAGCAGCACCACCCGCAGCGAGAAGACCAGGAAGAACACCGAGAGCGCCCAGGCGAAGCCGTTGTCCGGGCCGAGCACGAAGCCGAAGATCTTGTGCCAGAACCACAAGATGGCCGACACCGGATAGAGGATAAAGTCGAACACTCAACCACTCCTGGTCATCGCCCGGTCCACGTCATCCCGGGGCGCACCTGCACAGCCGTACCCGCAGGGTCAGCTCTACCAGGGTGCCATGCCCCTTGTACGACCTACGGCGCGGGCCGCCGCGAGGGCCGCCGAAGTGATCTCTTCGTGGCCCGCTCGGCGTGGTCCCCACGCCTGTGGCCCGGCCTGACCTGGGCCTCCACGCCCGCGTGCAGCGCGTCGAACCAGAGCACCCGGCCGGCCAGCGCCGGGTCCATCGCGAACGCGCCCGGGTCGAAGTCGAGCGCGCCGGGCAGGAAGTCGACACCGAGGTTGAGCCCGGCGCTGGCCCGCAGCAGCTCCTGCACCTCCGGATCGGGCTCGGTCGCGGCCGGCGCGACTTCCAGCTCGACCGCGACCAGCCTCGGAACCGGCAGCCCGAGCCCGCGCGCCAGCTCGGCGCAGATCACCTCCGCGACCAGGACCTTGCGCCCCTGTCCCGCCCCGGTGAACTTCACGACGTAGGTGCCGAGGTCGTCGGCCTCCATCAGGCCGGGCAGGGATCCGCCTTCGCGCAGGGGCGTGATGTATCGCGTCGCGCTGACGTGCGCGAGTCCGGCTGACATGACAGCTAAAATACAGATCTGTATCTGAATGCGCTATCGAATATCAGGAGTCGCCCTTCGCCGCCCCGGCCGCCGACCAGGAGCGCATCAGCAGCTCGACCGCGTCGACGACCACCCCGTCGGAGACCTCGTCCGGGGACAGCAGCCGCTGGACGAGCAGCCCGTCCTCCAGCGCGTGCACGATCAGCGCCAGGAAGGCCGGGTCGGCGGGCGGTTCGACGCCGAGTGAGGAGAAGGTGGCTTCGATGCTGCCCGCGTGCGCGTCCCGGGCGATGCGTTCGCGCTCCGCCATCTGCGGCCGGAAGGAGGGGTTGCGCAGCGCGTAGAGCAGCAGTTCCGCCCGCAGCGACAGCCAGCCCACCAGGTGTTCGGCGCGCTCCTTGTGCCACTCGCGCAACGCCGCGAACGGTTCCGGCTTCCGCGCGATGGCGGTGACCTCGTCCAGCTCACGCAGCGTCCGGTGCTTGAGCAGCTCGACCACCAGTTCGTGCTTGTCGGCGAAGTTGCCGTAGAAGGCGCCCCGGCTGTAGCCGGCGCCCTCTGCGATCTGCTCGACCGACGCTCCGTTGACCCCGCGCTCGGCGAACAGCTCCGCCGCCGACTCGAGCAGCCGAGCCCGGGTCTCCTGCCTGCTCTCCTCGCGCGTCAGCCGCTTGCGGGCCACTCCGGCCTCCAGGTCCGAATCCAGATGCGGAAATGAATGTTAACAACGGCTGCGTCGAGCACCTCGTGTTCGATCGCCGGTGCTCACCGCTCGCGGGTCTTCCCCATGACCTCCAGGCAGCAGTCGACGAAGTCCTGGACCACCGGGTTCGCGTCGGCTGCGGGTGGCCACACGATTCCGACCCGGCTGGGGCTCACGCCGATGACCGGCCGGTAGACGACGCCGGGACGTGAGTAGAAGCGCGCCGCGGACTCGGGGGCGAGGGCGACGCCGTAGCCGTTGGCGATGGCCTGGAGCCAGTCGTCGGGCTGGTCGGTGGTCGCGCCTATGCGCGGAGGGCGACCGTCGCGCTCGTCGGCGGCCAGCCAGTAGTCGCGGAACGCGCCGGTCTCGGGCGGCGCGGCGACGAACGGCTCGTCCCACAACTCGCTGAACGGGATCGCGTCGCATTCAGCCAGCGGGTGGCTGGCGGGCAGCGCGACGCAACGGGGCTCGGTGAGCAGGACCTCGACGCGCAGTGCTTCCTGCCCCGGGAACGGCAGCCGCAGCAGGGCGGCGTCGACGTCACCTTCGGACAGGCCCGCGGTCGGCTCCGACCACGTCGCCTGCCGCATGTCCACGCGCCATCCCGGCCGCACGACGCCGAACCTGGCGATGATGTCCTGCGTCGGCTCGTTGGCGGCGCTGGCGAGGAACCCGATCCGCAGCACCCTCGCCGCCCGACGCGCGGCGCTCTTGGTGTCCCGCAACGCGTCGTCGCAGGTGGCGAGCAGCGCCGGCGCGCGTTCCGCGAGAACCTGTCCCGCCTCGGTCAGCGCCATCCCGGCGCGTGACCGCGTGAACAGGCGCACCCCGAGCAGGGCCTCCAACTGCTTGATCTGCTTGGTGAGCGCCGGCTGCGAGACGTAGAGGCGCTGCGCGGCGCGCGTGAGGCTGCCTTCCTCGGCGACCGCGGCGAAGTAGCGCACCAGCCGGGTGTCCACGTCCATGCCTACAGGTTATAGACACAGGTATTGGACGCCGAGCCGACAGCGCGTCACGGTTGAACCGTCGATCGGCCGACATCTTCCGTCCGCACGGGAAAGGAGCAGCGCGTGTTCACCGCCTACGTCACCGTGACGATCATTACCGCTCTGTGCAACCTCGCGGCCGCGGCCGTCGATTTCGCCCGCTCCAAGTGGGTTCTCGGCAACATGTCGAAGTACGGCCTGCCGCACTCGTGGATCTACCCGCTCGGCGCGGTGAAGACGGCGGGCGCCCTGGGCCTCCTGGCCGGCATCGCCGTGCCGTGGATCGGAATCGCCGCCGCGGCCGGGCTCTTCCTGTACTTCATCGGCGCCGTCGCCACCGTCGCACGCGCCCGCTGCCGCTCCGACGTGCCCTACCCCGCGGCGTTCCTGCTGCTGGCCACCGCGTCGCTCGCGCTCGGACTCACCGCAGCATGAACCCGGAAATCGTTGTGGCGCAAGCAGAAACCGCGGCGCGGCCGCTGAGCGGAGGTGGTCAAGAGAGGCGAAAGGCCGTAAGTGCCCCCGGTGCGATTCGTACGACGTCTATACGATCCCGCGAGCACCGTGAGCTGCTGGTTTCCGCCACGCTGGGGGTAGTGCGTCGTCGCAGCAGCAGCAGCAGGGGCGATGGTGCTTGATGACTGCGATACCCGTGAAGCACTGGCCGAATCCGCGCAGCGGCAGTCGCCAGCTAGGCCACACGATTCCGAAGTGGCGTGGGGTGCAGCGCGTCTGGTCGCTTGGTCGATGGCCGTGGGGTGGTACTACCCTTTGCCCGATGGGCAGCGACGATCTTGTTGATGATCTTGCTGGGTCGGCGCGTGAGTGTCCGGCATTGCGGGACGCGGTTGTCCTGGCGAGTTGGGTCGACACGGGCCGGGCAGTGACGGCCAAAGGTGTGCTGCGCCGGGCGGACGTGCCGGCGGCGGGCCGTGCGCTGGGCATCGAGTTGCCGGAGCGGGTGCGCAGCGCGGCGGATGTGCCCGCGCTGCACTGGCCGTGGACGGCGGCACTCGGCGCGGGGCTGCTGTCCATCGATGGCGGTCGCGCCGTGCCGGCGTCGGCCCTGACGGGCTGGCGGTCCGCCAACGCCGACGAGGTACTCGACCTCTGGACCCGGGGTTTCGCGGCAGCCCTGACCGGCCTGTTCGACGACGATGAGGGGTCGGAGGGGCTGGAGATCGGCAGGCTCGCCCTGACCGTGTTGGCGAGCGACCCGGCGCCGACCCGCGCCGAGCTGGCGACTGCGATCAGTCACGCCATCCTCGATGCGGGGTACGAGTTGTACAGGACATTCGCTCGCGGGTTCGGCGTACGCGATCCGGCGGAGGTGACGTTGGAGCTGCTGGCGGCCTTCGGCACCGTCACCGGCACGCCGGGGCGGCGGATCACTCCTCTTGGCCGCTGGGCCCTGTCGGTGATCGGCACCCGAGGAGTGGCGTTGCTCGGCTCGTCCGACGACGCGGAAGAAGACGGGACGTACCAGCTCAAGATCGCTCTGCAGCATGTGCGGCCGGCGTGCTGGCGCCGCGTGCTCATGTCGGCATCCGCCACGTTGGGCGAGTTGCACGAGGTCATCCAGGTCGCCTTCGCCTGGGACGACGACCACCTCCACGGGTTCACTGTCGGACGGCGCCGGTACGGCGACCCGTACTTCGACTTCGAGTACGACGAACACGAGATCACCCTTGCCACCGCGTTCGCCCGCACCCGCAAACCCATCACCTACACCTACGACTTCGGGGACGACTGGCGGCACGAGATCACCCTGGAGAAAGTCGTCGAGCCGGCACCAGCCGCCACTGACCCGATCTGCGTGGACGGCCGTGGCGACGCACCGGTTGAGGACTGCGGCGACGACGAGGCTGCGTGGATCGCCTTCGACAAGGTCGGTATCAACACCCACCTCGCCCGGCTGGGCGGTGGTGGGCAGGAGGCCCAAGCGCGACTGCGTGACGACATCGAGGTCATTCTCACCGACGCCTACGGCGAAGCCGAACAGATGACCGCGTTCCAGACCGTGCTGGACGAGGAGATCGACTTCCCGGTTCCCGCCACGTTGCTGGGTAACCCGGTCGTCGTGACCGGACTCGTCGAGGACGACGCCACGCTTGAGCTTCGCGCTCGCTGCAAGGGGAAGCACGCGAAGGGCCTGGTTTCCTTTGCCGATCTGGAGTTCCGGCCAGGTACCGTCGAGTCGTGGCTGCACGCCGCGTATGTCACCTACCTGGGCCGGTCACCGTCCGGGGTGACTCCGCCGTCCACCTGGGACGGCCTGACCCGCTGGTTGTCCTGAGCCATCGCTATCGGGTGACGCGGAGAAGTTCAGCGAGACGTTCGCCGACGGCGGAGATACTGGGGATCGGTTCGCGGTCGAAGAAGGCCTTCTTGCGGCGGCGGAGCAGGTCCTCCCCGTCACGCGCCCAGGAGAAGCCGGGTTTGCGCAGCAGGACGCGGAAGACCGGGTCGGCGCCGTCGGGGTGGCGCTGTGCGAGTCGGCGGATCGCCAGCGGGGAGACCGACTCGTCGTTCAGGTACTCGCGCAGCTGGGCGAGGTAGGTGCGGTCGCGGGTCAGCGCGGGGTCGGCGAACAGCGCGTCCAGGCGGCCGAAGTCGCGGTAGTGGTTGAGGCCTTCGACCTCGTCGTAGATCAGTGCGACGCTGCCGGACGCCGGCATTTCATCAGACAGTTGCGCCAGTTGCTCGGGTGCTGGACCGGTTTTCGCGGCTCGCTTGACAGTTCTTTCATCGAGGTTGGCCAGCGCCCGCTGCCGTTGGCGGCGGTAGTGCTCGCGCAACGTCTCCTGCGCCTCGTCCGGTGGCAGCACGATCATGTCGGTGCCGACCTGGTCGATGAAGTCCGCGCGATGTTCGTTCTGAATCTCCCAGGCTCTCCGGAGCATGGCCGGGTTGCGGCAGAGCAGTTCCGGATAGGCGGTGAGCTGTTCGACGGCGGCCTGGGCGATCTGCCGCCGCGCCGACTTGGGGAAAATGGAGAAGTGCCCGGTCACCAGCCAGGCGTCGGTCCCGGGGTGCAGCGGTACGATCCGTCCGACGAGGAACATGCCCGCACGGAGCTTGGTGAGCGCCTTTCTTCCCATGTTCGAGTAGACGCTGTAGACCACGTCGTCGACGAGGTTGTGCAGCACGACGGCGTCCCGTCGAACCGTCGAACCTCGAAACACGCCTCGACGACGTCGTGCCACCCGAGCAGCATCTCCCGCTCAGCATCCGGCAGCGGCGGTCGCCGCTGCGCTACGAACCGTTCGAGCACGGTGCGGCCGTCGGACAGGCGGTGCTGCAACGCGAAGTAGTCGACGGCGAGGACGGCCGTGCTCTCGTCGAGATCGCCGTAGCGATCGGCCGCCTCGAACAGCACGGCGTCCAATCGCCGCGCGAAGCGAGGGCTTTGGGCGAACGCCACGAGCTCGCCCTTGAGATCCCCGGCGCGGGCAATCAGATCTCCGACGGAGATATCCTTGCCGGCGGAAGACGGTGTACGTGCGGTCATCGCGGTAACCCGATCGATTTGTCGCAACTCCACGGTGGGTCATGTGTACGACGATCTCCAGTCTGCGGAGGGGCTGGCCCGCCGGAGCCACCGGTGAGCCGTACGAGTCATTAGGGTTCGTCTCCGTCCGGCGCGAGGTCGTGGCCGTTCCAGGTGAAGCGGGCAGTGGTGACCGCGTCGCTGTCATCGCCGGTGATGAGCTGGTGGATGGCGATGCCGCTCAGTTCGGCGTATGTGCACCACTCGTGGTCGGAGGTGAGCATGAGGTCGAGGTCGAGGGCGGACAACAGCGCGAACACCTGGCCGCGGTTGATGCTGTCCACGCCGACGAACACCTCGTCGAGCAGGATGAGACGGGGTGCCTCCGGCGCGGCTTCGTAGTGGGCGGCGACGGCCGCGAACAGGGGCAGATGCAGCGCGATGGCCTTCTCACCGCCGGACAGCGCGCCGTGCAGCTTCTTGGTCAGCAGCTGCCACCCCGCCCCGTTGGCGCGGTCGACCTTGACCACGAACCGGTGCCAGGAGGTGTAGTCGAAGACTTGCGCCAGCTGCTGTTCCCAACTGGCAGCGGTGCCGTCGGCCTTGGCCTGTTCGATGCGGTCCCGGAAGAACTGGTGCAGCGACTCGCGGTCGGATTCGGTCAGCCGTACCGGGTCTTTGAGCAGCAGATCCCGCGCGGCCTTGGTGCCTGCCGGCAGATCGGGCGCCACCTGCCAGACGAGCTGGACAGCGACGTTCGACGCCGTGCGCACACGTTCCAGTCGCGCGTTCATGCCGTCGACGAGTTCGGTGGCCTGGCGGATCCGGTCGGCCAGATGACGACGGGTGCCGCCGGTGAGGGTCTTGTCGAACAGCTCGCGTTCCCGCTCGGTGATCTCATGGCGGCTGCGTTCCGCCTCGCCGCGCAGGATGGCGAGCAGCTCCGCCGCGCCGACCCGGACCCCGTCCACTACGGCGGTGAAGACTTGGACGTCCTCGTCGGTCTCCAGGTCGAGATCCGCCCTGGAACTCAGCGTGCTCCGGCACTCGTGGACCGACTCGGACAAGCGGTGCACGGCGTCGCCGAGGTTGTTCGGTGCGTGCACCAGCGTCGGCCAGGCCGCGGCGACCATGCGTGCGGCGTCGAGCGTCGCGCGGACCCCGTCGGAGGAGGTAAGAGTCGCCTTGAACCGCTCAAGATCATCCATACCGCTGTCGGCGGGAAAGACTCCAGTGGCCAGGTGGCGGAACCGGTGGGCCATGGTGTCGCGCTTCTCGACAGCCGCGTCCCGGTGTTCGGCGTCTGTGGTGCGGCGTGCGCCAAGTTCACCGAGACGTCCGGCGAGCCGGTTCAGTTCCTTGTGGGTGGAGGCGAGCTCGCCGCGCAGGTCTCCCAGCCGTCTCCGCAGGTCTTCGATCTCGGACTGAACCTGCCGAAAGTCAGCACCTACGGTGCCCTCGATCGCTTCGAGCTTCGCCACCAGCCGACGATGCTGCTTGTCGGCTTCGCCCGCCTCACTCTCACGCTGTTCCGCGATCGATCCGGAGCGGCGAGCCTGTTCGCCGAGCGCGCTCGCCTCACGTCGAGCCGACAGCAGTTCGGCGTAGCTGTCCAGCCAGTTTTCGGCCTGGTCTTGGAAGTTGCCGACAGCGTCGGACAGTTTCGCCACTGCAGCTCGATCGGCGGGTACGTTGTGCTGCGCCGCCAAGGCGGTCAAAGCGAGCAGGGCTTGCTTGACGTCCTTCTCGCGTTCGGTCACCACCCCAATCCACCGCCGAACCTGCGAATCCGCGGCATCCACATCGGACCCGGCACGGTTGAGGTCCGTCGCAGACGCGTGAAGCTCACGATGGTCGGGCCGGGCTTTTCGTTCGCCGTCCAGAACATCGCGCCGACTGCGTAGTGCCGCCAGCGCGGCTTCGAGCTCCGCGATCAGCCGGCCGTGTTCGTCGATGCGTTCGCGGAGTTCGCCGATCCGGCGCTGCCTGGCCCGCTGGCGTGCGAGAACACCGATGTGAGCAGGGTGCTCCTTGCTCCAGGTTCCGGTTACGTTGCCCAGTCGCCAACTGCCGTCGGCACCGATCGCGGCTGGATGCTCGGGTGGAAGCTCGTCGCCGAACGCGACGGTGGACAGCAACTTCCGCACCACATCGGCAGGCACTTCCGCGTCCTGCTCCGGAACCAGCACGTCAGCCAGCGACATCGGCACAGCGGCCAATACCGCGGGATCGGCGAAGACGTCGTGGCCCGCCACGGCTCCGTTGTGGCCGATCCAGGCGTCGAGCAGTCCCGACGCCTGTAGCGCCGCTTCGATCGGACCGTGCACGGTTTCACTCGTGGTGTCGGCGAAGTCGACGAGCCGCCACAGCGGTGCGCCCGTCATCGTGCTGCGGTCGGCAGTGCGCGACAGCGGCGGATCCGGCGGCAGGTCCTGTTCACCCGCGAGCCGGTCGACTTCGGTCGACAGCTGTTTCCGGTCCGCGCGAACGGCGTCCAGCCGGGCGCTGGTGCTCGTCTCGTCCCGGGTGATCGCCTCGAGCACCGCGGCGGCGACGGAGTCGACGTGGGTGAGCAGGCCGGTCTCCGACTCGATCAACTCCAGCAGTGCATCCGGGTCGGGGAAGTGAAGTTCCCGGCAGCAGGATGCCCAGTCGCGAACCCGGGCACTCAACCGAGCGAGGGCGGCCTCGTGCTGGGCGGCTGCGGCTTCCCGTCGCTCCCTCGCCTGCGAAAGCACGGTCCTGGCCTGGTCGAGTTCGTCCTCGGCCTGCGTGCGGCGCTCCACGGCCCGGTCGTGGGTGCCGATCGCGGCACGGACCCCGTCCAGCTGTTCGTGCCTGCTCCGCACCGCGGCGCGGAGCAGTCTGCGCGGCTGCACGTCCGTGTCGAGTGACGCGGCGATCTCGTCGTGCAGACTCGTCATCCCGGCGCGCGTCGCGGCATGCGAGGTCTCGGTCTGCTGCGCTCGGGCCGTCTCGGCTCGCCTGTCGGTCTCCCGTGCGGCGTCGTGTGCGGCCTGCCGGTCCTTGTCGGCTTGCGAGCGCTTCTCGGCCGCGTCCTCGCCTACCGCGGTCGCTTGCAGTTCCGCGTCGGTCGTCTGCCGGCGGAGCCGGTCGTACTCCTCGCCCTTCTTGTACCTTTCGCTTTCGGTGAGCCCGGTGATCCTCGACTCGGTGCTCTCGATGTCGAGTTCCAGCGTTTCGGCACGCCACTCGGCCGCCGTCTTCGCCTCGGCGACCCCTTCGTACTCCTCGGCCGACTCCCGGGCGGTCCGCGTCAGCTTGTCGAGTTCGGTGGTCGAGGTGATCAGGTTGCCTGCCGCGGCGCGCAGCACCCGCTGTGCGTAGGACTTCTGGCGGGACGCGAGTGTCTTGGTGGCAGCCACCTCTTCGTCCAGGTTGGCGAGGCGTTCACGCTGCCGGTCGAGCCTCTCGAAACCTTCCGCGAGATCGGCGATCTCCTGTTGTCCCAGCGGAGGCAACGCGCGGGACAACAGGCTGGACAGCAGTTGCGGGTCGAGTCGCTGCGACAGCTTCGGCGTGCGCAGTTGGAGAAGCGCGGTGATCAGCGCGTCGTAGCGCTGCTCGTTGAGTGTCGGGAACAGAGTGGAGCGGACCGCGGCTCGGTAGTCGCCCGCGTTGCCGTGCAGAACACCGGAGTCACCGAGCCGTTCCTCCAATACCGCTTTGGTAAGGGGTTGACCGGAGTCGTTGACCAGCGTGACATCGGTGCCGATGCGCTGTCCGGTTGTGAAGTAGTCGGCGTGCGCAGTGGTGGTGTTCTTGCTGGCCTGGAGCCTCGCACCGCAGGTGAACCACCGATCCGGACCGCCAGGCAGGCGGAACTCCAGCCAGACGTAGCCGACGCGGGTGGTGCCGGAGGCACCGTCGCCCATGAGGTTCCAGTGCATTGTCCGTTCGCTGGTGCCGAAGGTCGACAGCCGGTGGGCCCGCAGGCTCGCGTCGAACAGGAACGGCAGCAGCAGTTCGAGTGCCTTGGACTTGCCGCTGCCGTTCTGGCCGCGCAGCAGCAGACGTCCCTCGTGGAACTCGAACACCTCGTCGTAGTAGCGCCAGACATTGAGGATGCCCGCCCGGCTCGGTATCCATCTCGACGCGTTCACGATGCCTCCGTGTTCTGCGGGGCACCCGCACCCGGTCGGCTTACACGAGCGTGGAGCGAAAAAGTGTCGCTCATGACGCCTCCGTTGCGTCGGTGTCGCTTGTTCGGGCGGTGCCGAGCGCGTACCTCGCCGCGGCGGGCAGTAACTGCACGAGACCGCCGGAGACCTCGGCGAGACCGAAGTTCACCAGCACCTCAACCGCATCCTCCGCGAGTTGCCTGGGACCGTCCTCACCGCGATAGGTCTTGGCCCAGCGTGGAAACCTGCTGAGTATCCCCGCTACGACCAGTTCGAGCTGCTCGCTGGTCACAGGGCCGTCGATCTCGTCCAGCACCAGCAATGCGGCGACCTTGGCATTGCCGGTGTCGTCAGGAAAGCGGCTGTCGGTCGCCATCCCGTCCGGGTCGACGAACAGGATTCCTTCTGCACGTTCTTCGAGTACGAAACCGCCCTGCTCAGCGGCACGGCGCAACAGCTGTCTGCCGGTCGGAGATCCGAGGTAGGCGCGCTCGTCGTCGATGAGTTGATCGAAGTAGAGCACTGGGTCATCCACGAGCCTGCGGAAGATCGAATGCCGGAGCCAGAGGTTGCGCTGCACATCCGACGAGCCGCCGTCCCGATCCGCCGTGCCGTAGCGGCGCTCGCGGGAAAGCTCGGACACGAGCTCATCGAACCGCAGCGGCACCTCTTCGGCGGGCACCGCGAGTCGCGACGGTCCGGTTGGCGCCGCCAGCAGATGCAAGAGCAGCGTCGGATCGACCCGGTAGAGGACCTTGGCGTCATCAGAATCCACAAAGGACTCTGTGTGTCCGTCGACGACTTCAAGCACGCCGTAGGACTCAAGCAGCCGCAGAACGTCGACGAACGCCATCCGCTCACCTCGGCCGGCGGTGTCGAACGCGGCGACCACCTGATCGGTCGCGGTGGCACGGCTGACCCGGTCGGCGAGCAGACCGATCGTGGTCACCGGAGCCGCCAGCAGCTCGGCAGCCACGACGCACAACAGCACATACCGTCTGCGGTCGAACGGCGCACGCCCGGATCGCAGCCGCCTGGCGGGTCTGCTCGCGTCGGTGGCGGCCCGGACCTTGACCAGTCGTGCATGACCCAGCCGTGGTTCGACGACGAGCTTCCAGCCGCAGTAGTAGTCGAACCACTTGCCGATCGGCTCGTGCCGTCGACGGACCAGATCGAACGTCTCGGGGGAACCGCGTTCGGTGATCAGTGGACTGCCCAGCAGCGTCCGGATTCCGCGCGCGACCTCCTCGCGCTCGGCGATGACCAACTGGTTGGTGAGGTTGCTCATGCGTGCCCTCGGGCGCCAAGAGAGTTGATCTCGATCTCATAGTCCGGGCCGCTGAACACGCCGCGTGGTGTGGTCAGGTGGGCGACGGCTGAGTCCGACGGTGGCCGGAGCAGGATCTCGATCCGGCCGTCGGCAGTGCTGCCGCGTCGCGTCCCGGACTCATCGGGCGCGCTCGAGAGCGCCCGCCCCAGCAGTTCGAGGAGTCGTTCGAAGATCCCGTGATCGAGTTCTCCGAACTCGGAAACCCGGACGGCACCACCGGTGTCGAGCAGGTTCCACGCCGCCTCGAGCTGCGCGCGTTCGGCTCGCGCGCGTTCGGCACGCTGTGCCCGCAGCGCCTTGACGTCACGCACCCGCCCGGTCCTGGCGAACCGTTCCGTCCTGCCGGCCGTGCGAAGCAATGGCGAGACCTCGACCGGAGGCGACTCCGACCAGGAAACCGACGGACTGACCAGCTCCGGGTCGTGATGGGCGAGATGTGCGTGCCGGGCGGAGCTGAGCCCGAAAACCGTCGACCACAGCCGGTGCAGATCCCGCTCGGGAACCACGGTGAACCATCGCGCCAGCTCACGGAAGTCGAGGACCGCGCTGCTCGCCCGCCTGCGAGACTCGGTGATCCGGTCAAGCACCTGAAGCAACGTGACGATCGCCCGGCGCGCCACCCGGTGAAGTTGCTCGACCCTCGGCGGCGTGCTGTCACAGGGAAGAAACCACGCGCGAAGACCTTCCCAACGGGCGCGCCGGTGTTCCAGCCACGCCGGTGCCGGGTCGGTACCGGAAAGCTGCGGTAGCTCCGCGCCTGCCAGCGCACGCTGATGCAGTTGCTCGACACCGTGGTCCTCGAGTCGGCCGATGCGGGTGGCGATGGCGTGCGTTCGATGCTCAAGGTTGGTCACGAACTCCTGGAGGTAAGCCACCGTCGACGCCTTGACCTCGTGGAAGGTCTCCAGGTCGGCGCCATCGGCCCGCAGCAGACGCTGGAGCTCGCCGTTGAACTGCTTTGTGTTGCCGCGCAGGGCGTCCAGGTGACTTTCCAGCTCGGTGAGGATGGCGAACACCTGCCGGTCGGAGCCGGTTTCGCCGTGCTCCAGCAGATCACCCAGCCGGTCCGAGATCGCATCGAGCACGGCAGTCTGCAACGCGCCACTCGATGCCAGCACACTCATCGCGTGCACGACCCCGGCCAGCGCTGCCTCTCCTTGGCGGGTAAGGGAATACTGGAGGTTGCGCCGCTCGTACTCGGCTGCGGTCCGGTAGTTCTCGGAGTGGTTCTGGATGACGTCGACCAGGTTCCAGTCCCGCAGCTGCTCCAGCGCACTGGTCAGATCGCTGTCCTCCAGCGCGTCGAGCCAGCCGACCGAACGCAGGCGACCGCGGACGTCGTCGAGTCCCAGCGCGGTTTCGAGACGTTCGTTGGCCTCACCAAAGGCATGCAGCACCGAGACGTAGAGCTCGGCTCGGTCTCCGCTGGTGAATCGGAACATCTCCGGCGGGACGCGGACCGGTTCCAAGCGGCCTCCAGCAGGTGTCAGGCAGGGTGTCGCTGGGTGAGCTCGTCCAGCAGAGTAGTGGCCACCCGCTCTTCGGACACGGTCGTACCCATGCGGGTCAGGTGTTCGGCGAGTTCATCGTCCCAGGGTACTGGGGTGGTCCGGCCCACCGGCGGGCCGTCGGCGACCGCGGCCAGGTAGTCGCCGCTGCTCATCCGCCATGGCCGTGCTCCGGTCCTGGCGATGACGTGCGCGGCGATGCGCAGCCCCTCGCCGTCGAAGTCTCCGTGGTAGTGCAGTTCGCAACCTGCCGCCGCGAGTTTGCGCAGGAACAGGACTCCGGCGCTGCTGGGCCAACCCGAGGTGACCACGATGGGTGGGCAGGCAGCGCCGAACCTGTTGAGCGCGAGGGCGAGCATGCTCGGGTTCTCGAAGACCCAGACGCGCTCTGGAACACTGGTCAACTCGCTTGCCCGTATCTGGCGCAGGGTGAGCGAGCTCGGCTGGCCGGCGTCCGCGCAGAGTCGGAGGACCCCGCCAACGACGCTGTCGCCATCAACCCGCATGCCACCGGCGAGGACCACCGACGACAACTCGTCGTCGGTGATGCCCGCCTGCTCCCACAACGCCCGCCGCTCGGATGCGTCGACGGGGGACGGGCGGTCGTAGATCGCGGCCAGCGCGCGCAACACCAGGCCGGAACACCTGGTGCCGTCGTCAAGTGCGTGTGTGTCGAGCAGTGTCTGTTCGGCCAACACCGGCAGTGGGATGCCGGATGCGGGCAGCACCGCGAGAACCTTCAGCGCACGTTCGAGATCCTCCCTGGTCAGTGTGACCGAACCGCCGCTGAGTCCGGCCCGCCGCACCGCCGCGACCCAGTCGGACAGCGCTGGCTGCATGGCGACCACCGGATGGCCTTCCAGCCACGACCACAACTCGTCACGTTCGGTCGCCGCGCGACGCCGGTCGGCGGCCTGATCGCCCACCGGGCCGACAAGCTCGGTCACGACCTCATGGACACCGACGCCAAGCGATTCCCGCAGAATCCGGTCGAGCACCTGCACTGAGACGGTGGTGTGTTCGCCGGGCAGCCGAGCCATGCCGAGCAGATCCGCCACGGCACTGCGTTGGTCGGCGTCCAGTGGCCCCACCCGAACCCGGCTGACCGGTCGCCCGGAGGACAGCCGGGCATGCACCACCCGCCACAGCGGCGCAAGAGTCGACGGCAGTCGCGAACGGAGATCCACAGTCCGTCCAAGATACCGGCCGCCCGCACAGCTCCTCGCGGCGCTCGGCCGGAACGCCAGCCATGCCCGCGGGGGGTATGTCATCGAAGAAGCTGCGGCAAACCGTGAAGATCCCCGACGCGAGGAATGTCGGTCCAAACCCCTGTGAGCTGCTCATTTGAACTGTCTCTGCTTTTCAGGCGGGTCCCCGTGACTGCCGTAAGTGCCCCCGGTCGGGTTCGAACCGACACTTGAACGATTTTAAGTCGTCTGCCTCTGCCGATTGGGCTACGGGGGCTCGGCGGCAAGCGGTACCCCGTCCTTACCGGCGTACCGCTTGCACCACTGCTAACGGGTGGGACGTATCGACTCTGCACCTGGTTCCCCGTGAACGGAAAGCCCCGATCAGAGCATTGACGTCCTGCTGCGTCCCCATCCCGGCACCTCCCCTCACCACCGGTCCCGGCTCGCCGCCGCCACGGCCGCGAGCTCGCCGAACCGGGCGCGCACCCAGCCGTGGACCCCGTCGCTGACCTCCGTGCACTCGGCGCGGTGCTCGAACCAGCGCCAGTCGCAGTTGACGTTGACCTCGAGGAAGACGGGCTCGCCGCGGATCACCAGCAGGTCGAACGCGGCGACCTGGAGCTTCCAGTGGCGGCACAGCGCCAGCATCTTGTCCGCGAGCGCCGCGTCGATCTCCACGCGGCTCACGGCAACCGCCTCGGGATCGACCCACAGCTGCGCCGGATCGAGCTTCTCCACCCGGAAGGGGATCACCCGCTCGCCGACGACGAAGACGCGGAGCTCGTACTCGGCGTCGAGGTACTGCTGCACCAGCACCGGCGCCGGCTCCAGCGCCTCGTGCGTGCGGCGGATGTCCAGCGGGCGCGGGAACAGCCCCCGCAGCGCCCCCGGCTCGGGTTCCAGCAGGTGGTGCCCCGCGGTCTTGACGATGCAGCGCCCGCCGCCCGGCCGGGTGCGCCCCGGCATCGTGGTGACCGCGGTGCGCGGCACCCGCAGCCCGAACGCCGCCGCGTCGTGCAGCTGGGTCAGCCGGTCCAGGTGCTCGCTGGAGCGCACCGGGTTGACCTGCTCCCAGTCCGAACGGCAGGCCAGCCAGTTCGCGACCGCCTGCCACTGCTCGCGCACGTAGGCGCCGTGCACGGTGGTGGGGTCGACCGGCACGGCCGTGATGTCGAAGTGCCTGCGCCACACCAGGAGCGGACGCAGCAGCCAGCGCTGGAACTCGATCAGCGGCGCGTCGGTGTAGACCGTCAGCGCCAGGTCCAGGCAGCGGTCGGCGTCCACCCGCACCATCCGGATGTTGTGCTCGGCCAGCGCGAGGGACAGCTCGTTCATCTCCATGTCCGCGGCGCGAGCCAGCACCAGCACGCACGGGACCGGGTCGACCGACCCGTCGCTGACGAGGTCCGCGCGGTACATGCGGTCCTGGAAGTCCAGGTCGGTGTCCGGTGACCGGAAGAAGTAGTCCTGCCCCTGCAGCAGCAACGGCGTGGGGCGCATGGCACCCCTGCGGGCCGGAAGAGCGGAGCCGGGACCGAACGGATGCGCGAGCCGCGCGAGGTCCTCCTGCCGCCCTTCGGCCTCGGTCATCGTCAGTCGTCCTTCTTGCGGAAGATCCGCGCGGCTTCGTGGTAGTCGGCGGCGAAGTCCGCGACCGGGCCATCCTCGATCTCTCCGCTACGCACCAGCGCAGCGAGTTCTTCCAGCGTCAAGGGATTCACCCCTTCCCACGCGAATCAGCCATCCTTTCAGGTGAAGACAAGGTCAAGTCTTCGATTACCCACTACGGATTGTCAAGGATAACCGGCGTCCCCGGTCCCCTGCACGGAGCAATAACGAGCCTGGGTCGGACATGAAAACGCCGCGTGCCCGGGCGGACACGCGGCGTGTCGGCGGATGCGCCGGCCTGCCCGGGACTCAGCTCGCGGCAGCCCGCTCGAAGTCGGCCTTCGGGTCCTGGATCTGGCCCATCGACACCGCCTCGCGCTTGAACATGAACGCCAGCGTCCAGTCGATGATGATGCGCAGCTTGCGGTTGAACGTGGGCATCCGGCTCACGTGGTACGAGCGGTGCATGAACCACGCGACGAAGCCCTTGGCCTTGAAGCCGTAGACGTCGGCGACACCCTTGTACAGGCCCAGACCGGCGACCGAGCCGGCGTAGGCGTGCTTGTACTCCTTGGTCGCCTTGCCCCGCATGCTGGCCAGCACGTTCTTCGCGAGCTGGTCGGCCTGGCGGACCGCGTGCTGCGCCGACGGCGCGCAGGTGGCAGTGGGGTCGTCCTCGGTCTTGGACAGGTCCGGCACCGCCGAGCAGTCACCGGCCGCCCACACGTTGGGCAGGCCCTCGACCTGCAGGTGCGCGGTGGCGCGGACCCGGCCGCGATCGTCGAGCGGCAGGTCGCTGCTCTTGAGCACCGGGTTGGCCTTCACGCCCGCGTTCCACACCAGCGTGTCGGTGTCGAACTCGGTGCCGTCGGAGAGCACCGCGTGGCCGCCCTCGACCGACTTCAGGAAGGTGTTCAGGTAGACCTTGATGCCGCGTTCCTCGAGCGCCTTGACGACGTAGACGCCCATCTTCTCGCTGACCTCGGGCATCACGCGCCCGGCGGCCTCGACGAGGACCCAGCTCATGTCCTCGGGCGTGATGTTCGAGTAGTAGCGGGTGGCGTACCGGGCCATGTCCTCCAGCTCGGCGAGGGCCTCGCCGCCCGCGAACCCGCCACCGACGAAGGTGAAGGTGAGCAGCCGCTTGCGCAGCTCCTCGTCGTTGGTGTTGGCGGCGGCATCCAGCTTGGCCAGCACGTGGTTGCGCAGGTAGATCGCCTCGCCGACGGTCTTGAGGCTGATGCCCTGCTCGGCGAGCCCGGGGATCGGCAGGAGCCGGGAGACGGACCCGAGCGCCACGACCAGCAGGTCGTACTCCAGGGTCTCGGTACCGGTCTGGGGGTTGTTGACCGTTACGACCTTGTCACTGTTGTTGATGTCAGTGACCGCGGCGGTGATCACATGGCACCGCTTGAGCACTCGTCGCAGTGGCGCTACCACGTGCCGGGGTTCGACCGAACCCGCGGCAGCCTCCGGCAGGAAGGGCTGGTAGGTCATGTGCGGCTGAGGGTCGACGACCGTCACGGAGGCTTCGCGGCGCCCGAGCTTCTTCTGAAGGTTGAGCGCCGTGTACATGCCGACGTAACCGCCGCCGAGGATGAGAATCCGGGTGGGTTCGGATTGACCAGCCATGCCGCAATGTTCGCACCACAGACCGGCGCAGCGCTGCGGCGACCCCCCTTAATGTGACGCCAGTCGCGAGTGTCGTCGATCACGATCGACGCTGGGTAGGCACTCGGGCGCGGTGCGTACCCGGAAAACGGATGCTGGGGGGCAAATCGACCGGCGTCCGTGACGGTTCCGCCACCCTACCGGACTTCGCGACACGGCGCCGTGATCGACGAAACACCGCAGCACGCGCACCAGAGGCGAAGGTCCCGTTTCCGGGGCCCTTTGTGCACGTATGAGCCGGTGCACGGCGGGTGCGACGGCCGTTGGCGCGACGGGAAATCGCTCGACGGTCGCGCCGCGCCGCCAGCTGTTCAGCGGAAATTTCCTTGCGGCGCATGGAAATCGTGCGATATGGACGCCCGCCTCCCAGCGCCTCTCGCGGGTCATCTTGACACGCAGTCAGTTGGCTGCCTATTTTTCATGCAGCCAACAGGCTGCCTTTCTCGGTGATGTGCAGGGAGTCATGGACGAGGTCTTCAGGGCGTTGGCCGACCCGAACCGGCGCCGGCTTCTCGACAGCCTCAATGCCCGCAACGGGCAGCGGCTGCGCGAGCTGTGCGACTGCCTGGCCATGGCCCGGCAGTCGGTCAGCAAGCACCTCGCGGTGCTCGAGCAGGCGAACCTGGTCACCACGGTCCGTCGCGGCCGGGAGAAGCTGCACTACCTGAACGCCGCACCGATCAACGCGATCGCCGAACGCTGGATGGGCCAGTACGGGCGGCGGCGCGCGGAGGCACTTGCCGATCTCAAGCGAGCATTGGAGTCAGCACCGATGAGCGAACCCGCTTTCGCTTACACCACCTTCATCAGGACCACGCCGGAGCAGTTGTGGCAGGCCCTCACCGATCCGGCGTTCACCCGCCGGTACTGGGGCGTCGCCTTCGAAACCGACTGGCGCCCGGGATCGCCGATGGTCTGGGAGGAGAACGGTCGGCGCACCGCCGATCCGGAGCAGGTCGTGCTGGAGTCCGAGCCGTACCGCCGGCTCTCCTACACCTGGCACACCCCGACCCCGGAATGGGCTGCCGCCGCGGGCATCGACGACGACCTGCTCGCGACGCTCGTTGCCGAGAGCCGGTCGAAGGTCACGTTCGAGATCGAACCGCTCGGGCAGACGGTCAAGCTCACCGTCATCCACGACGACTTCCCCGACGGCAGCACGATGCGGCAGATGGTCAGCACCGGCTGGCCGCACCTGCTCTCCGACCTGAAGACGCTGCTGGAGACCGGCGAAACGCTGCCGCCGGTGCCGGACGAGGCATGGCAGAGCTGACCACCCACGGGGATCGAACGACTGTCAGGGCCACGCCAGGTTGCCGGGGAATCGCCCGACCCGCCCCGACAGCTGCTTCACCCGCTCCAGCACACCGCGCAGCATCTCCGGGCTCAGCTTGCCCGTCTGGGTGTCGCGCTGACTGACGTCAATGGATTTACGGAGCTCCGTGCAGGCAGTGGCGACACGGGGTCAGCGAGGCTCGATCGCCTGGCCGATGCGGGCTGCAATGCTGGGAACATCGTTGAGCTCACCAGCGGCCACAGCGATGATGAAGTCGTAGGCCCCGTCGTTGGAGAAGGTCAGCCGCTGTCCGTTGACACCGAGGAAGGCGATGGTCGCGGCCAGAGCCAGACGCTTGTTGCCGTCGACGAGCGCATGGTTGCCGGCAAGGGAATGCAGCAAGGCCGCCGCCTTCTCCTCCAGGCTTGGATAGGCATCGGCGCCGAACACCGAAGCCCGTGGCCGCGCCAACGCCGATTCGAGCAACCCGTGGTCACGAACCTCGACTTCGCCCGCGATCGCTCGCTCAGCGACGTGGATGAGCTCGGCCAGCGTCAGATAGATCACTGGCCGAGCCGCTCCAGCGCCTCGGCATAACGCGGCAGCTCCTCGTCAAGCACATGATCGAGAAGCTCAGCTCGACTGTGGTTCTCCACGTACTCGCGAACCGCCTGCCTGGCAACATCCTGCATCGAGCGATGCTCGAGTTCGGCGCGTCGACGCAACGCATCGGCCTCGGCGTCCGACAGGCGCAAAGTCATCGGCATGACGCGATGGTATCACGAATGATACCGAGCTGCCGTCCTTCACCAAGTGCTGACTTCGACCGCACTGCGCTATCACGACAACCCCGCCACCTCCTTCGCCCGCTCCAGCACCTCCCGCAGCATCTCCGGCGTCAGCTTGCCGGTGAAGGTGTTCTGCTGGCTGACGTGGTAGCAGCCCAGCAGGTGCAGGGGCGGGCCGCCGTCGGCCGCGGGCAGCTCGATGTGGGCGCCGTGGCCGAACTTCGGCCGCGGCGACGGGAGGCGCCAGGCCGCGGCGCCGAGGATCGGCAGCAGCGCCTGCCAGCCGAAGGCGCCGAGCACGACGACCGCGCGCAGAGTCGGCCGCAGCAGTTCCAGCTCGCGGGCCAGCCAAGGGGCGCAGGTGTCGCGCTCGCCCGGTGTGGGCTTGTTCGCCGGAGGCGCGCAGCGGACCGGGGAGACGATGCGCGCTCCGCGCAGCACCAAGCCGTCGTCGAGGCCGTGCGCTTCGGGCTGCGACGCGAGGCCGACGTCGTACATCGCGCGGTAGAGCACGTCGCCGGACCGGTCGCCGGTGAACATCCGGCCGGTCCGGTTCGCGCCGTGCGCCGCCGGCGCCAGTCCGACGATCCCCAGCGCCGCGTCGGCCGGTCCGAATCCGGGGACGGGCCTGCCCCAGTAGGGCTGGCCGCGGAACGCCGCCCGCTTGACCATCGCGACCTCCTCGCGCCACGCGACCAGCCGGGGGCACGCGGTGCAGCGCGTGATGGCCTCGTCCAGCTCGGCGAGGCCGGGGGCGCCGCCCGCGGCCGCCGACGGGTCCTCGACCGGGTCGTCGATGAGTCGGGATGGTCCGGAGATCACCCCAGCCACCTTCCCAGAAACCGGAACGGTCCGCGTCTCGCGGCACGTAAAGTGCGGGGTATGGCAGCCAGCGAAGCGAACAACGACGAGGCCACCAAGGAAGCGACCGCTCCGGCCGAGCCCGTCGACGATCTGGTCAGCACGCACCACTCGATCACCGTGGACGGCACCGAACTGCCCTACACGGCCACCACTGGGCGGATCGTGCTGCGGGAGGAGACGTTCCAGGACGGCAAGTTCGAGGGCTTCAAGCCCAAGGCCGAGGTCTTCCTAACCGCCTACGTCGCCGACGTCGAGCCCGGCACCAGCAGACCGGTCACCTTCGCCTTCAACGGCGGCCCCGGCTCGTCGAGCGTCTGGCTGCACCTGGGTGTGCTCGGCCCCCGGCGCGTGCTCTCCGGCGACGCCGGCGACCTCGCCGCCCCGCCCTACGGCCTGGCCGACAACGCCGAGACCCTGCTGGCGCACAGCGACCTGGTGTTCATCGACCCGGTGTCGACCGGCTACTCGCGCGCCGTCGAGGGCGGCGAGGCCACCGACTTCCACGGCTACGCGCGCGACATCGAGTCGATCGCCGAGGTCATCCGGCTGTGGACCTCGCGGAACAACCGCTGGCTGTCGCCGAAGTACCTGGCGGGCGAGTCCTACGGCACGCTGCGCGCGGCCGCGCTGGCCGAGCACCTGCAGAACCGCCACGGCCTCTACCCCAACGGGCTGCTGCTGATCTCGTCGGTGCTCGACATGGGGACCATCCGCTTCACCGAAGGCAACGACCAGCCCTACGCGCTGTTCCTGCCGACCTACGCCGCGATCGCGCACTACCACGGCAAGCACGGCGACCGCCCGCTGCACGAGGTGGTCGCCGAGGCCGAGGAGTTCGCCTCCGGCGACTACCCGCGCGCCCTCGCGCGCGGCGCGCGGCTGAGCGAGCAGGAGCGCGCCGACATCGTGCGCCGCACCGCGCGGCTGACCGGCCTGTCGGAGGACTACGTCGACCGGGCCAACCTGCGCATCGAGCACATCCGGTTCTTCACCGAGCTGCTGCGGGACCAGCGGCGCACGGTCGGCCGGATGGACGGGCGGTTCACCGGCTGGGAGCCGGACGCGGCAGGCGAGCACTTCTCCGACGACCCGAGCATCTCCGGAATCCGCGGCGCCTACGCGGCGGGCATCAACCACTACCTGCGCGCCGAGCTCGACTACGTCAACGACCTGCCCTACGAGACCCTGAGCAGCCGGGTGCAGCCCTGGTCGTACAAGGAGTTCGAGGGCGCGTCGGTGTCGGTGGTCGAGAAGCTGAGCGCGGCCATGCGCGCCAACCCGCACCTGCGCATCCACGTCGCCTGCGGCTACACCGACGGCGCCACGCCGCACTTCGCGGCCGAGCACGTGCTGGCCCGGCTGACGATCCCGCCGCAGCTGCGGGAGAACATCGAGGTCCGCTACTACGAGGCGGGGCACATGATGTACGTGCACGAGCCGTCGCGAATCCAGCAGTCGGCGGACCTGGCGGCCTTCGTGTCCGGCGAACGTCCTTAGTGGACGGTTGACGCGATCGGCGTCGGACGCGGCCCTGCTCCTCAAGCTGGAGCGGGGCCGCGCTCGCTTCCGCCTCATGGCACGTCATCGCCGTTTGCGGCACCCGCCGTTGCCGCCGTATGGCGTTCGTGACCTGCGGCTTGCGGCCGAACCCACTGCGTCAGCCACGATCACGGTGCCAGCCCCAAGGGAATGGCCCTCTGGTCAGGTCTGGACGCCTGCCCAGCGCGCGAAGTTCGCCAGCGACGTGGTGCGACGCCGGTCGGCGGCGGCCAGCGCACGCACCGTCTCGCGGACGGAGGGGTGCGCGCGGGTGTGGTGAGGCGACACCCGGCGCGCGGCGTCGAGCTCGGCGAGCGCGCGGTCGCGGTCGCCGTGCAGGGTCCAGGCACGGGCCTGGTCGATGTGGTGATGGCCGACGCGCTCCGGGCGGGCCGGGTCGGCGACACGCACGCGACCGGCGCGCGTCACGGCCTCGGTGCCGTCGTGGCGCTCGACGGGCACGGCGCACCAGTGGACGTCGACGTTCAGCCGACTGGCGTCGGTGTTGTAGTACGGCGTCGGGTCGGCTCCCCTGCCGACCAGCGCCCCCGCCTCGCGCACGTGGTCGTCGGCCCGCTGTCCGTCGCCTCCGCGCGCCGACATGACGGCGGCCCGCAGGTGCAGTTGCACCGCCACGCCAAGCGCAGCGTCGTTCGGCGGCTGCTCCGCGACGCGGCCCAGGGCCCGTTCCAGCAGGCGCAGCCCCGACGCGTAGTGGCCGTTCTGGAGGAAGTGGCTGGATCGGTGCCAGTCCGACACGGCGCTCCGCAGCGGATCCCCGGTGGAGGCCGCGAGCGCGACGTGGCGCTCGGAAGCGGTGGCCGCGAGGTCGGGACGGCCGAACCGGCCGCCGACGGTCGCGGCGAGCCGGTACGCGTCGTGCAGCATCGCGCGCGCCCGCTCTCCTGCACCGGTGTCGCCCGGAGTGTCAGCGACCAGGACGTAGAGGTGGTGCAGCGCGGGAGGCAGGACTGATGCCAGCTCCACGTACCGCTGGCGCCGCCGAAGCTCCTCGGCGCGGTCGAGCCGCCGCAGCAGTGCGAAGGCGTCCGGCGGCCCGGCGGGCGGCCGCGGGTCGTCGAACGACTGGAGCGCCTCCCGGAGAGCGGCGACGTCGGCGTCCCGGGTGTTCGGCGCGGCGAGGATGCCGGTGTCCGGCACGCCGTACAGCGCGCGGACCTCGACCCCCAGCGCACGTGCACAGGCCGCGACGAAGGCCGGACTCGGCGGGGTCCGGCCCTGCTCGACCTTCTTGACCAGGCTGGTCGAGACGAAGGCGCGCGCGGCGAGCTGGTGCTGCGTCCACCCGGCCAGCTTGCGGAGCCGCGCGATCCGGGCACCGGCACCTTCGTCCATGGTCGGCATTGTCCCCGGATTGTCCTTCCACGACGCAAGTAACTCCTAGTTTCGATCCTGACACGAACAGTGATCGACCTGGGAAGTGGTCAGTGGACGACGCACGACAGCCGCAGCGACACTTCTGGCTCCCGATCCCCGACGCGGGCCATCGCGGCGGGACTCGTCATGCGTTCCGGGGCGCCCGGTGGGACGGCCGCGCGGCGGACAGGGCCGTGTGCGGCGAAGACGTCGCGCTGGCCCAGCCGTCCGAAGTGGACTGGTGCACCTACCCCACCTGCCGCAACCGCAACGAGACGCTGAGAGCCGAGCAATAGCCGCGAAAGCGCGACGCCCGCCCTCCGAGCGGAGGACGGGCGTCGCCGATGCGCGCGGATCAGGCCACGACGTGCGGGCGCTCCTCGGCGAAGTGGCACGCCGAGGGGTGCTCGCCCATCCGGACGGTGAGCTCCGGCTGCTTCTCGGCGCAGATGTCCTGCGCCTTCCAGCAACGGGTGCGGAACCGGCAGCCCGAGGGCGGGTTGGCCGGGCTCGGCACGTCGCCGGTGAGCCGGATGACCTCCCGCCTGCCCCGCAGCGTCGGGTCCGGCACCGGAACCGACGACAGCAGCGCCTGGGTGTAGGGGTGCTGCGGGTGCTCGTAGATCTGCTCGTCGGTGCCGATCTCGACGACCTTGCCGAGGTACATCACCGCCACCCGGTCCGACAGGTGGCGCACAACGCCCAGGTCGTGGGCGATGAAGATGTACGACAGCCCGAACTCCTGCTGGAGCTCGCCGAGCAGGTTCATCACCTGCGCCTGGATCGAGACGTCCAGCGCCGACACCGGCTCGTCGCAGACGATCACCTTCGGCCGCAGCGCCAGCGCGCGGGCGATGCCGATGCGCTGCCGCTGACCACCGGAGAACTGGTGCGGGTAGCGCTGGATGTGCTCGGGGTTGAGCCCCACGACCTCCAGCAGCTCCTGCACCTTCTGCCTGCGCTGCCCCTTCGGCGCCACCTCGGGGTGGATCTCGAACGGCTCGCCGACGATGTCGCCGACGGTCCGCCTCGGGTTCAGCGAGGTGTAGGGGTCCTGCAGCACGATCTGCATGTCCCGGCGCAGCTTGCGCAGCTCCGAGCCGTGCATCTTGAACATGTCCCGGCCCTCGAACAGCGCGCTGCCGCTGGTCGGCTTCTCCAGCCGCATCAGCACCTGCGCGAGGGTCGACTTGCCGCAGCCGGACTCGCCGACGACACCGAGCGTCTCGCCTTTGTGCAGGTCGAACGACACGCCGTCGACCGCCCGGACGTGCCCGATGGTGCGCCGGAACAGCACGCCCTGGGTCACCGGGAAGTGCTTGACCAGATCGCGGACCTGGAGGATCGGCTCAGTCACGGGTCATCAGCTCCTCCGCGAAGTGGCATGCGCTGGCCCGGCCCAGCCCGAGCTGGTGGAACGCGGGCACCTCCCGGCTGCACCGCTCCTCGGCCCGCGGGCACCGCGGGTGGAACGGGCAGCCTGATGGGACGTTGAGCAGGTTCGGCGGCAGACCCTTGATGGTGTCCAGCTCCTGCCCCTTGAGGTCCAGCCGCGGGATGGACCGCATCAGGCCCTCGGTGTAGGGGTGCCCCGGCTTGCGGTACAGCGAGTACGCGTCGGCGGACTCCACGATCCGCCCCGCGTACATCACCACGATCCGGTCGGCGACCTCGGCGACCACGCCGAGGTCGTGGGTGATCAGGATCAGCCCCATGCCGCGCTCGCGGCGCAGTTCGTCGAGCAGGTCCATGATCTGGGCCTGCACCGTGACGTCCAGCGCCGTGGTCGGCTCGTCGGCGATCAGCAGCTCCGGGTCCAGCGCCAGCGACATCGCGATCATCGCGCGCTGCCGCATGCCGCCGGAGAACTGGTGCGGGAACTCCTTCACGCGCTGCTTGGCGTTGGGGATCTTCACCTGGTCCAGCAGCTCGACGGCGCGGGCCATCGCATCCTTGCGGGACATGCCGCGCCGCATCCGCAGCTGCTCGGCGATCTGGAACCCGACGGTGTAGACCGGGTTCAGCGCCGACAGGGCGTCCTGGAAGATCATCGCCGCCGACTCGCCGCGCAGTTCCCTGCGGCGCGCTTCGGTGGCCTTGAGCAGCTCCTCGCCCTTGTAGCGGATGGAGCCCCCGGTGATCACGCCCGGCGGGATGTCGAGGATGCCCATGATCGTCTGGGCGGTGACGCTCTTGCCCGAGCCCGACTCGCCGAGCACGGCCAGCGTCTCGCCCTTCTCGACGTGGTAGCTCACGCCGTTGAGGACCTTGGCCACGCCGTCCCGGGTACGGAACTCCACGTGCAGGTCCTCGACCTCCAGCAGCGGCCCTTCGGGCTTGTCGGAGGAGTACTGGGAGGACTTCTCGTCCACAGCAGTCATGCCAGGTCCTCCTACTTCTGCTTCGGGTCGAGCGCGTCGCGGACGGCGTCACCGAGCATCACGAACGCCAGGACGGTGACGACCAGGAACGCCGCCGGGAACAGCAGCAGGTGTGGCGCGCCCTGGATGTAGTTGCGGGAGTCCGCGATCATCAGGCCCCACGAGACCACCGGGTAGCGAAGGCCGATGCCGAGGAACGACAACGTGGCCTCGGCGCCGATGAACGCGCCGAGCGCGATGGTGGCGTAGACCAGCACCGGCGCCAGGCAGTTCGGCAGCATGTGCCGCAGGATGATCCGCGGCGCGCTGGCACCCAACGCCCTGGCGGCCTTGACGTAGTCCTGCTGCTTGGCCGTGATCGCCGCCGACCGCATGATCCGCATCGCCATCGGCCACGACAGGATCGCGATCGACAGCACCACCTGAGTGATGACCCGAGTGCCGCTGGGCAGCGCGACCTCGGCGTTGAAGGTGGTCAGGATGACGATGGCACCGAGCACGAAGGGCAGGCCGAGGAAGATCTCGGAAAACCGGGACATCAGGTTGTCGGCCCAGCCGCCGTAGTAGCCGGCCAGCAGCCCGATGGTCGAGCCGATCAGCACCGTCAGCAGCGTGGCCATGAAGCCGACGACGATCGACGCCCTGGTCCCGTAGATCGCCCTGGACCACAGGTCGCGGCCGAGGTTGTCGTAGCCGAACCACGCCTCGGCCGAGGGCAGGTCGCGGACCTTGGACAGGTCCTGGAAGTTCGGGTCCACGGACGTGAACAAGCCGGGGAAGGCCGCGATGAACAGCAGGACGGCGATGATCGCCGTCGCGGCGATGAACAGCGGGCGCCGGCGCAGGTCGTACCAGGCGTCGCCCCAGAGCCCGCGCGGCTTCTTCGCGTTGCGGGCGAGGGGCTCGGCGAGCGGCTCGCCGCCCGATCCGTCGCGCACGGCGGCGGCGACGCGGTGGGTGGATTCGGCACGCTCAGTCATATCGGATCCTCGGGTCGAGAGCCGCGTAGAGGAGGTCCACGATCAGGTTCATCAGCAGGTAGACCAGCACCAGCAGCGTGACGATCCCGGTGACCGTGGTGCCTTCCTTGGTGAGGATGGACCGGAAGATCAGGCCACCGATGCCCCTGATGTTGAACACGCCCTCGGTGACGATCGCACCGCCCATGAGAGCGCCGAGGTCGGTTCCCAGGAACGTGATCACCGGGATAACGGAGTTGCGCAGCAGGTGGACCCCCACCACCCGCCGGGGTTCGAGGCCCTTGGCGACCGCGGTGCGCACGTAGTCGGCCCGGCGGTTCTCCATCAGGCTCGTCCTGGTCAGCCGCGCCACGTAGGCCATCGACAGGGACGCGAGGACGAAGGCCGGCGCGATCAGCTCGCCGATCGAGGGGTTGGAGCTGACGGTCGGCCGGATGATGCCGAGCTCGGTACCGAGCGAGATCTGGATCACGAAACCGGTCACGAACACCGGCAGCGAGATCAGGAACAGCGTGGACACCAGCACCAGGTTGTCCAGGAAGCCACGGCCCCGCAGACCGGTCAGGATGCCCGCGAGCAGGCCGATGACGCCCTCGATGATCAGCGCGATGACCGCGAGCTTGATCGTGACCGGATAGGCGCTCTCGATCAGCTGGCTGACCGGGATGCCCGCGTAGGTCTCGCCGAAGTCACCCGTAAAGAGCTTCCCAAGGTACTTGAAATACTGGATGATCAGCGGATCGTCCAGGTTGTACTTCGCGTGCATCTCGGCGATGTACTCCGGCGGGCAGCCCCGGTCGCCGCACTTGCCGGCGAACGGGTCGCCGGGGATCGTCCAGACGAGCAAGTAGATGATCAGCGTGGTGCCGATGAACACCGGTATCAGCTGCAACAGCCGTCGCAGCAGGTAACGACCCATCAGGGCCTCCTCAAACAAGCCAGCGCGGGGCCCGGCCCACCGGGTCTCGGCGGGCCGGGTGCGCGTGCGGATCGTTACGGGTTGAGACGCACGGTGGTCAGGTCAAGCTCACGGTAAGCCTTGACCTCGCCCGCTGCGATCCGTTCCGAGAATCCGTACTGGACCGGCTGCGTCCACAGCGGGACGATCGGCAGGTCCTGGCCCAGCAGCTTCTCGGCCTCGGCGTAACCCTTGTTCGCCTCCTCGATCGTGGGAGCTGCGTTCGCCCGGTCGAGTGCCGCGTCGAAGGCCGGGTTGGAGTAGCCGTAGTCGTTGGACGACGCCCCGGTGCGGTACAGCTGGGTCAGGAAGGTCTCCAGGTTCGGGTAGTCGGCCTTCCACCCGGTGCGGAACAGGCCGTCGAACTGGAAGGCGTTCGCCGTCTGCCGGAACTCGCCGAAGGTCGGGACCGGGGTGAAGACGACGTTGATGCCCAGGTTCTGGCGGATGCTGGCCGCGACGGCCTCGCTCCACTCGTTGTGTCCGCCGTCGCCGTTGGTCTTGACGGTCAGGGTGCCCTTGAAGCCACCGGCCTGGGCCAGGTACTGCTTGGCCTTCTCCGGGTTGAACTCGCAGGCCTCACCGCACTGGTTGGGCACGAAGCCCTCGACGGCGGGGGTGGCGAAGCCGTCCGCCGGGTCGCGGCCGCCCGCGAAGACCGTCTCGGTGATGGTCTTGCGGTCGATGGACATCGAGATCGCCTTGCGCAGCAGCGGGTTCTTGAACTGCTCGTCGTAGATCGGGAAGCCCATGTTCTGGGTCAGCAGACCCGGCTTCTCCTTGGCGCGCTCACCGAGGTCCTGCTTCCACTTGTCGCCGACCAGGGCCGAGACCGGGATCGCGCGCAGGAAGTCGAGGTTGCCCGACACCAGGTCCTGGTAGGCGCCGTCGAGCTGCTCGTAGACCTTGAACTTGGCGCCCTTGATCTGCGGCTTGTCCGCGCCGGCGTAGTTCTCGTAGGCGGCGACGTTGAGCTCGACGTTCGGCGTGCGGTCGACGAACTTGAACGGACCGTTGCCGATGGGGCGCTCCTCGAACTTCTTCGGGTCGGCGAAGAACGAGTCGGGAAGCGGCTTGTAGGCCGAGTAGCCCAGGACGACGGGGAAGATCGTGAAGGGGTTCTTGAGCTTGACCGTGAAGGTGTTGTCGTCGACGACCTTGAGGCCCGACATCTCCTTCGTCGGCGGCGTCGGCGGGGTCGCGGGGCCGGCCTCACCGTCGGGGTCCTTCGGATGGACCACGTCGTAGCCGTCGACCTGCTCGAAGAAGCTCGAACCCTGGAAGCCGTTGGGGCCGTAGGCGGTGTAGTTCCAGGCGTCCACGAAGTTCTTGGCCTTGACCGGGGTGCCGTCGTGGAACGTCCAGCCCGGCTTCAGCTTGATGGTGAAGTTCGTGTTGTCGGTCGTGGTGATCGACTCCGCGACCGCGTTCTCGACCTTGAGGTCGCTCGCCCGGTACTCGACGAGGCCGGTGAACAGGGCGTTGATGACGAAGCCGCCGTTCTCCTCGGTCGTGTTGCCCGGAACCAGTGGGTTCTCCGGCTCGCCCCAGTCGAGGGTGACGATGCCGTCCTCACCCGAGGCGCTACCGCCTCCGCCGCAGGCACTGGCGAGCATCGCCACCGCCACGGGGACCGCGACCGCAGCGGCCAAGCGTCCCTTTCGCATGTACGTCCTCCCGCTTCCACGTGTGCCCCGTCGGGGATTTTCGGGGGTCACCACGCACGGCGGCGTTCACCGCCGCGTCAGACGAGCGTAAACATAAGTGAGAACGGGCTCACAGCAATCCGCTGTCACAAAGCCGTCACCTTCTGGCTCGATCCAGAAACCCCGTCACTCAGAAGGTGGAATAGGACGACCACACTCCGGGAACTAGCTGATAGACAGGGCGATGCCGTCCAGGATGTCGTGTTCACTGACGGTGATCGAGTCGATTCCGGCGCGTTCCGACAGCTCCTCTGCCAGCACCTTCACCACCAGCGCGCCGCCGACGATCACGTCCACCCGGCCCGCGTGCAGCGAGCCGATCCGGGCGCGCTCGTCGTGGGTCATCGACAACAACTGTTCGGTTGTCCGTTCGAGTTCATTCCGGGATATCTGGGAAAGGTGAATGGCGGCGGGATCGTACTCCGGCAGATTCTGCGCGATGGCCGAAAGCGTCGTGACCGTTCCGGCGACCCCGACCCAGGTCCGGGCATCCGAGGAATCGACGGCGGCGAACGCGTCGTCCAGAATGCCGCGCGCGACCTTGACGGCCTCGCGGACCTCGTCCTCGGCCGGGGGGTCGCCGTGCAGGCTCCGCTCGGTCAGCCGGACGCAGCCGATGTCGGCCGAGTACGCGGCGGTGATGTCGGCGCGCACGCCGTCCCAGGTGCCCACCACCAGCTCCGTCGATCCGCCGCCGACGTCGGTGACCACGAACGGCCCGTCCTGCGGGTCCAGGTCGCCGACCGCGCCGATGAACGACAGCCGAGCCTCCTCGTCGCCGGTGATCACCTCCGCGTCGATGCCGAGGGTCTCGCGCACCATGGCGAAGAACTCCTCGCGGTTGGAGGCGTCCCTCGTCGCCGAGGTCGCCACCATGCGGATGCGCTCCACACCCTTGCGGCGCGCGATGTTGGCGTAGTCGACCAGCGCGGCCCGCGTGCGCTCGAGCGCCTCGTCGGCGAGCCTGCCGGTGGCGTCGACGCCCTGGCCGAGCCGCACGATCCGCATCTCGCGGTGGATGTCGCGCAGGTGGCGCGTCCCGCCGTCGGGATCGGAGTCCGGCCCCGGGGAGACCGTCACGTCGGCGACGAGCAGCCGGATGGAGTTCGTTCCGCAGTCGATCGCCGCGACCCGTGACATCGCTGGTCCTCCTCGATACGTGCGCCGGCAGGCCGCCGCAGGCCCGCCCCGCGCTGCCCCGCGCTGTTGGCCCCCACGCTAGTAGCGCGCCCGGCGGACGCTCGCGCGTGGTGCCACAACTCCGCGTCACACGGAAGTGGCGAGCGCGGACTCCTTCGGACGGGCGACCCATGGTGACTCAGCGCGTCCAGGGCGAGCGCGCGAACCGCCGGGCGAAAACGGGTGATCACACAGAGATTCACCCGTCTGCCAAACCATCTCCACCCGGTCCAGCGACCTCGACCGGCGGTGTCGCGGGCCTGGAAAGCGGCAGGCGGTGTCCCTGGCACCAGGACACCGCCTGCCGGGTGGAGCGGTTTCACTCCCAGGACATCACCGCTGCGCGGGGGCGTAGTCGTCCGGCACGACGCACGGCACCAGCGGCCCGCCGTCGCCCGGCTCGACGTAGACGGTCGCGCCGCCGGTCGCCGATGCGGGATCGGTGCGGCCCGGCGCGAGGTCGTTCCCGGCCGCCGGCCTGTCCTGCTCGGTCACGAACTCGCCGTTGTGCAGCACCGGCACCTGGCACGACGGCGGCGGTCCCGGATCCTCCGGCGGCCTGCTGCTCTCAGGCGGAGGTGTGCTGCTGTCCGGGGGCGGTGTCGTGCTGTCCGGGGGCGGTGTCGTGCTTTCCGGAGGCTTGCTGCTTTCCGGCGGAGGAGTCGTGCTCTCCGGCGGCGTGGTGCTCTCGGGCGGCGGCGTGGTGCTCTCGGGCGGCGGCGTGGTGCTTTCCGGAGGCTTGCTGCTCTCCGGCGGAGGCGTGGAACTCCCGGGCGGAGTCGAACTCCCCGGCGGGGTCGAGCTTTCCGGCGGAGTCGAACTCCCCGGCGGAGTGCTCCCCGGCGGAGTGGTCGACGGCGGGGTGCTGCCCGGCGGGGTGCTCGACGACGGTGCGGGTGGCGGGGTGCCGTTCGGCGGGGGCGCCGTCGGCGCCGGAGCAGGCCCAGGCACCGGCGCGGGCGCACCGGCCGGAGGCGGCGCCTGCGGCATCGCCAGGACCGCCGGGCCGTCGGGCAGGCGGTTGCCCTCGAGCACGTCGTCGACCTCCGGTGCCGGCTCCGACGGCGTCGGCGTCACGCCCTTGGCGTAGGCGGAGGCCCACACCAGGACGGTGCGCACGTACTCGTCGGAGTGGTTGTAGCGGAACACCGCGGCGGCCAGGTTCGCCGGCTCACGCAGGTTCGTCCCCCCGGAGCACAGGTACTCGGCCGCCGCGACGGTCGCGTCGTGCACGTTGTGCGGGCTGCTGACGCCGTCCTGGTTGCCGTCCGTCGCGTACTTGCGCCAGGTCGACGGGATGAACTGCATCGAGCCGACCGCCCGGTCCCAGGTCGGGTCCCCGTCGTACTGGCCGCCGTCGGTGTCCGGGATCGCCGCGATCCCGGGTCCGCCGGAGAGCCGCGGGCCGAGGATGGCCTCCACCGTCGTGCCCACGACGTCGACCTCGCCGCCGCGGGCGTGCCCGGACTCGATGCGGCCGATGGAGGCGAGCACCGACCAGTGCACCCCGCAGGACGGGGTCGACTCCGACGCGCGCTCGGCAGCCGCGACGTAGGCCGACAGCATCGGTTCCGGGATTCCCAGCGGTCCGCTCGGCACCTCGACCGCGGGCCCCGCGCCGGTCGCGAGCCGCTCCGGGTCCCCGGCCCGGTCGAGCACTTCCGGGCTGAGCTGGTCGGCCTGCGGAATCCGCCCGCCCGCGCCGAGCTCCCGCGGGTCGGCATCCGTTCGCAACGCCCCGCCCGCCGTCGGCGCGGAAGCCTGGAAGCCGCTGGAGGCACCGATCAGCGCGGCGGGCACGAGCAGGACAGGCGTGAGCGCGGTGACCGCCACCCAGCGCGATCTGCGCCTGCGTTGCCGGAAAAGCGGATTCCCCCTGCGCGAATGCTTCCTGCGAGCTGTCACTGCTCCTCCTGGTCGCCGGCGGAGTGACTCCCTACGACCGACGCGCCACCCGGTACCCCAACCGGAACGCGGCCTCCTGGATACACCACCGCGGCAAGCAGCGCTCGGCGGCGACTCCGGTGTCACCCCTGTGCCGGGAAGACGGAACGGGACGGCGATGGCGTTGCCCGGATGGCGAGAAACCGCCGAGAAACCGGGTTGTTCAGCCCCGATGGCTGGAGACGAGATCGGCCGGTCGCAGCCGCACCGGGAACGGTTCGTTGAGCTCCAGCCACTGCTGCCCCGCCACCGAAGCGGTCTCGGTGTAGCCGTCGAGCGGCTCCGCGCAGGAGGTGGGCGAGTCGAGGTCGACCGCGCCGCGGGGACCGAGGCGCCAGCACCGGATGCGGGGCTCGTCGGGGTCGATGACCCAGTAGTGCGGGCAGCCGGCCTCGGCGAACTTGGCCCGCTTGAGGTGCAGGTCGAAATGCCTGGTGCGGGGCGAGAGCACCTCGACGGCCAGCACCGGCGGGCCGATCAGCGCCTGCTCGGTGAAGGCGTCCCGCCTGCCGACCACCACGTCGGGGATGAGCACGGTGTCCTCGGCGAGGATGACGTCGACCGGCGCGGGCAGCACCTCGTGGGTCGCCGGGCACGCCGGTTCCAGCGCGACGATCAACCGCAGGATCGCGCGCTGGTGCAGCGGCCGCGGCGACGGGCTCACGACGAGGACCCCGTCCAGCAGCTCGTATCGGTGCCCGTCATGAGGCATCGACTCCAGGTCTGCCCGCGTCAAGGACCTGCCGGGAGGAAAACCGCGGACGTAGCCCATGGTGCGCTCCGCCTCTTAACTGTCAGTGACCTCAGGATGACTACACGCGACGTCCTGGAGTGGGCAGTGTATCGGCCCGCGGCCGGCACCGTTCGGCGAACCCGGCGAGCGGACGAGCGCTGCTCCGAAGGCCGGGCACCGGGACCACCGGCCGGGCGAACGCGGGAGGTGCGGCTCAGCTCTCCGGCCAGCGCTCGGCGATCAGCTCCAGCGCCTGGTCGCCGAACGGGTTCACGCCCGGCCCCTTGGCGAGGGCGTGTGCGACGTGCACGTGCAGGCACTTGACCCGGTCCGGCATGCCGCCCGCGCTGACGTCGGTGCCCAGCGACTCGATCGCGTCGCGCTCGGCGAGGTAGGACTCGTGGGCCCGGCGGTACTGCTCGGCGAGTTCGTCGTCCTGCGCGAGGCGGTCGGCCATCTCCCGCATCAGCCCCTCGGCCTCCAGCGTCGAGACGGCCGACACCAGCCGGGGCGAGGTCAGGTAGTACAGCGTGGGGAACGGCGTGCCGTCCTCCAGCCGCGGGTTCGTCTGCACCACGGTCGGCTCGCCCGCCCCGTCGCGCGCCGCGACGGCGCGCAGCCCGCGCGGCGGCCTGCCGATCTGCCGCGCGATGACCTCGCGGTCGGCCTCGCTGATCGAGGACGTCCCGCCCGGCTCCGCGGCGTCCGCGCCCGGAGTCGATGTGCCCGCCAACGTCACTGTTCCTTTCCCGTCACCGAGTCCCACAGGCGTTCGTACCACGGCCTGCCGTCGCCACGCGGTTCGGCCGCGGGCGCTGGTGCCTGCGGCGCCGCGGGGACCTCCACGACGTAGGGCGTCTCGCCCGGCCGCACGTAACCGAGCCGCGCCCTGGCCTCGGCCTCGATGCGGGCCGGGTCGGACAGCTCGGTCCGCCGCTGTTCGAGCTCCTGCACCTGCTGCACCAGCTCGACCTTGCGCTGCTCCTGGTGGGCCAGCTCCGCGCGCTGGCTGAGGTAGGTGCGCAGCGGCACCGACACGCTCAGCGCCATCGCGCACACCACGATCGCCAGGACCGCCGCGTGCCGCGTGGAGGAGAGCTTGAACGCGCCGCCGCTGCTGCTGGACCTCGGGCGCGACCGGGCAGGCGACTGCCCGCCCGGCCGCTTGCCCGAGGACCTGGGGGTGTTCCGGCGGACGCGCTCGGATCGCCGCGCCGCCGGGCTCTCGCCCCGGCGGCGGCGCTGGCCGCGGTCGCGTCCGCTCATGATCACGCCTCCGGTGTGAACCGCGGGAAGGCCAGCTCGCCCGCGTAGCGCGCCGCGTCACCGAGGGTCTCCTCGATGCGCAGCAGCTGGTTGTACTTGGCGACCCGCTCGCTGCGCGCGGGGGCACCGGTCTTGATCTGGCCGCAGCCGGTGGCCACCGCCAGGTCGGCGATCGTGGTGTCCTCGGTCTCGCCCGAGCGGTGGCTCATCATGCTCTTGTAGCCGCAGGACGTGGCCAGGTGCACCGCGTCCAGGGTCTCCGACAGGGTGCCGATCTGGTTGACCTTCACCAGCAGCGCGTTGCCCGCGCGGCGGCTGACGCCCTCCTCCAGCCGCTCCGGGTTGGTGACGAACAGGTCGTCACCGACCAGCTGCACGCGCTCGCCGACCTCGCTGGTCAGCTGCACCCAGCCGTCCCAGTCGTCCTCCGACAGCGGGTCCTCGATCGAGACCAGCGGGTAGGCGTCGAGCAGCTCGCCGTAGTAGCCGGCCATCTGCTCGGCGCTGCGCTTGGAGCCCTCGAAGTGGTAGGCGCCGTCGCGGTAGAACTCGGTCGCGGCGACGTCGAGCGCCAGCACGATGTCGCGGCCCAGCTTGTAGCCGGCCTTCTCGATCGCCGAGGCGATCAGGTCCAGCGCCTCCCGGTTGCTGGGCAGGTCGGGGGCGAAGCCGCCCTCGTCACCCAGGCCGGTGGCCAGGCCCTTGGCCTTGAGCACCGACTTCAGGCTGTGGTAGGTCTCCGCGCCCCAGCGCACGGCCTCGGAGAAGGAGTCCGCGCCGATCGGGGCGATCATGAACTCCTGGACGTCGACGCCGGTGTCGGCGTGGGCGCCGCCGTTGAGGATGTTCATCATCGGCACCGGCAGCACGTGCGCGTTCGGCCCGCCGACGTAGCGGAACAGCTCCAGGCCGACCGACTCGGCCGCGGCCTTGGCCACCGCCAGCGAGGCGCCCAGGATCGCGTTGGCACCCAGCCGGGACTTGTCCGGCGTGCCGTCGAGGTCGACCAGCTTCTGGTCCACCACCCGCTGCTCGATCGCGTCGACACCGGCCAGCTCCGGGCCGATCTCGTCCAGCACCGCCTCGACGGCCTTCTCGACACCCTTGCCGCCGTAGCGCTCGGCGTCCCCGTCACGCAGCTCAACGGCCTCGTGCTCGCCGGTCGAGGCACCCGAGGGAACCGCGGCGCGGGTGAGCGTGCCGTCCTCCAGTGCGACTTCGACCTCGACGGTGGGGTTCCCGCGGGAGTCCAGGATCTCGCGGGCACCGACCTGCTCGATGATCGCCACGTGTGCTCCTAATCAGCGTTTTAACTACGGACGTGTCGAGCCGCCCCGGCGTTGCGCGCGCGCCGGTGGTGCGGGCCGAACGCCCGACGACCGGTTACGAGCCTAACCGGGGCCCGATCGGCCCCGCCGCAGACTCGCTCGGATCCGCCGGCGTGGCCGTCGTCATGCGGCGTACCCGGCCGCGGGCCTGCGAAAAGCGTCTTGATCAGCGGTTTCGCGCCGACCGGGGGCCTCCGCCCGTCCCGCCGGCGGGAGCGTGCCGGTCATGCGAGCGCACCAGTGGGGAACGATCGTTCGGACGTGTACCACCATCCGGTCGGACGTCGAGGAACGGGCCGGTAGAACGTACCGTTGTTCACCTATGACCACCGAAGGCACCGTGGAAGCTTTCCGCCGGGCCGAGAGCCTGGTCGCGCAGCGGCGCCCGCTGGAGGCGATCCGCGTTCTGGAACCCGTCCTCGACATCGCCTCGGACAAGAAGAGCGTTCAGCTCCTGCTGGGTCGCGCCTACCTGTTCTCCGCCCAGTTCCGGCGGGCCGAGCTGGCGTTCCTGCGGGTGCTGGAGCTGGACCCCTCCGACCACTACGCCCGGCTGGTCCTCGGCCGCACCCTGCAACGCCAGGGTCGTCTCATCGAGGCCCGCACGCAGCTCCGGCTGGCCGCGACCATGAACCCCGACCCCGCCTACCAGGAGGCCCTGGGCGAGATCAACGCCCGGATCGCCGTCGACTCCCGGGCGCGGTGACCCCGGCGGCCGTCAGCTGCGGCGCGACCCGGCGGCGGCGTAGCGCTCGGCCAGCGCGAACACCTTCTGCCCGTACTCCTGCGAGTTGTTGTAGGACATGACCGCGGCCCACCAGCCGCCGCCGGTGGTCATGTTCCGGCCGCCGTTGCACAGGTAGCGAGCCGCGGCCATCGCCGCGTCGTCGAGGTCCTGCGGATCGCCGAGTCCGTCGCCGTTGCCGTCGGTGGCCCAGTTGCGCCAGGTCGACGGGATGAACTGCATCGGCCCCACGGCCCGGTCGTAGAGCCGGTCGCCGTCCAGCGCCCCGCCGTCGGTGTCGCCGATGACCCGCACCCCCGGCGTCCCGTCGAGCGCGACGCCGATGATCGGCCGGGACGGCCGGGCGTCCTCGCGCAGCAGCGCGCCTCCGTAGCGGCCGTGGTCGGACTCGATGCGCCCGATCCCGGCGAGCGTGGCCCACGAGATCCGGCACCCGGGCTGGTACTGCCGCATGGCCAGGTCGGCGTTGACGTAGGCGACCAGCGCGCGGGCGGGGATGTCGACGTCGGCCGAGACCCTGTCGGCCCACTGCCGAACCGGGTCGGTGCCCGGCGCGGACTGCGGGATCGGCGCCTGCTCCGGCGGAGCGACCGATCCCGGCGAGACGTGCGCGGGTTCCAGCTCCTGCACCGGTTGCGGACCGGCGACTGGCGCGGTCGGCGGCGTGCTCAGCACCGCGGCCAGCCCGACCCCGCCGGCCAGCGCGGCCAGCAGGGCGAGGGCCACGCCGAGCCGTCCGAGCGCGGCGAGCACCCCCGCGACGCGGCGCCGACGGGCGGTGGTCTCGATCACCCGACCCAGGCTACTTGCCAGTAGCTCTCAGGACCACCGCCGACGGCGGCGGTCTCACCGCGCGGGCCGCGCCCTACGGCCCGGTGGGGATGGCCCTGCTCCGGCGGCCGTAGTCGTCGGCGTGGTCCAGGACGTCCTGGCCGTACTCGCGGCTGGCGTTGTAGGTGAGCAGAGCCGTCCAGAAGCGGTCCGGGTCGCGCATGTCCCCCGCCACGTCGCACAGGTACCTGGCGGCGGCCAGCGCGGCGTCGTCGATGTCGTTGGGGTCGGCGGCACCGTCGCCGTCGGCGTCGACCGCCCACACCCGCCAGGTCTGCGGGATGAACTGCAGAGGCCCCACCGCCCGGTCCCACACCTGGTCGCCGTCGAACTCGCCGCGGTCGGTGTCGTCGATGCGCTTGACCCCCGGAGTGCCGTCCAGCGGCGGCCCGACGACCGGGATGCTGGGCCTGCCGGTGCGGTCGAGCCTCGCGCCGCCGAAGCGGCCGTGGCTGGACTCCACCACCCCGATGCCGGCCAGGACCGTCCAGCTCAGCCCGCACCCCGGCGCGCTCTCGGCGACGGCGGTGCTGGCGTAGCCGTAGGCCTGCAGCGCGGCGCGCGGGATGTTGAGCGCGTCGGCCATCGACTCCGACCAGGGCACGAGCTGGTTCTGCGGCCTGGTCTCCGGGGTCAGCGGCGGCGAGCCCGCGGCCAGCAGCCGCAGCGGCGGCGGATCGACGCCCGGGTCGGGCGGAGCCGCGGCGGTCGGGGGCTCGGTCTCGGTCACCGGACTCTCCCGCGCCGGCTGCGCGACGGGGACGGCGCACGAGACCGCCAGCGTCATCACGGGTGTCAGCCCCAACAGCACCCACTGCCTGCTCGGTCGCTGCCGCAAAGAGGTCCTCCTGCCGCGCACGCGGCGCGTGCGCTCGTAGTCGCGTCGGGTTCGGGGCACGACCGCCCCCAGCAGGCCCCGTGTGGAATGTCGGCGAGCAGCCCGGTTTCGTGACCTGCGGATCCAGCGGTGATCGTCACAGCAGGCCGCTGGTCACCGCCGGCCGGGTGGGCGTCCGCCGGTCACGGCCGGCGGACGCTCATGCGTGCCCGGCCGAAGCCGACCGCCAGAAGCCGACCCACTCCGGACCGGACAGCTCCGCGGGCTCCCGGCCGGACTCGCGGGCTTTGGACTCGGCGGCCCGCACCTGCCCCGCGAAGGCGAGCGCGACCGCACGCAGCTCGTCCTCCGGGTCGGCGCCCGCGAGCCGGGCCCTGGCCGCCACCGAGAACAGCAGCTCGCCCGCGGAGTCACCGCTCGGGAGCACGTCCGCGGGCACCCCCGCGCGCTCCGCGCGCTGCACGAGCTTGGCGGCCAGCGCCACCGCGGGCTGACCGAGCGCGACACCATCCACAATGGACTCGCGCTTCTTCTCGGCCTGCTTGAGCTCCTCCCAGCGCACCTGCTGGGACTCGGAGTCGTGCACGTGCTCAGCACCGGAGAAGACGTGCGGGTGCCGCGACACCAGCTTGCTCACCAGCTCGGCCGCGACCTCGTCGACGCCGAACGGGTCCTCGCCGTGTTCGGCGGCGATCCTGGCGTGGAAGAGGACCTGCAACAGCACGTCGCCGAGCTCTTCGCGCAGTGCGGCGCGGTCGCGCTGCTCGATGGCGTCGAGGAGCTCGTAGGTCTCCTCGACGAGGTACCTGCGCAGGGTGTCGTGGTCCTGCTCGGCGTCCCACGGGCAGCCGCCGGGCGAGCGGAGGCGGTCCATCACGGTGACCGCGTCCAGCAGCTCCACCCCGGCGGGCCTGGGCGCCTCGACGAGGCTGGCGCCCGCGGCGTGCAGCGCGTCGGCCTCGGCGGAGCCCAGCTCGGGCGCGACCAGGACGACGGGTTCCCGCGCGGCCAGCGCCAGCAGCTCGTCGACCGGCGGCGGCTGCGGCGCCTCCAGCGCGGCGCGGGTGGTGTCGGCCAGCCCCGCCTCGGCGTAGACGGCGGTGGCCCGCCGCAGCAGCGGCGCCGCCGCGGCCGGGAGCACCTCGCCGAGCCGGTCGTCGACCAGGACGACCGCGCAGCCGTCCGAAACCCGAAGCTCGCTCATGCCGCCATTGTCCCAGTCCGCCCGGGGCGGACCCCGCGGCCTGCGCCGAGGCCCACCACCGGAGCCCGCGGCGCGGGGAGGTCCCGCGCCCGGTGCCCGTCAGGTCGCGGCGGGCTGTCCGCCTGGCAGCCAGAATCCGGTGGTCTCACCCGCGTTCGGCGCGGCGCCGAGCGCGACCCGGTCCCAGACGCCGTAGCGGGGGCTGAGCTGCACGCCGACCCGGTCGGCGGTGATCCCGACGAGGTTCGTGCCGATCTTCTGCAGGCTCGCCTCGTCGAGCTGCGCTGCCACCGGCGTGGGCGCGGGGGTCGCGGTGTCGCGCTGCCGGACCACTGCGACCAGCCACTGCCCGGACTGCGGCTCGAGCTCGAAGGCGACCACCGAACCCGGCCGCATGCCGAACAGCGGTGTCGCGCCTGCCATCTGCCCGCCCTGGTCGGCGGCCCAGACCCGCTCGCCGGAGACCGCGCGCAGCCCCGCCTGGCGGTCGGCCTGCAGCAGCGCGGCGGCCTCCTGCGGGCTCCGCGCGAGCCGGTGCGCCTTGGCCTCGGCCTCGGCGCGGGTGCTGGCCTGCGTGTAGTCGATGGTGACCGACAGCCGGTCGACGTACTTGCGGGCGAGCTCGGCGGCCAGCAGCCGCGACCGGGTCATGTCCCGGATGTTGCCCTCGGTGAAGATCGTGCCCTGGGTCGCGGCGCGCGGCCCGCCCATCTGGTCGATCGCGGCGGTGACCCGCTGCTCGTCGACGCGCAGGCCCTCCTCGATCGCGGCCTGGCGGATCAGCTCCTGCTGGACGGTGAAGGACGCGAGCCTGCGGCCGAGCTCGTCGGTCGTCCCCTGCTGCTGCAGCTGCGGACGCAGTCCGGGCTCCTTGTCCAGCACCTCGGTGAACCAGGACTGCACCTGGCCGACCGGGATCCGGGTGTCGCCGACGATGGCGGCGGCGCCGGGTTGGCCGGTTCCGCAACCGGCGAGCAGGATTCCGGCGGTGGCGATCGACGCGAGCAGGCGCCCGTGGCGCGGCATGACGAACCTCACAACGATCACCCTCTCATGAAGTCACACAACGAAGGAACCTCGCCACAGTCCGAAATCGTACGACCTCAGAGAGTGTGATCCACCGCATACCGCGCCGGTCGCGCCCAGAGCCCGTCCTTGGTCTTTCAAGCGGCGCAGCCGCTTGGCCCACCCCCGCCACCGGCACCGCCGCGCAAGGTGAGTCCGAAGAAAGGGCCCTCAGGCGCGGGTCATGTTGATGACGACCTTCTCGCCCTGGACCTCGACGTCGTACTTGACCCCGGCGTCGAGCCCGACGGTCAGCTCCACCGTGCCGCCCTCGTTGTCGTTGACGACACCGCTCTCGGCGGTCGGCAGGTCGAAGGTCTCCGGACCGGCGGTCACCCACGGCGAGCCGTTGGTCTGCAGCAGCACGTGCAGGAACTGCGAGCCCTTCATGCCGTCGACCGGCTCACCCGAACCGCCCCACACCGGCTTCTGCTTGTTGACCTCGTGCTTCATGAGCTTGACCTCGGACAGCTCCGGGAGGGCGCTGAAGTCGAAGACGACCCGCTCCTGGTTGCCGTGCTTGCCGCCGCGGATGTCGATTTCCCCCTTCTTGGGGGCGGCGAAGTTCACCGGAGCCGGGGCGGCGGGCGCGGCGGCCGGCGCGGGCGGCTGCTCCTGCGCACCGGCCGAGCAACCGGTGAGCGCGAGCGCGGAGAACGCCACCGAACCGAGGACGACTGCGAGCGTGTTGCGGACGGACATGGAGTGCGAATCCCCCTGCTGTTTCGTTGATCATTCGCGTCTTCGCAAGCTCAGACGCACCGCGCGCGGAATGGTTCCCCCGGAGGTCACAAAGTTCGGAGCTCGCGGCGGAAAGCGCTTCGGGTGGCGGGGATCAGGTGCAGCCGCGGCTCCGCGTCCGGGCCGCTGCGCTTGTGCACGGTCAGCACCGCCCCGTGCGCGCTCGCGTAGTAGTGCAGCGGGAAGCCGGCCACCTCCTCCCGGCCCCTGGAGTTCTTGCGCGAGGTGAACACCTGCATCGCGAACAGCAGTTTCGCGCCGTAGGTCAGGGCCTGCACCCTGGCGTGCTCGCGGTCGACCGGATCGTCGTCGTCCTCCTCGTAGACCGGCTCCAGCCAGTCCCCGCCCCGCTCCTCGCGCGCCGCGCGGCGGCCCAGCGGCACCGCGGCGGCCCCGCCGCTGACCGGCCCCACGTCGGGCAGCAGCTCGAAAGCCCTGGTGTAGAGGGAGCTCCAGCCGATCGGCTCGATGGTCACCACGCCGTCCTGCAACCTGGCGAACACCACGTACTCGTCGGAGCCCGCGATGTGGAAGCTGCCGGGAGCCTGGCCGTGGCCGTCGCGGGCGACGTACCAGCCGAAGATCCTGCGGTGCGGGTCGCACAGCAGCCGCATGGTGGTCAGCAGCGGACGCACCGGGGTGTCGACCACGGCGAGTCCGCGCTCGCGCAGGTCGGCCAGCACCCGGCCGACCAGCCGGACCCGTTCGCGGTAGGTCGCGCCGGGCGAGGCGCCCTCCAGACCGGCGGGCTTGGGCGCGTCCTCCCCGCACTCGCCGGCGTAGAGGACGTCGAAGGCCGGGTAGTCGAGCGTGACTGCGCGGTCGATGATGCTGTCAATTCGCGTCACCATCGGACTCGCCCTTCTTCCGCTTCCAGTCGCCGAAAACCGGCGGCGCGCCTCGGCCGCGCAGACCAGGCAGACCACCCCCGCCTGCGCCGCGCCCGTTCCCCCTGCCGCCGAACCGTCCACCGAACAGCCCTCTGCGCCCGGTGCCGCGGTCCGCGCTCCGGCTTGCGCCCGCGCCGAATGCGCCACCGGTGGCGGCCGCACCCGCGTCGTTGACGTCGTCGGCCGCGCCCGGTGGATCCGCGCTCCGCCAGGCCGACTGCGTTCGCGCCGGAGGCTCCGCGCTCCCCGCGTCCTCTGTGGACGCTCGCCCGGGATCGCGGACAGCCCGGACGTCACCGACCTCGGAGACGCTGACGGCGGTGTCGCCTGCGCGTACCGGCTTGCCGTCGAACGCGGGCAGCCGCGCCCCCACGTCGGCGGTCAGCGCGCCGTAGCCGTGGAGCACCCTCTGGTTGGCCGCCTGCGCGGCGAAGTACTTGGAAACCTCGGAGGCGTAGTCGATCGGCGCGAAGGGGTTGATCGGCGCGGTGATGCTCATCGTCGGCGGCTCGGGCGGCACGTAGACGACGTGGCGCTTCGCGTCGTTGAAGCCCTCGCTCTGCGCCTCCAGCGCGGCGCGCACGGAGTCGGCGTCCTCGCCGAGATGCTCCTGCCGCAGCGCTCCGGCACCCGCACCGGCCGTCTCGCCCTGCCCGGAGGCGCGCATCCGGGCCATCGCGGAGCTGACGGCCTCGGCCGCCTCGCGGTGGTGACCGGCGACCCCGCCCCACTGGCCTGCCGCTTCGTCCATGCTCTCGGTGCCGGGTCCGCCGTGGAACATCTTGTAGATGTCGTTGCCGCCGCACGCCTCGGCGCGGATCTGCGGGGTCATCTGCCGCTCGACCCAGTCCACCGCGTCGTCGAACTCGGCGGTGGTCGACGCCGCGGTGCGCTTCAGCCCCTCGACCGCGTCACCGCCCGCGTCCCACGCCTTCTCGGCTATGTCCCGGACGTAGTCCAGTCCCCACCCCATGCCAGCTCACCCCAGCCCCGCTCAGTGCACTCCCGATGCGGACTCGATCGTCTTCATCACCTCGGTCGCGACCTGCCCCGCCATCCTCACCTGGAGAGCGAGTTCGCTGTCGCGTCTTCTTGGGCGTCGTACGCACGCATGGAGGCCGAAAGCTCCGCTATGAGCGCCTGGATGCCGTCGACGTGGGACTCCGCGGCGCGCAGGTACGAACCGGCGGCCTTCGGCCCGAGCCGCTCGGCCGCTTCGGCGCTGTGGGGGTCCAGACCGGGTGGGCGCACGTGGTCGCCGAGGCGTCGGGCCGTCCGCATCGCTTCGTCCAACAGCGCCTTGGCGTGCTTGAGGTCGGCGATCACGCGGGGGATCTCGTCGCGGTCGACCTCGAAGCCGACGCTCGTGGCCGCACCGTCGCGCAACGCCTGTTCGGCCGCGGTCGGCCGCTGAAGCGCACCGTCCGGCGACACGGCCAAGGACGCCTTCACGATTCCCATGGGACCTCCCGGGCTCCCCAAGGCAATTCGCCACGAGGACCGGCCCGAGTTTGACAGAGAGTCACCGCTTGCATCAGTTCTTGACCGGATAACGATCCGGGAAGCGGCCGGAAATCATCCTGATGCCGCAACTGGATTAGCTGATCGGCGAAGGACCCGAGCCGGAAATACGCCCGGTCAGTGGATACCCCGCTCGGTCACCCTGGGTTATCGTCCGCACGCGTCGGCGTCCATCGGTCCCGCCAAGGACATTACCGTCGCGCAGGCCGCGCAGGATGAGCCAGTTGGCATATTCCAGGGCGGGACCGGCCGTCAGGACTGCCGGCCGGTCCCCTGCGCCCCCTCCTCGCCTGACTCCATCGGGCCGACCTCCAGCCGGAAGTCCTCGCCGTGGCGCTCGGTGCCCGCGATGACGGCCTGCTCCAGCACCTCGGCGCCCTTCTGGCCGCGCTGCATCAGCGGGTCCTCGCGCAGGTCCTTGGTCAGCGCCACGCACAGCAGCACCATGACGATCGCGAACGGCGCCGAGGCGATGAAGGTCAGGTTCTGGATCCCGCTCAGCGCGTCCTCACCGCCGATGACCAGCATGATCGCGGCCACCGCCCCGGTAGCGGCACCCCAGAAGATCACCATCCACCGGGTCGGATCGATCGTTCCGCGCTGCGCCAGCGTGCCCATGACCACCGACGCCGCGTCCGCACCCGACACGAAGAAAATCGCCACCAGGACCATCACCAGCACGGTGGTGACCATCGACAGCGGCAGGGTCTCCAGCACCGCGAACGTCTGCGCCTCCTCACCGCCGCTGCGGTAGACGTCGATGCCCCCGTCCTCGATGCTGATCGCGCTGCCGCCGAGGATGCAGAACCACACCAGGCTGACCGCGCTGGGCACCAGGATCACACCGCCGACGAACTGCCGGATCGTGCGCCCTCGGCTGATGCGCGCGATGAACATGCCCACGAAGGGCGTCCACGAGATCCACCACGCCCAGTAGAAGATCGTCCAGCTCGACAGCCAGGTGTTCATCTCGGCACCGCCGGTCGCCCCGGACCTGGCGATCATGGTCGCGAAGTCGCGCAGGTAGACGCCGACCGACGTCGGCAGCAGGTCGAGGATGAACACCGTCGGGCCGACGACGAACACGAACACCGCGAGCAGGGCGGCCAGCACCATGTTGATGTTGGACAGCCACTGGATGCCGCGGGCGATGCCCGAGACCGCCGACAGGACGAAGCAGATCGTCAGCACCAGGATGATCAGGACGAGCACGGTGTTGCTGACCCCGCCGATCCAGCCCGCCGCCTGCATGCCGCCCTGGATCTGCAGGGTGCCCAGGCCCAGCGACGCCGCCGACCCGAACAGGGTGGCGAACAGCGCCAGGATGTCGATCAGCCTGCCGATCGGTCCGTCGCAGCGCCGCCCCATCAGGGGCGTGAAGACAGCGCTGATCAGCTGCTTGCGGCCGCGCCGGAAGCTGCTGTAGGCGATGGCCATCCCGACCACCGCGTAGATCGACCACGGGTGCAGGGTCCAGTGGAACAGGGTGGTCGCCATCGAGACCTCGATGGCCTCGTCGGAGAACGGCGGCACGGTCCCCGGCGGCGGGTTGACGAAGTGCGCGAGGGGCTCGCTCACGCCGAAGAACATCAGGCCGATGCCCATGCCGGCGCTGAACATCATCGCGATCCAGGAGACGGTGCGGAACTCCGGCTCCTCGTCGTCGGCGCCGAGCGGGATCGTGCCGTAGCGGCTGAAGGCCAGCCACACGGCGAACACGACGAACGCGGTGGACGCCAGCACGAACCCCCAGCCGATGTTGGTCACCAGCCAGGACAGCGCGTCGCCTGCGGCCTTGGCCAGCGTCGCGGTGGACAGCGCGCCCCACAGGACGAAGAACACCGTGATGGCGGCGGTGACCCCGAAGACGACGAAGTCGGTGCGCGCCCGGTGCCCGTTCGCGCCCGCACCGGGCACCTGAACGAGATCTCTGTGCTCCGCCATGACGTCGCGCCTCCTCGTGACCATGGGAGTCGCGTCAACCGTCACTCGAAGGCGCGTTCCCGGCAACTCAGGAGTGCCTCCAGCCACGCGCGCCACTCCCGTGGTCTGACCTGCGAGAGTGACGCCGCGCGGCGGAGGCGCCACGGAGGTGCTACGGCCGCGCGAGGCCGTCGAAGGCCGGACGTCCACGGCCATCAATGGCCGGACGACACGGGCGGATGGTGCGTACCGCCCGGCGCGGGCGGTACCGAGCCGGTCGGACAACCGCACAGGCGACCAGAGGCCGCCTACGCGGTTGCGACCGCCCGCCCGCGTCGCCCCTCGGGGTTGGCGAGGGCGTCAGCCCACCGGCGCGGGGCGCCCGGCCAGCGACTCGAGCAGCTTCGCGCACCAGTCCAGCAGCGCTTCGTCGCGCAGCGGCGGCGCGCCGATCCGGCCCCCCGCGGCGCCCTCGGTCGGCCGCGGCACCGAGACGGTGCGCACCGCGGCCTTGTACACCGCCTTGGGGTACAGCCGCTTGAGCCGGACCAGCTGCGAGTCGGCCAGCTCCAGCGGAGCCGCCCGCAGCGACGTGCCCTGCAGGGTCACCTCCGTGACCCCGTGCGCGCGGCACAGCTGGCGGAACGCCGCGACCTTGAGCAGGCGCTCGACGGGCTCGGGCAGCTGACCGTAGCGGTCGGTGAGCTCGGCCCGCACCGCGTCGAGGGCCTCGGCGTCGGCCGCCGCGGCGATCTTGCGGTATGCCTCCAGCCGCAGCCGCTCCCCCGGCACGTAGTCGTGCGGGATGTGGGCGTCCACCGGCAGGTCGACCCGCACCTCCGGCAGCTCCTCCTCGCCCGCCCCGGGCTCGGCACCGGCGTGCCTGCGGAACGCCTCGACGGCCTCGCCGACCAGCCGCACGTAGAGGTCGAAGCCGACGCCCGCGATGTGGCCGGACTGCTCGGCGCCGAGGATGTTGCCCGCACCCCGGATCTCCAGGTCCTTCATCGCCACCGCCATGCCCGCGCCCAGCTCGGAGTTCTGCGCGATGGTGGCCAGCCGGTCGTGGGCGGTGTCGGTCAGCGGCTTCTCCGGCGGGTACAGGAAGTAGGCGTAGCCGCGTTCGCGGGCGCGGCCGACCCGGCCGCGGAGCTGGTGCAGCTGCGAGAGGCCCAGCACGTCGGAGCGCTCCACGATCAGGGTGTTGGCGTTGGAGATGTCCAGCCCGGTCTCCACGATCGTGGTGCACACGAGCACGTCGTGCTCGCGCTCCCAGAAGCCCTGGATGATCTTCTCCAGCCGGTCCTCGTTCATCTGTCCGTGGGCGGTGACGATCCGCGCCTCCGGCACCAGCTCGCGCAGGTGCCGCGCGGCCTTCTCGATGGTCTGCACCCGGTTGTGCACGAAGAAAACCTGGCCGTCGCGCAGCAGCTCGCGCCGGATCGCGGCCGCGACCTGCTTCTCGTCGTAGGCGCCGACGTAGGTCAGCACCGGGTGGCGCTCCTCGGGCGGGGTGAGGATGGTCGACATCTCGCGGATGCCCGCCATGCTCATCTCCAGCGTCCGCGGGATCGGCGTCGCCGACATGGTCAGCACGTCGACGTGCGTGCGCAGAGCCTTGATGTGCTCCTTGTGCTCGACGCCGAAGCGCTGCTCCTCGTCGACGACCACCAGCCCGAGGTCCTTGTAGCGGACGCCGGTCTGCAGCAGCCGGTGCGTGCCGATGACGACGTCCACGGTCCCCTCGGCGAGTCCGGTGGTGGTCTGCTCGGACTCCAGCGGGTCGGTGAAGCGCGACAGGCCCTTGACCGTCACCGGGAACGAGCGCATCCGGTCGGTGAAGGTGTTGAGGTGCTGCTGGGCGAGCAGGGTCGTGGGCACCAGCACCGCGACCTGCTTGCCGTCCTGGACCGCCTTGAACGCCGCGCGCACGGCGATCTCGGTCTTGCCGTAGCCGACGTCGCCGCAGATCACCCGGTCCATGGGCACCTCGCGCTGCATGTCGGCCTTGACCTCGTCGATGGCGGCGAGCTGGTCGCCGGTCTCGGTGTAGGGGAAGGCGTCCTCCAGCTCCCGCTGCCACGGGGTGTCGCCGCCGAAGGCGTGGCCGGGGGCCGACTGGCGGGCGGCGTAGAGCTGCACCAGCTCGGCGGCGATCTCCTTGACCGCCTTGCGCGCCTTGGCCTTGGTGTTCTTCCAGTCCGAGCCGCCGAGCTTGTTCAGCGTGGGCTGCTCGCCGCCGACGTAGCGGGAGACCTCGTCGAGCTGGTCGGTCGGCACGAACAGCCGGTCGCCGGGCTGGCCGCGCTTGCTGCTGGCGTACTCCAGCACCAGGTACTCGCGGGTGGCGCCGCCGACGGTGCGCTGCACCATCTCGACGTACTTGCCGATGCCGTGCTGCTCGTGGACGACGAAGTCGCCGGCCTTCAGCGCCAGCGGGTCGACGGCGTTGCGGCGCCGCGACGGCATCCGGCGCATGTCCTTGGTGGAGGTGCCGCCGCGCCCGCCGGTCAGGTCGGCCTCGGTGAGCACCACGAGCGCGACCTCGGGCGCGGCGAAGCCGTCCTCCAGGCCGCCGCGGGCGACCGTGACCACGCCTGGCTCGGGTTCGCCGGTGAGCCCGTCCTCGGCCAGCCGGGCGGGCAGCTCGCCCTCCCGGAGCTGCTGCACCGCCCGCTGAGCGGTGCCCGCACCCGCCACGACCAGCACCGCCGCACCGCCGGCGGAGGTGTGCGCGCGGAGGTCGGCGAAGGCTCGCTCCACCTCGCCGCGGTAGGCGTCGACCTGCTTGAGGGCGAGCCGGACGACTCCGTCGTCCTCGGTGTCCTCGCTGCTGAGCTGCGTCAGCGTCCACCACGGCAGGCCGGCCGACTCGGTGTGCGCGGCGACCTCGGCCAGGCCGCGGTAGGCGGAGGCACCGAGGTCGATGGGCGCCCGGCCGCCGTCGGCGGCGACCATCCACGACGCCTCCAGGAACTCCTGGCCGGTACGCACCAGGTCCGCCGCGCGCGCCCGCACCTTCTCCGGGTCGGCGACCACGACGTGCGTGCCGCTCGGGACCAGGTCGGTCAGCAGCCGCATCTCCCCCTCGCACAGCGCGGGGATCAGCGCCTCCATGCCCTCGACCGGGGCACCGCCGGCGATCTTGCCCAGCATCTCGTTGAGGTGCGCGTCGGCCTCGTGCTGCTCGGCGAGCTTGGCCGCGCGCTCCTGCACCTGCTCGGTGATCAGCAGCTCTCGGCAGGCGGGCGCGAACAGGGTGGTGTCCTGCGCGTCGGGCAGCGACCGCTGGTCGGCGACGGAGAACGGGCGGACCTCGGTGACCTCGTCGCCCCAGAACTCCACCCGCAGCGGGTGCTCCTCGGTCGGCGGGAAGACGTCGACGATGCCGCCGCGCACCGCGAACTCGCCGCGCTTCTCGACCATGTCGACCCGGTTGTAGGCCAGCGCCGCCAGCCGCTCGACCAGCTCCTCGAAGTCGTGCTCGTCGCCGACGCGCAGCCGCACCGGGGCCAGCTCGCCCAGCCCGGGCGCGATCGGCTGGATGAGGCTGCGCACCGTCGTGACCAGCACCCTGACCCGGCCGTGCTCGTGCTCCTCGGGGTGGGCGAGCCTGCGCAGCACGGCGAGCCTGCGGCCGACGGTGTCGGCGCGCGGGGAGAGCCGCTCGTGCGGCAGCGTCTCCCACGACGGGAAGACCTCCACGCCGTCGGAGCCGATGAGGTCCGACACCGCGGCGGCGACCTCCTCGGCCTCCCGGCCGGTCGCGGTCACCAGCAGCGCCGGGCGGTCGGCGGCGGCCAGCGCGGAGGCGGCCAGCGGGCGGGCGGCCGCCGGGCCCTCCAGCACCAGGCGCGGCCGGTCCACGGCCTCGACGACCTGGCGGACGGCGCTGTCGCGCAGCATGGTTTCGAGCAGTCCGCGCAGGGGACCGGCCTGGCTCATGGCATCTACCTCGCACCGAACGTCTGAGAACGCGGACACACCCCTGCCCGGGACTTCGCCCGATGCGCCAGGGCTGCCGGTGGACATGGCTGCACGCACCAGTCGGGCGGCCGCTGCCGGGGGTTCGCCGGTCCAGCCTACGACTCCGCCCCGACGGCCTGCCGCCGGATCGAACGGCAGCCGTCCGTCTATGACCGGTGTCACACTGGACGGCATGCTTCGGTCCGCCGCATCCGCCGTGCTCTGCCTCGTCGTTCTCGCGGGTTGTGCCGGCGCCGGCACCCCCGCGCCCACCGCGCCCGCGCCGCCCGCGCAGCAGGCGCCGAGGCCGGTCGACGCGCGCGAACTGCGGGCCGAGGTCGTCGCCTCGGGGCTCCAGCACGGCTGGGAAATCGGCTTCCTGCCCGACGGCAGCGCCCTGGTCACGCAGCGCCCGGGACGTCTCGCGCTGTTCAAGGGCGGACAGGTCCAGCCGGTGGCCGCCGACTTCGGCGACGTCCTCGTCGAGTTCGAGGGCGGTCTCATGGGGATGCTGATCCACCCCCGGTTCGCGGAGAACCGGCGCTTCATCACCTGCCAGACCCACCAGGCCGGCGGGCGAGCCATCGACATCCGGCTGATCACGTGGCGGCTGGCCGACGACGGCGCGAGCGCGCAGCGGGTCGGCGAGCCGCTGCTGACCGGGCTGCCGATCAACCCCAACGGCAGGCACTCCGGGTGCAGGCCCGCACTCGCCGCGGACGGCGCCCTGCTGGTCAGCACGGGCGATGTGGCACGTCCCGCGACGTCGCAGGACCGGCACGGGCTCGGCGGCAAGGTGCTGCGGATGGACATCGACACCGGTGCCCCGCTGCCGGACAACCCGTTCGCCTCGTCGCCCGACCCCAACGAGCGCCTGCTGCTGACCTACGGCCACCGCAACCCGCAGGGCGTCGCGGTCCGGCCGGGCGGCCAGGTCCTCATCTCCGAGCACGGACCCGACCGCGACGACGAGATCAACCTGCTCCGGCCGGGAGGCAACTACGGCTGGGACCCGTCCCGGGGCGGGACCGAGGACAGCTACGACGAGGCCGTGCCGATGACCGACCTGCGGCGCTTCCCCGACGCGGTGCCCGCGGTGTGGTCGTCGGGACGCGCGCGGGAGGCCCCCTGCGGGGCGGAATTCCTGACCGGATCTCAGTGGGGCCGGTTCGACGGCATGCTCGCCGTGACCACGCTGCGGGGCAGCAAGTTGTTGCTGTACGCGGTGAATCCCGACGGGAGCGTGCGCGGCACCGAGGTGCCCGCGGCGCTCGACGGCACGTACGGCAGGCTGCGCGCGGCCCGTCAGGGCCCGGACGGCGCGCTCTACGTGACCACGTCGAACGGCGGCGACGACAAGATCCTGCGCATCACCGCGGGCTGACGCCGCTAGCCTCCGTCGCCGGCGGGCCCTCCACGGCGCCGCTTCCGCGCGCCCCGTGCGAGCTCGGTGGCCAGCGCGTCCAGCGGCTGCGACCAGATGCGGCGGTAGCGTTCGAGCCAGGAGTCGATCTCCCTCAGCGGCGCCGGGTCGACCGAGTACAGCCGCCGGGTGCCCTCCGCGCGCACGGTGGCGAAGCCGTTGTCGCGCAACACCCGCAGGTGCTGCGACACGGCGGGCTGGGAGATGCCGAACTCCTCCCGCACGACCGCGGTGACTTCCCCGGAGGACAGCTCGCCGTCGGCGAGCAGCTCCAGGATCCGCCGGCGCACGGGATCGCCCAGCACGTCGAACGCGTGCACGGGAGAACTGTGCCGCTACGACCTTATATAAGTCAATGTTTTTACGATGCGGTGGCGGCCGGCTCCTCCACGGCCCCGGCGTGGACGGCGGGCCGCGCGGCGACCGCGATCGCCATCGCGCCCAGCGCGCTGATCGCGCCGAAGACGTAGAAGCCCCACGGATACGCGAGGCCCGCGGTCAGCAGCGCCCCGCCGAGCAGCGGGCCGGTGATCGCGCCGATCCGGCCCACCCCGGTGGTCCAGCCGAGTCCGGTGGCGCGGGCCGCGACCGGGTAGGCGCGGCCGACGAAGGCGTAGACCAGCACCTGCGCGCTGAACACGAAGAACCCGGCCATCAGCACCGCGCCGTAGAGACCGACCGCGGGCAGCCGCACGCTCAGCAGCGCGAGCATCACGGCCGCCGCCGCGAACCACAGCACCGTCGAGCGCTTCACGCCCGTGCGGTCGGCGACCCCGCCTGCCACGACCAGCCCGAGCACCGCGCCGACGTTCAGCGTCAGCAGCAGGCCGAGCGAGGCGCCGAGCGGGTAGCCCGCGGCCCGCATGATCTCCGGCAGCCAGGTGTTGAGGCCGTAGACCAGGATCAGCCCGAGGAACGAGGCCACCCAGAACGCGACCGTGGAAACCGCCATCCCGCCGCGGAACAGGGTCGCGATGTTCTCGCGCACCGACGCCGGTTTCGCCGCCGACTCCGCGGCGGCCCGGAAGATCCGCGACTCCGGCAGGTAGCGCCACATCAGCGGCACCAGCACCAGCGCGGGCAGCGCGCCGGCGACGAACATCATCCGCCACCCCACGACCGGGATCAGCAGCAGGCCGAGCAGCGCGGTGAGCACCGCACCCACGTGGTAGCCGGTCATGATCGTCGTCGTCGCGCTGCTGCTGCGGCCGCCCCTGGCGAACTCGGTCACCAGCGTGATCGCGGTCGGCAGGCAGCCGCCGAGGCCGAGCCCGGCCAGGAACCGCAGCAGGCCGAACACCACGACCGACGGCGCCAGCGCGCACAGCGCGGTGAACAGCGAGAAGGAGGTGACCGCCAGCAGCAGCACCCGGCGGCGGCCGACGAGGTCGGTGACGGTGCCGATCACGAGCCCGCCGACCATCATGCCGAGCAGGCCGACCGTCGAGACCAGCGAGGCCGAGGCCGGGGTCAGGCCCCACACCCGCTCGTCGAGCATCACCGGCAGCACCGTGCCGAGCACAACGAGGTCGAACCCGTCGAGCAGGACCGCCGTCCAGCACAGCGGCAGCACCCAGCGGACGTTCCCGCGGTCGATCGTCCCATCACCCGGCACGGCAGTCCCCTCGTCGAGTCACACGTGAGATGGAGACTGACGTCACTCGGGCCATATGTCCAATACCACCAGGTAGCGTGCTCCATATCCGAGAGATATGGAACTCGCGGGAGGACGCGTGGAACTGCGGCACCTGCGCTACTTCGTGGCGATCGCCGAGGAGCAGAGCCTCACCCGCGCCGCCGCGCGGCTGCACATCGCCCAGCCGCCGCTGAGCGCGCAGCTGCGCAAGCTGGAGACCGAGCTGGGCGCCGTGCTGGTGCACCGCACCGCACGCGGCACCCAGCTCACCGACGCCGGACGGGTGCTGCTGGAGGAAGCGCGGCGCATCCTGCACGAGGTCGACCACGCGGCGCAGATGACGCGCGAAGCGGGCAGCGGCCGCGTCGGGCGGCTCGCGCTCGGCTTCATCCCGTCGGCGTCCAACGTGGTGCTGCCGCCGATCCTGCGGCAGTTCAAGGCCCGCTACCCCGAGGTGCGTCTGCGGCTGCAGGAGATGCGCCCGGACGAGATCGTGGAGCGGCTGCACGACCGCCGGATCGACGCGGGCTTCTTCTACCTGCCCATCGACGACCCGTCGCTGCACGTGCGCAGCGTGGCCGACGACTCGCTGGTGCTCGCGCTGCCGTCCACGCACCCGCTGGCGGACTTCTCCGAGGTCGATCTGCGCGCGGTGGCCGACGAACCGTTCATCCTCCCGCCCCGCTACGACATGCCCGGCCTCTACACGATCGTCACGCAGGCGTGCGAGCGCGCCGGGTTCACCCCGCGCGTGGTCCAGCCCGACGTGTGGCTCATGCAGACCATCGTCGGGCTGGTCGCGGGCGGGATGGGGATCGCCGTCGTCCCGTCGTCGGTGCAGCAGATCCCGCGGGCGGGAGCGACCTTCGTGCCGCTGACCGACGTCTCGGCCACCGCGCGGATGGCGATGGCCTGGCGGCGGGAGACCGGGACCCCGGTGCTGCGCTCGTTCCTGGACATCGCCGCGGCCGCACCGGCGCAGCCGGGCGGGGGCCGGCCGGGTGCGGCCGACCCGACCCGGACTGGCACGCCCCGGCCAGGCGTTGGTGCGAGCGGACCGGCTCAGTCGAGCGGGGTGCCCACGTAGTTCTCGGCGAGCAGCGTCCGGCCCGCGCGGGAGCGGGTGACGAAGTCCAGCTCGGCGCGCTGGCGGTTGAGGTCGAACCCGCTGGCATCGGGCATGCGGTGCAGCATCGAGGTCATCCACCACGAGAAGTGCTGCGCGCGCCAGACCCGCGGCAGCACGGTCGCGGTGTAGGCGTCGAGCGCGCCCGTCCCGCCGCCCGCGAAGTACTCGGCCATGGCGCGGGAGAGCACGTAGACGTCGGCGATGGCCAGGTTCATGCCCTTGGCCCCGGTCGGCGGCACGGTGTGCGCGGCGTCGCCTGCCAGGAACAGCCTGCCGTACTGCATCGGCTCGCACACGAAGCTGCGGAAGTGCAGGACCGACTTCTGGAAGATCGGCCCCTCCACGATCCGCACGCCCTCACCGGAGACCCTGGTGTGCAGCTCGTGCCAGATCCGGTCGTCGCTCCAGTCGGCGGTGGTGTCGTTCGGGTCGACCTGCAGGTAGAGCCGCTGCACCGTGGGCGAACGGGTGCTGACCAGCGCGAAACCGTTCTCGTGGTGGGCGTAGATCAGCTCGTCCGACGACGGCGGCGCCTCGGCGAGGATGCCGAACCAGGCGAACGGGTACTGCCGGAAGTGGTCCTGGCGCGGCTTCGGGGCCGGGACCAGGAAACGCGTCGTGGAGCGCGAACCGTCGCAGCCGGCGACCAGCGCGGGGTGCAGCACCTGCTCGGTGCCGCCCTCGGTGAAGCGGATCGCCGGCGAGTCGCCGTCGACGCCCTCGACCCGGACGTCGGACACGCCGAAGCGGATGTCGCCGCCGTCGGCGAGCCGCTTGGCGATGAGGTCCTTGAGCACTTCGTGCTGCGGGTAGATCGTGACGCCGCGACCGCCGGTCAGGTCGGCGAAGTCGATGCGGTGCCCCTGCCCGCCGAAGCGCAGCTCGATGCCGTGGTGCACCTGCCCCTGCCGCTTCACGCGGTCGCCGACCCCGGTGGCCGACATCAGGTCGACCGAGGTCTGCTCCAGCACACCGGCCCGGATGGTGCCCTCGATCTCGTCCCTGGTGCGCGTGTCGACCACCACGGACTCGATCCCGTGCTGGTGCAGCAGGTGCGCGAGCATGAGCCCGGCCGGCCCTGCTCCGACGATCCCGACCTGGATCCGCATGGACGTGGGTTCCTTCCGATGTCACCCCTGGCCGGCCCGCGACGTCGGCCGCGTGCCCGGCGGCGTGTGACCGCCGTTACAGGGTCTGGGAGACACCACCCTGCGCCCGCCGCCCGATCCGGCGGTACCGCTCTTTCCGGTGAACAGAAGACCTCAGCGCCCCAGATGGGGCGTTGATCAGCGCGCAGCGCTGTCCGGTCGAAGACCGGATGCGGCTTCCGGAGGCGAGCAGCGCCTCCGATGACGCGTTGAGCCGTGCCGGGCTCCGCGAACCCCTCACCCGCTCTTCGGGCTCCGCCCGGCCAGGGGCGTTGCGGAACCCAACGCCCGCGAGATCCCCCGCGCCGCGGCCCGGACGGCCGGGACCAGCGTCATCGGATCGACCTCCCCCGAGGGCACGACGATCGACAGAGATGCGACGACGGTGTCGGTGTGGTCGCGCACGGGCGCGGCCACCGAGACCGTCGACAGCTCGATCTGGCGGTCGCTGATGACGTAGCCGTCCCGCCGCGCGTCGGCCAGCACCCGGCGCAGCCGGTCCGCGCCGCTGATCGTCCGGTCGGTGAACCGCTTCAGCGGTGCCCGCAGCACCTCCTCCTGGAAGTCGCCGTCGGCGTGCGCGAGGAGCACCAGCCCGACACCGGTGGCGTGCAACGGGAGCCGCGCGCCCGGCCGCGAGGCGACCGGCACGGCGCCACGGCCGGAGAGGCGTTCGACGTAGACCACCTCGGTGCCGTCGAGCACCCCGAGCTGGACGTTCTGATGGGTCGCCTCGTACAGGTCGCCGAGGAAGGGCATCGCGATCTCGCGCAGGAACATCCCGCGCGGCGCGAGCGCGGCCAGCTCGTGCAGCCGCAGGCCGATCCGGTAGCGCCCGGCCGCGTCGCGCTCCAGCGCACCCCAGCGCGTGAGCTCGCCGACCAGCCGGTGCGTGGTCGTCAGCGCCAGCCCGCTGTGCCTGCTGATCGAGGACAGGGTCATGGCCGGACGCTGCGCGGAGAAGGCGTCGAGGATCCGGAACAGCCGGCTGGCCACCGTCGGAGCGGCGGTCCCGCGTTCCCGCGGGGCGTCCGGATCGTGCGCGGCCATGAGGCGAAGCTACAGCTCGCGGTCCGGCGCGGCGCGATCCAGACCGGGCGGCAGGCTACTTCGGCCTGCGCAGGGTCGGCTTGTGCTCCAGGTGCGAGAGGCCGTTCCAGGCGAGGTTCACCAGGTGCGCGGCGACCTCCTCCTTCTTCGGCTTGCGCACCTCCAGCCACCACTGGCCGGTCAGCGCGACCATGCCGACCAGGGCCTGGCTGTAGAGCGGCGCCAGCTTCTTGTCGTAGCCCTTGGCGCTGAACTGCAGCCCGAAGATGTGCTCGACCTGGCTGGCGATGTCGTTGAGCAGGCTGGAGAAGGTGCCGCTGGTGCTGGCGACCGGCGAGTCGCGCACCAGGATGCGGAAGCCGTCGGTGGAGTTGTCGATGTACTCCAGCAGCGCGTGCGCCGCCTGCTCGAGCAGCTCGCGGGGATGCCCCGCCGACAGCGCGGAAACGATCAGGTCGAGTAGGTGGCGCATCTCGCGGTCGACGACCACCGCGTAGATGCCCTCCTTGCCGCCGAAGTGCTCGTAGACGACCGGCTTGGAGACCCCCGCGCGGTGGGCGATCTCCTCGATGGAGGCGCCGTCGAAACCCTTCTCGGCGAAGAGCTCGCGCGCGACGTCCAGGAGTTGCTGCCGCCGTTCCTTGCCCGTCATCCGCACCCGCGCCGTCCGGGCGGACGTGCGTCCACTCGCTGCCTCGGGCGCGCTGCGCCGTCGCCTCGCCACCACTCGCATCACCCTAGGTCGTGCTCGGCGGCACCACGTGCGCACCTGATGAAAAAGCCGCCCCCGCCGCGTCGCGCGGCGGGGGCGGCCGGGCCCGCGGTCAGCCCTTGTAGTCGGTCACCGCGATCCGCGCGAGGCGCTTCTCGTTCGGCCAGCGCACCTTCCAGACCCAGCCGACCTTCTCGAAGAACCAGATGAGCCGCGCCGACATGTCGAGCTGGCCGCGCAGCACGCCGTGGCGGGCGCAGGTCGGGTCGGCGTGGTGGGAGTTGTGCCAGGACTCACCGAACGACAGGATCGCCAGCGGCCAGAAGTTGGCCGCCTTGTCGCGGCTCTTGAACGGCCGCTCACCGATCATGTGGCAGATCGAGTTCACCGACCACGTGATGTGGTGCAGGAACGACACCCGAACCAGGCCCGCCCAGAAGAACGCGGTGAGCGCGCCCCACAGCGACCAGGTGAGCAGGCCGCCCAGCACCGCGGGCAGCAGCAAGCTCACGACCGTCCACACCGGGAACAGCTTGTTGGCCCAGACGATGTCGCGGTCCTTGAGCAGGTCGGGGGCGAACCGGTCCTCGTTGGTCATGTCACGGCTGAACATCCAGCCCATGTGGGAGTGCCAGAAGCCCTTGGTCAGCGCGATTGCCGAGGTGCCGAACAGCCACGGCGAGTGCGGGTCGCCCTCGCGGTCGGAGAAGGCGTGGTGGCGCCGGTGGTCGGCGACCCAGGTGATCACCGGCCCCTGGAGCGACAGCATTCCGGCGATGGCCAGGCCGATCTTCACCCCGCGGTTGGCCTTGAAGGAGCCGTGCGTGAAGTAGCGGTGGAAGCCGACGGTGACGCCCAGGCCGCTGATCAGCCAGAACGCCACTGCCAGAGCGAGGTCCACCGGGCCGACGCCCCAGCCCCACAGGACTGGCACCGAGGCGATCAACGCGGCCATCGGAATCAGCAGGAAGACGTACACCAAGGACGACCGTCCGACGGTCTGCGGCCCCGTGGTCAGCGGCTTCGGCCCGGACTCGGCGCCGTCGCCCGGAGCGGCGACGCGCTCGGTTGCTGCGGTCATGCTCAATACCTCGAATGGCGTTGGGGAGGTGGGAAAACGGCTGTCAGCACCGGGAGATCCGGTCCCGCAACACCTCCAGCCTACGGGACCGTAACCTACGAAAGCGTAAGTTAGTCGATGCAGAATCGTCACCCCCAGGGGCCTGAATCACGGCGTGTCGCAAACCACCGGGCGTGTCCGCCTCGTCCGATTCTTCACCCGAAAGGGGCTCGCGAGCTGGAAACCGCGCCCCCGGCACCCGCGTCGAAGGCACGTGCGAGCGGGCAGGCGGATACGCGGCAGCGGGCCGAGGTCAACATCACTGGACAGACATGTCACGATGTCGGCTGGACAACACCGGCCGCGTCGCCGGGCCGGTAGGCTCTGGCGGCGTTGCCGGGGGCGGGCCGACGGCGCGACGCACCGGCCGTGCTCGCCACGTCGGCAGGGCACGACGCACCGGCAGTGCCCGACCCGCCGGACGTGCCGGGGCCTCCCGGTACGCCAGCAGGGCCCGATCCGCCGTGGTGTAAAGGCAGCACCTCGGATTTTGGTTCCGATGGTCCAGGTTCGAATCCTGGCGGCGGAGCGACCGGCCCTCCTGGAGCACCCGTGACGACCGCCGGCGGCGGTCCAGCGGGGCCGGGAGGAATTGTTGACAGGGGGTGTGCGCCGCTGCACGACGAGACGACGGCCGTGCGCGAAGAAGCGGCAACCACGCTGAGCGAGGTCTCGGACGCGTGGTTGGTCGGACGCGCACGCGAGCTGAACGCCGTCGGTCAGCACAGCGACGCACTCGGCCAGCGCAGCACCGTCCGCGAGGCCGACAACCTGCTCAACGAGGCGCAGCGCCGCGGCGAGCCCCGGATCGTCGCCCAGCTCCTGCGCCACTGCGCGGCCATCCGGCTCTCGGTCCCCGACCTGCTCGACAGCGCCGACGCGCTGCTCGACGAGCTGCTCACCCACTCCCGCCGCCACGGCCTGCAGGTGCTGGAGGCCGACGCCCACGCCCTGCGCGGCAGGCGCGCGCTGCTGGCGGGCAGCGAGGACAGCGCGCTCACCGAGATCGCCAACGGCATGAGCATGCTCGACAACGAGCTGGTGCCCGACGCCACGCTCGGCCGCCGCTCGTGGGAACGGCTGCTGGCGCAGGCCCTGATCGACATCGGGCTGGTGCTGACCCAGCTCGGCGTGTACGAGATGTCCGACCAGGTGATGGCGCGCGCCCACCAGCGCATCCGGGAGAGCGGCGGCCCGCACGAGATCGCCGTGCACATGATCAACCGCTGCCGGATGCTGCTCGGCTGGGGCCTGCGCCTGGAGCGCATCGGGCAGGTCGCCGAGGCCACCGACCGCTTCGCCACGGCATCCGCTATTGCGGTCGCCGTCGAGGGCCCGTGGCGGGAGTCGCTGTTCCCGCGGGTCGCCGACCGGCCGGCCTCGGAGCAGATGCCGGTGCTCGGCGCGGCGCACGCGCTCGCCCAGCCGCACGTCGAGCACATCGAGCGGCTGGAGTCGCTGCGGGACCTGGACCGCTCGATGCACCCGCGCGAGCAGATCATCGTCGCGATCGCGCTGTCGCGGTGCCTCAGCGGCGCCGGGCGGGGCGAGGAGGCGGTGCGGCTGCTGTCGGAGACCCGGACCGACCTCAAGGACGACAACTCCGAGCCGACGCTGCGGATCTCCCTGGCCCGCGAGTACGCCCAGCTCTCCGAGCTCGACGCCGATGGCACCAGCGAGGCCCTGCGCGACTACGCCCTCGAGCTGGAGACCGAGCTGTGGACCATGCGCGAGGTGCGGCTGTCCACCCTGGCCACCCGGCTGGACAACTACCGGCTCAACCACCGCCACGACGCGATCACCCGGCAGGCGCTGCAGGACCCGCTCACCGGGCTGTCCAACCGCCGCGCGCTGGACGAACGCCTCGACAAGCTGCAGGACCGGCACGACTCCCAGCCGCTGTCGGTGGCGCTGGTCGACCTCGACGGCTTCAAGGGGGTCAACGACCGCTGCTCGCACGCCGAGGGCGACGACGTGCTGCGGGTGGTGGCCAGCACGCTGCGCGACACGCTGCGCACCGACGACTTCGTCGCCCGCTACGGCGGTGACGAGTTCGTCGTCCTCCTGCCGGGTGTCACGCTCACCGCGGCCGAGGCGGCGCTGCAACGCACCGTGGAGGCCGTCGACCGGCTGCCCCACCAGCTCTCGCGGGGTGTGACGCTGTCGATCGGCGTGGTCGCGATGCGCCCGCAGGAGTCCGGCGGGCAGGTCCTGGCCCGCGCCGACGCGGCGATGTACCAGGCCAAGCGCGGCGGCGGCAACCAGGTCTCGGCGTTCCCCGGCAGCAGCGGTGCGCCGGAGGGTGCGCGGCACGCGGTCTGGACTCCGCCGGACGCGCTGTGAGCCCGTCCGGACGAGCTGTGAGCAGGACCTCGATACCCCCTGCGTAGTGGGAAAACCCGCTGCTCGGAGCACACCGGCGAGCGGAAGAGCGCCCGATGGGCGGTACCATCGCAGCGCCGAGCAAGCGGGCAGGGGCACCGGCCGCGGGTCCGACTCCCCCGGTTACCCTTCACCCGCTTGGACGCCACAAGCACGCGCCAGCCGGTGCGTCGGTCCCCGCAGCGAAGCCGACCCGCGGCCCGCCGCCAGGCGGCGGCTCTGCCACGGGCAGCTTCCAGAGACAAGGGAGAGCGCTGATGCTCATGGGCGAGAACGCCCGCCCGTCTGCCCGCAGTGCGTCCGGCGAGCCTTCGGCGAGCGTCAGCACGGTGGTGCTGGCCGCGGGCGAGGGCACCCGGATGCGTTCGGCCACGCCCAAGGTGCTGCACCGGCTCGCGGGCAGGCCGCTGGTCGAGCACGCGGTGCGGGCCGCCGCGGGCATCGGTCCCGACGAGCTGGTCGTGGTCCTCGGGCACGGCCGCGACGCCGTCGGCGAGCATCTCAAGGGCGTTGCCGACTCGCTGGACCGCGACGTCCGCACGGTGGTCCAGGAGGAGCAGCTCGGCACCGGCCACGCGGTCGCCTGCGGGCTCGAGCCGCTGGCGGGCCGGCTGACCGGCACCGTTCTCGTCAGCTACGGCGACGTGCCGCTGCTCGACTCCGACACCCTGCGCGCCCTGCTCGCCGAGCACCGCGACTCCGGCAACGCGGTCACCGTGCTCTCCGCCGTCGTCGAGGACCCGACCGGCTACGGGCGGCTGGTCCGCGACACCGCGGGCCAGGTCACCGGCATCGTCGAGCAGAAGGACACCACCCCGGAGCAGGCGGAGATCACCGAGATCAACTCCGGCGTCTACGCCTTCGACGCCGAGGTGCTCTCCGACGCGCTGAGCAGGATCTCCACCGACAACGCGCAGGGCGAGCTCTACCTCACCGACGTGCTGTCCATCGCGCGCTCCGACGGCAGGCCGGTCGGCGCGCTGGTCTGCTCCGACCCGTGGCTGGTCGAGGGCGTCAACGACCGGGTGCAGCTGGCCCGGCTCGGCGCCGAGCTCAACCAGCGGCTGCTGCGGCACTGGATGCGCAAGGGCGTCACGGTCGTCGACCCGGCGTCGGTGTGGCTGGACTGCGACGTCGAGCTCGACCGCGACGTGGTGCTGGAGCCCGGTGTGCAGCTGCGCGGCGGCACCACGGTCGGAGAGGGCGCGACCATCGGCCCGGAGACGACGTTGACCGGCTGCACGGTGCACCACGGCGCGAAGGTCGTGCGCACCCACGGCGACGGCGCCGAGATCGGCCCGGGCGCGACGGTGGGCCCCTTCGCCTACGTGCGCCCCGGCACCCGGCTGGCCGCCAGGGGCAAGATCGGCACGTTCGTCGAGGTCAAGAACTCCCGGATCGGCGAGGGCACGAAGGTCCCGCACCTGACCTACGTCGGAGATGCGACCATCGGCGAGTACAGCAACATCGGTGCCGCGACGATCTTCGTCAACTACGACGGCGTGGCCAAGCACCCCACGGTGATCGGTTCGCACGCCCGCACCGGCGCGGACAACACGTTCGTCGCCCCGGTCGAGATCGGCGACGGCGCCTACACCGCCGCCGGGTCGACCATCACCCAGGACGTCCCCCCCGGCGCGATGGCGGTCGCGCGGGGGAGGCAACGCAACATCGATGGCTGGGTGGCCAGGCGCCGCCCGGGTACCGCCGCCGACGAGGCCGCACAGCGGGCGCAAGCCGACCAGCGGTCGGAAACCGAAGTAACAACCACCAATCCGACAGAGTGACGCCCAACGCCGGGAGTCAACGGGGAGGGACGATGACCGTGAGTGCCATGTCTGCGACCCCGAAGAAGAGCCTCAAGCTCTTCTCCGGGAGCAGTCACCCGGAACTTGCCGAGGAGGTGGCCAAGCAGCTCGACGTAACGGTCACGCCCCAGGCCGCGTACAAGTTCGCCAACGGCGAGATCTTCGTCCGCTACGACGAGTCGGTGCGCGGCTGTGACGCGTTCGTCATCCAGTCGCACTGCAACCCGCTCAACGACGCCATCATGGAGCAGCTGATCATGGTGGACGCGCTCAAGCGCGCCAGCGCCAAGCGCATCACCGTGGTCATGCCGTTCTACGGCTACGCCCGCCAGGACAAGAAGCACAAGGGCCGCGAGCCGATCTCGGCGCGGCTGATGGCCGACCTGTTCAAGACCGCGGGCGCGGACCGGATCATGGCGGTGGACCTGCACACCGACCAGATCCAGGGCTTCTTCGACGGGCCGGTGGACCACCTGTTCGCGCAGAAGATGCTGGCCAGCTACGTCCGCGACACCTACCACGACCAGAACATCACCGTGGTCTCGCCGGACTCCGGCCGGGTGCGGGTCGCCGAGAAGTGGGCCGACGACCTCGGCGGCACGCCGCTGGCGTTCATCCACAAGACCCGTGACCCCAGCAAGCCCAACCAGGTCGTGGCCAACCGCGTCGTGGGTGACGTCGAGGGCAGGCTGTGCGTGCTGGTCGACGACATGATCGACACCGGCGGCACCATCACCAAGGCCACCGAGCAGCTGCTCGCGTCGGGCGCGAAGGACGTCATCATCGCCTCCACCCACGCGGTCCTGTCGGGCCCGGCGGTCGAGCGGCTGTCCTCGTGCGGTGCCAAGGAGGTCGTGCTGACCAACACGCTGCCGATCCCCGAGGAGCGGCGCTTCGACACGCTGACGGTGCTCTCGATCGCCCCGCTGGTCGCCGAGGCGATCCACCAGGTCTTCGAGGACGGCTCGGTCACCAGCCTCTTCGACGGCAAGGCCTGATCAGGCGCCTTCGCGGCGAAAGGCCCCGGTCCGCGCGGACCGGGGCCTTCCTGTTCGCCGTGTGCGGCTGAGTTCGACGACAGCTCTCAGACGGTGGTGACGACCTCGTCGTAGTCCAGGCGCGGGAGCCGCTCGAACCAGGCGTCGGGGCCCGGCTTGCCGAGGTTGACCGCGACCAGGGCCTGCTGGCCCTCGGGGAAGAACTCCTTGGTCACCGCGTCGGCGTCGAACCCGGTCATAGGGCCCGCGGCCAGCCCGGCGGCGCGCACGCCGACGATGAAGTAGCCGATCTGCAGGGCCGCGTTCAGCCGCGCGTGCCTGGCGCGGAAGTCGTCGTCGGTCCAGACGTCCCTGGCGCCCGGGAAGTGCGGGAACAGCCGGGGCAGCTTCTCGTGGAACTCGGTGTCGGTGCCCAGCAGCGCGACCAGCGGCGCCTTGCCGGTCTTCTCCCGGTTGCCCTCCCCCATCAGCGGCAGCAGCCGCTGCCTGGCCTCGTCCGAGCGCACCAGCACGACCCGCAACGGCTGCTGGTTCATCGACGTCGGTCCCCACTTGACCAGGTCGTAGATGGCGCGGACCTGCTCGTCTGTGACGGGCTCGTCGCTGAAGGTGTTGGCGGTGCGGGCCTCGCGGAACAGCAGGTCCTGGACGTGCTGCTCGATCTCCAGGGCGGGGGCCTGGTCGGTGGCCGTCATGAAGCGTCCTCCTCGGGGTGACACGGAGAGTCCCCGGCGCCAACGCTTTCTTGAGGCTTCAAATTTCCATCCAGGCGGCGAAGTGCCCCAACTCTCACTCGAACATGCCGATGATCTCGTTCACCGCCACTCCCACGAACAGCAGGAGGCACAGCGCGAGTATCGCGTTGGACAGCCACCGCGACCGGTGCGGCGCGGGCATGTGCGACTTCGAGTTGAGCAGGAAGAGCAGGGTGCCCGCCAGGAACGGCATGAACAGCGCGCCGAGCACGCCGTAGATGATCGTGAGCTGGAACGGCTTGCCAAGGAACAGCAGCAACATCGGCGGGAAGGTCAGCCACAGCAGGTAGATCCGGTACGGCGTGCTGTGCATGCCGGCCTTGTGGTCGTAGGTCTCGGCGGTCTCCTCCGGCGCCTCCTTCGGCATCCGCCAGGTCCGCCACCAGTCGGCGAACAGCAGGCTGACGCCGTTCCACACCCCGATCACCGAGGTGAACGCGACGGCGAAGAAGCCGACCAGGAACGGGATCCGCGCCCACTGGCCGTAGTCCACCGCGAGCCGCTCGCCGAGCGTGAGCAGTCCCTTGTCGCTCTCGGTCAGCTCCTGGCCGAGCAGGATCTCCGAACCCACCACCAGCATCGCGACCACGAAGATCCCGGTGGTGATGTAACCGACCGCGTTGTCGGTCCGCATGAACGGAATCCACTTCGGCGACCGCCAGCCCTTGGCGAAGGTCCAGTAGCCGTAGGCGGCCAGCGTGATGGTGCCGCCGACACCGCCCATCAGGCCGAGCACGTAGGCCACCGAGCCCTCCGGCAGCGACGGCGCCAGGCCCTTGGTCAGCTCGAACAGGTTCGGACCGACCATCAGCGCGGTACCCACGACGGTCACGAACATGATGCCGACCAGCACCGTCATGACCTTCTCGAGCAGGGCGTAGCGGCCGAACCAGACCAGGCCGAGCCCGGCCAGCCCGCACACCACCGCCCAGCCGCCGACCGGCAGGACCGGGAACATCGCGTTGAGCGGCAGCGCCGACGCCGACATCGCGGTGGCGCCGTAGATGAAGCCCCAGACCACGATGTAGACGCCGAAGTAGCCGGTCGCCCACCGGCCGAGCGTGCGCCAGCCCGAGAGCATCGTGCGGTTGGAGCCGAGGTGCCAGCGCCCGACGGCCTCGCCCAGCGCGAGCTTGAACGCGGTGCCCAGCACCACCGCCCAGAACAGCGCGTAGCCGTAGCGGGCGCCCGCGACCATGGTCGCGACCAGGTCGCCCGCGCCGACGCCGGTCGCCGCGGCCATGACCCCCGGGCCCACCTGCTTGAGGCGCGCCTTCCAGGTCGGTTCCGGGACGCCGTTGCCGTCTTCCGGGACCTCGTTGTCACCAGAGCTCGCGTTGGCAGCCATGCGGGTCAACTTAACCCCGGCGAAGCGCCCATATGCCCCTCGGCGATCAAACCGTGACGAGACCGCGCGTTCGGATGACGCCTGGCCGGCTCAGGGCGGGCGGCGCCGGGGCTGCCTCCGCGCCCCGGCGCCGTCCGCGCCCGTCAGTCTCAGTACGCCACCGTGAACCGGGAGCGCGAGTGCACGGCCGACTCCACCTCGTCGACGAAGGCGATCGCGTAGTCGTCACCGCCGATCGCGGAGACGCCTTCCTCATCGGTCAACAGCACGTCCCCGCCCGTCCGGTAGCGGCCGGTGCGCTCGCCGGGCGCGTACGAGCCGAAGACCGCCGCGGGGCTGAGGTAGAACCAGTCGACCTCCGCCGGCGCCTGGCGGAAGGCTTCCAGCACCTCGGCGTGCGAGCCCGCCTCGTCCTTGAACTCCGCCGGGAACTCCGGCGTGTCGATCAGCCGGGGCCCGTCCTCCGACACGCGCAGGCTGCCCGCACCGCCCACGACACCGATTCGCGCGCCGTGCTTGCGCGCCGCCGCGAACAGCCCCGGCACCGCGTCGAGCAGCTTGCGGCCGTCCTCCATCGGGCGGCCGGGGATCGCCACGGCGATCACGTCGGCACCGCTGGTCACATCGAGCACGAATGCCTCGTCGTGCAGCGAACCCGCGCGAGCGCCGGGCAGCGAACCCACGTTGCGCGCCACCGGGACG